>JASHPB010000235.1 GCA_030038355.1 Candidatus Binataceae bacterium
TTTGTCGTGAGCAAAGACGGCTACCTGCTGACCAACGATCACGTCGTCGATCATCCCGCGAAGATCACCGTCACGCTGCAGGACGGAACCAACTACACGGCCAAACTGATCGGACACGACGAGAAGAGCGACGTGGCGCTGCTCAAGATCGATCCCAAGCATGAGCTGCCCGTCGCACCGCTCGGCAATTCCGACGACGTGAAGGTCGGACAATGGGTGATGGCGATCGGCAATCCGTTCGGCTTCGACCATTCGGTGACCGTTGGAATCGTGAGCGCCAAGGGCCGCTTCATTCCCGACAACTATGACGATTTTATCCAGACTGATGCCTCGATTAACCCGGGCAACTCGGGTGGACCGCTGATCAACCTGCGCGGCGAGGTGATCGGCATGAACTCGGCCATCTACACGCGCACCGGCTCCAACATGGGCATCGGCTTCGCCATCCCGGTCAACATGATCAAGGATGAGCTGGCGCAGCTTAGGAGCTCGGGCAAAGTCGTTCGCGGATGGCTCGGCGTCTATGTCCAGCCGATCACGCCAGAACTCGCCGAATCCATGGGCTTGCCCGATTCGCGCGGCGCTCTCGTTGCTGAGGTCCTCAAGAACGGCCCGGCGAAGGTGGCGGGCGTGAAGCGCGGCGACGTGATCGTCGCACTCGATGGCCAGCCGATTCTGAATTCCCATGACCTGGTGTTGCGCGTTGGTGAAACTCCTCTCAACCACGCGGCGACGCTCAGGATCATTCGCGACAAGCAGACGATGGATTTGCCGCTGGTCATCACCGAGTCGCACGAGGAGGAACTCGCCTCGGCCGAAAACCAGGATAAGCCCGATATCGGCTCACCTTCTCCCTTTGGCCTGCACGTCAAAGACTTGAGTCCTGATCTTGCGCATGAACTCGGGCTCGATACTGTCACCGGCGTGGTGATTTCATCGGTCCAACCGGGCAGCCGCGCCGACGAGGCAGGGCTGCGCGCGCGTGACGTTATTGTCGAGGTCAATCGCGCACCGGTCCGCGACGTGAACGGGTATCAGAAGGCGCTGCAGGCGAGCGGCAAGGGTAAGATCGTCCTGCTCCTCATCAAGCGCAACGACACCACCGAATACATCGCGCTCAAGCCCGAAGCCTGAGGATCGCTCCGCAGCTCCACGCCAACAGTTTCTGACCGACGCGGTCCCATGTTTAAACGAATCCTGAAGATCGCGTTGCTCGTGATCGGTGCGACATTTCTGTTCGCGATTCCGCCCACGCTCTACATCTTCATCAGCTACTACCATCAGCTCGAAGCTGAAGTCGTGGCGCGTTTCTCCGGCCAGCGGTGGAACATCCCCTCGCGCATCTATTCCGATTCGCTGCTGGTTTATCCCGGCAGCTCGTTGTCCGACGTGGGGTTCTTCCAGCGTCTCGCGCGCCTCAACTACCATCGCGTCGATGCCGGCCAGGTCGCGACCCGCGGCGAATACAGCTACGACAAAGCGCGCGGCCAGCTGGTGCTCTTCCTCCATAGCTTCGCCTATCCCTATCGCAACGAGTCCGGCGAGATCGTGCAGCTGAATCTCAAAGGCGAGAGCATCGTGTCGATGGAAGATCCCGCCACGCATCGCCCGATCTATTCCTTCGAGCTCGAGCCCGAACTTATCAGCGGCATCTTCCAGGGCGATTGGCAGCAGCGGCGCCTCGTGCGCCTCTCGCAGATCCCGCCCGCCATGATCGACGCGATCCTCGCCGCCGAGGACCATCGCTTCTACGAGCATCACGGCATCGACATCGTGCGCACGATCAAGGCCGCCTGGATCGATTTCACCTCGGGTCATACGCGCCAGGGTGGCTCGACCTTGACCCAGCAGTTGATGAAGAACTTCTTCCTCACGCCGCAGCGCAGCTACAAGCGCAAGATCAAGGAAGCGCTGATGGCCTATATTGCCGAGCAGCGCTACTCCAAGGACGAAATCCTCGAGAACTACATCAACGATATCTACCTCGGGCAGCGCGGCCAGGAGGGAATCTACGGAGTATGGGAGGCGTCCGAATTCTACTTCTCCAAGGAGCCGCGCGATTTGACGATCGGTGAGATGGCGACGATTGCCGGCATGATCAGCTCGCCCAATCGGCTGAGCCCGCTGAAGCATCCCGAGGCCGCGCGCCAGCGGCGCGACGAGGTGCTGGCCTCGATGCTCCAGGACGGGTACATCAGCAAGGCCGCCTACGATGTCGCGGTCGCCGAGCTGATGCATCCGCGCGAAGTTTACACCGAGAACAACGACGCGCCGTACTTCGTCGACTACGTCAAGAAGGAACTTTCCGAGCGCTATCCGCCGTCGGTACTGAGCGCCGAAGGACTGCGAATATTCACCACGCTTGATGTGCACACCGAAAAGCTCGCTGAACACGCAATCGAGCACAACCTGTCGGAGCTCGAAGCCAAGCATCCCAAGCTCCTCAGGCGCGAGGAGAAGGACAAGCTCGAGTCGTGCCTCATCTCGCTCGAGCCGCAGAGTGGCAAGATCCGCGCGATGGTCGGCGGGCGCGACTATCAGCAGAGCCAGTTCAACCGCGTTGTGCAGAGCAAGCGCCAGCCCGGCTCCGTGTTCAAGCCGGTGACTTATCTCGCCGCGTTTCAGGAGACGCTCGACGGCGGGCCGCAGAAGTTCCTGCCGACGACGTACATCGAAGACGCGCCGTTCACCTGGGAATACGGCGACATGAGCTGGACCCCGAACAACTACAAGGACCGCTACTTTGGCCACGTAACTCTCGAGATGGCGCTCGAGGAATCCTTGAACTCGGCGACCGCGCGGCTTGCCAACGACGTCGGCCTCGATCGTATCCGCGCGATGGCTGCCAAGCTCGGCTTCGGCGATCTGCCGGCCTATCCGTCGATCATCCTTGGCGGTATCGAAGTTTCGCCGATCCAGGTGGCACAGGCCTACGCGATTATCGCCAACGACGGCCTCCAGGTTCATCCCTACGCCATCACCGCGGTAGTTGACGAAAACGGCAAGGTGATCGAGGGCCACGAGTTCACGGCCGAGCAGGTTCTCTCGCCCGAGCTCGCGTATATGATGCAGTTCATGCTCGAGCAGGTGATCAATCACGGCACCGGCGCGGCCGTGCGCACGATGGGCTTCACGCGGCCGGCGGCAGGCAAGACAGGAACAACCAACGATGAGAAGGATGCGTGGTTCGCCGGCTTCACGCCCGACCTGCTCACTGTTGTGTGGACCGGATTCGATCAGAAGGAAGTGCTAGGCCTCACCGGCGCGCAGGCATCGCTCCCCGCTTGGACCAATTTCATGAAGGCGGCGACCGCCTCACGCCCGCCGATCGATTTCACGATACCGCCCAGCCTGGTCGACGAAAGAATCGATCCGCTCACCGGTGACAAAGCCGGGCCGAATTGCCCGATGTCGATCGAGGGCGTTTTCCCCGTCGCGCTCGCCCCGACCACCGTTTGCCCGGAAAACAAAGCGGGCGGGGCAGTCACCGAGGATGGCCACGCCGCGACCAGCGATTTGCCGGACGCGATTGTGGATCCCAACGATTAATGCGCCCGCTCTCGACTGCCGTGCTTGCGTTTACCTTCGCCGCGCTCGCATCACTCTCGATCTCGACGCGCACATCGGCTCTGCAAGCGCCCGCCGGCGGCCCGAATAAGGAGGTCTTCGCGTTCAACGAAGAATCGATTCCCGGCGCCGATTTGACTCCTACTGCGACTCCAACGCCTGCCGCCGGCGCCGCTTCGTCGCCCGGAGCCCCTGGCCCGTCCAACGCGGCTGCTGCCTCGCCCTCGGCCGCAGGGTCGCCGGCAAGCGGAGGATCGCCCGTCGCCGCGGCATCGCGCGCTGAATCTCCAGCCGCGGAGCCGACCGACATTCCGCCCGCGATCGATATCGGTTCAATTGCGCCGACCCTTAGGGTCAGTGACCAGCCGCTCGATCGCATGCTCGCGGCTGCGCCGAATCCTGCGCGCGGCGCTTCGCTCAGGATATGCGAGCAGGCGCGCCAGGAAATCGACGCTGGGCACTACGATGAGGCAATTCGCGATCTCGGCCGCTCGATCTCGATCGATCCGAGCAATTCGTATGCATACGTCTACCTCGGCCGCGCTTACATCCTGAAGAAGGACTACAAGCAGGCGCTGACGTTTCTCGGCCGCGCCGCCGCGGGCCTTGGCGCCGATCCCGTCTGGCGCGCCGAGGCGCTCGCATTCGAAGGTCTCGCCTATGAGCAGGCCGGCCAGCCGACCGATGCCTTCAACGCCTACCAGCAGGCGCTCGCGATCACTCCCGGCAACCTGACCGCGCGCGTCGGCGCAACGCGGCTCGCAGCCTACAGCCAACCGTCGAATGCCGCGACCCCCGCCGCCGAAGACGGCGCCGCCATTCCCGGCGCGCCTCCGTCCGGGCCCGCGCCGGGAGCGCCGGCCTCCGAGCCGCCGCCAACGGCGCCTGACGCATCACCATCGGACTGACGGCTTTCTTGGCCTTGCGCCGCGCAGCTATAGTCAGAAATCGGTGAAGAAGAAGGAATCTTCGAATTGGTCGGTGGCGACAGGGTCAAGCCGAGGGCGAAACAACGATACCGCGGCGCCGCGAGCTTCCTTTCCGCCGCGGAAGGGAAAGAAGGTTAAGTTGGATTCGGTGAAAGACCAGTTAGAAATAAAATGTCTCAACCTAACCCCAAAACTCCTTGCCGCATCGGGGCGGGGGCAAGCACATTGCTCCACAACCATTTCGAGTCGAGAATTCGTTTGACCTCTTCCTAGCCTCAGAAATCTCGATGCTGATACTTGGAATCGAATCGTCATGCGATGACGCCGCGGCCGCCGTCGTCGAGACCGCAACTCCCGGTGCGGTGACCATCCGCGCGAGCGCCGTCGCCAATCAGGACGATATCCACCGCGCCTACGGCGGAATCGTTCCCGAGCTCGCCTCACGAAATCACGTCATCACAATCCTGCCGGTGATCGAGCGCGCGCTTAGGTCTGCCGGATGCGCCCTCGGCGACGTCGAGGGCATCGCCGTGACTCGAGGTCCCGGCCTCGTCGGCTCGCTGCTGGTCGGCCTGATGTGCGCGAAGGGCCTCGCTCAGACGACAGGCAAGCCCATAGTCGGCGTCAATCATATCGAGGGACACATCCTTGCGCCGCTCATCGAGCATCGCATCGGGTTTCCGTTTCTCGCGCTCGTTGTCTCGGGCGGGCATACCGCGCTCTTTGCCGTGGAGAACTTCGGCCGCTATCGGCGCCTCGGCCGCACGCGCGACGACGCCGCCGGCGAGGCCTTCGACAAGGTCGCGAAGCTGATGGGACTCGGCTACCCGGGCGGCAAGATAATCGACGATCTCTCGAAGGGCGGCAATCGCAAGCGCGTCCGCTTTCCGCGCGCGCACGTCCGCGGCGCCCCGATGGACTTCAGCTTCAGCGGCATTAAGACTTCGGTCGCGACGATGCTCCGCTCGGCAGCCGGCCCGATCGCTGCACAAGCGGATGTGGCCGCGAGCTTCCAGGAAGCCGTGGTCGACATGCTGGTGAAGCCGACGCTCGCGGCAGCGCGCGAGCTTGGCGTCGATACCATCGCACTCACCGGGGGAGTCGCGGCGAACTCGCGGCTTCGCGAGAAGCTGGCGGCCGTTGCAGCCGATGACGGCCGCCGCGTGGTCGCGCCTTCGCTCAAGTTCTGTACCGATAACGCCGCGATGATCGCGCTCGCCGGCAGCTACCGCCTGCTCCGCGGAGAGCGCGACGACCTCGCGATCGACGCCGAAGCGAACCTTGCACTTTAGGTCTCACGCGTGCCAACTCGACCTCCGCCGAAGGCGCCCGCGAGCAAGACCAAGCCTTCGGCGCCAAGCAAGAAATCCCCCTCGCGTCCCGCACCCGCGCTAGCTGCCGCAGGAGTTCGCCCCTCGAAATCGCGCGGCCAGAATTTCCTCGTCAATCCTGCCGTCGCTGAGCGAATCGTCGCCGCCGCGAGTCTCGAGCCCGGAGACGAGGTGCTCGAAATCGGTCCCGGCCTCGGCATCCTGACCGAGAATATCGTCGAGCAGCCGATTCGCCGCCTGGTGCTCGTCGAGCTCGACCCCCGCCTCGCGGAACGCTTGGCGGTGCGCTTCGCGGAATTCGAGATGGTGCGCGTCGTCAATGAAGATTTCCTGCACTTGGATCTGAACGCCGACTACCTGAGTCCTCCGCTGGTCATAATTGGCAACCTGCCGTTCAATGTCGCGGCCGCGATTCTGCGCAAGCTAAGCGATAACGCCGCAATGTTCAGCCGGATGGTGCTGATGGTTCAACGCGAAGTCGGCGAGCGCATTCGCGCGCGGCCAGGAGGCGCAGGTTACTCCGCGCTCAGCGTTTACACCGCGCTCTATTGGAAAATCGATTTGCACTTCAGAGTTGCGGCCGGCAGCTTTCATCCGCGGCCCAAGGTCGACGCCGAGGTGATGCGCTTCGTTGCGCGCGAGAGTCGCGTGTTCGCGCCCAACGAGGAAGCTTCGCTGCTGGCCGTGATTCGCGCCGCGTTTTCGGCGCCGCGGAAGACGATCCGCAACAGCTTGGCTGGAGGGCTCAAGCTTGCGAGCGACCGCGTCGCCGTCGCGCTCGAAGCGGCGCGAATCAAACCCGCGGCGCGCGCCGAGACGCTCGGCGTCGAAGATTTCGTGAGGCTTGCGCGCATAGTGCGCGCCGATCTACAGACTCTCGACACGTGCGATGCCTGAGCTCCCCGAAGTCGAATCACTCCGCCGTATTCTGCATCGTTCCGCCGTCGGCCGGACGATCGAGAGCGCCCGCATCAACGAGCCGCGCCTTCGCCGCCGAATCAGTCCGGACTTCGCGGCTACGCTGGGCGGCCGCCGAATTGAGGACATCGCGCGGCGCGCCAAATACCTTGTCGTGAGCCTGAGCGGCGATCTGACGATGCTCACGCATCTCGGCATGAGCGGTAGCTGGACGCATCGCGGCGACGGCTTCGACGCTGGAGACTTCAATCCTCGCCACGACCACGTCGTGCTCTCGCTCGATGATGGTACGCGCCTCGTCTACAACGACCCGCGCCGCTTCGGCCTGATGAAAGTCGTGCCGACCGAAAAGCTCGCTGCACTTGCAGAATTGAAGGGCCTCGGGCCTGAGCCCCTCTCGCGCGAGTTCAACGCCGACTACCTGGCGGCGAAGGCGCGCGGCAAGAAGGTTGCGATCAAGAACCTGCTGATGGACCAACGGATCGTCGCCGGCGTGGGCAATATCTACGCTTCCGAGATTCTGTTCGTCGCCAGGGTGAGGCCGACGCGGCGCGCCTCGCGCGTTACACGCGCCGAGCTCGAAGGGATTGTCAAAGCGACGCCAGAAATCCTGCGCGCCGCGATCGGCGGCCGAGGCACAACTTTCCGTAGTTATCGCGATTCGCGCGGGCAACCAGGCCGCTTCGCCGAACGTCTGCAAGTCTATGGCCGCGAGGGAAAGCCGTGTTTGGTCTGCTCGACTCCCATTCGAAACGTGGTGGTGAGCCAGCGTGCGAGTTTCTACTGCCCCAAGTGCCAGCGATGAACCCGATCAATCGAGAGGCCGTTGAATGAACCGTCGCCCGGTTTGGATTGCGTTGCTCTCCCTCCTTGTGCTCCTCCCTGCGCTAGCGGCGATCATTTGCAATTCGGCCGAGGCGCAAACCCAGCAGCAAAAGCTCGACTGGAAAGCGCTCGACGACGAAGCTCTCGGCTACTTCCGCACCTATTTGCAGTTCGATACGACCAATCCTCCGAGCAACACCGCGCAGGCGATGGCCTACATCAAGGCGATTCTCGACAAGGAAGGAATCGAGAACCAGGCGTTCGAGAGCAAGCTCGGCATGGTGTCACTGGTCGCCAAGATCCGCGGACCCGAGGGCAAGAAGCCACTGCTCCTGCTGTCGCACGCCGATGTTGTCCCCGCGATCGCGTCGAACTGGTTTCATCCTCCGTTCGGCGCCGACCTCGACGAGGGCTTCGTCTGGGCGCGCGGTGCGATCGACAACAAGGCTCACGGCATCATGGCGCTGATGACGCTGCTCGCGATCAAGCGCCAGAATATCCCGCTCCGCCGCGGCGTCGAGATGATGATCAATCCCGACGAGGAAGCGGGCGGCGCCAATGGCGCCGAGTGGATGGCCGCCAATCATTGGGACGCCTTTGATCCGGCGTATGCGATCAACGAGGGTGGGGAGGGCGAGCCCGGATGGCTCGGGAACAAGGACGTCACATTTCTTGTCGCGGTGTCAGAAAAGCGCGTTTTCTGGCTGCATCTCACCGTCAATGGCCACGCCGGCCACGGCTCGGTGCCGCGCCCCGACAATCCGAACCTGATTCTGGTCAACGCGCTGCATCGATTGATCGAAAAAGAACCCGACTGGCGCATCACGCCGATTTTTGCCGAGGCGATGGAATCGGTTGCGGCGACGCAGAGCTTCCCTCGATCATTTGAACTCGATCATCTCTCATGGCCGTTCATGGCTAACCTTGCGGTGAAGGGGATCCTCCGTCCCTACGACATCCGCGCCTTGATGCGCGACACTATTTCGCTCACCATGCTCAATTCGGGTTACAAGGTGAATGTCGTGCCTTCGGAAGCGAGTGCCGGAATCGATTGTCGGCTGCTACCCGGCACTGACCCGGATGCCTTCCTGCGCCACGTGCGCGACCTGCTGGATGATGATCGAATATCGATCGACGTGCTGCAAAAGCCCGACGAAGCTGAGCCCTCTCCGACCAGCGGCGAGGCGTGGGCCGCGATCAAGGATGTCGTGGCGCGCGATTTCAAAGGCGCGAGCGTTGTGCCCTGGATGACCACGGGCGGGACCGACTCGCGATTTCTCCGCGAGCACGGCGTGCCGTCGTACGGCTTCGTGCCGATTATTCTGCCGTCATCCGAGATCGAACGCGTGCACGGCGACAACGAGCGGCTCTCGATCGACAACCTCAAGCGCGGCATCCGCGCGACTTACGACTTGACCATGGACATCTGCGGGCCGAAGCAATAGCGCTACGAGAAGACGCCGATGGAAGTAGAAGCGCGGCAATCATAAACTCGATCTCGATGAGCGATTTCCGAGTGAAGACCAAAGCCCGCGCCCAGTTCGTCGATATCACCGACGAGGTGAATCGCGCCGTCGCCGCGCAACAGATCACGACCGGGCTCTGCAACCTCTTCGTTCCGCATACCACTTGTGCAGTGATCGTCTCCGAGAATTGGGATGCCGACGTCACCACCGATATGCTCGCGCATCTGCAGCGCCTAGTGCCGCGGGACGGCGGCTACCGCCACGGCGAAGGCAACTCGCAGGCGCATATTCTCTCGGTGATGCTCGGCACCTCGATCAATATCCCGCTCGAAGGCGCGAAGCTGAAGCTCGGCAAGTGGCAAGGCGTGATGCTGGCGGAGTTCGATGGGCCGCGTGAACGTACGGTGTTGGTGAGCGTGGTGGCTGCTCAGCGGACGGGCAGCAAATGATCGAGATCCCAACCTGGCTTGGCGCAACGATCGCTTTCCTGCTCGGCGCGAGCATCGGCAGCTTCGCCGCGTCGCTTGGCTGGCGACTGCCGCGCGAGGTTTCGATCGTCGGGCCGCGATCGTTCTGCGAGAGTTGCGAGCGCACGCTGCCGCTCTGGGTGAATATTCCGATTCTCGCCTACATCGGACTTCGCGGCCGATGCCTGATGTGCGGTGCGCCAATTCCGTTCCGGCACTTCCTGGCTGAGATCGCACTCGCGATCACCGCGCTCTATCTCTACCTCACCTTTCCGCTCGGCGGCGCGGTCGCGCGCTTCGTCCTTTGCACGGCGCTCTGGATCGTCGCGGTAATCGACTACGACTGGCGCATCATCCCGCATTCGATCACGTTCCCAGGAATGATCCTCGGTCTGCTCGCGGGCGCGCTGATAATGCCGGAAATCGGATGGCGCAGCTCGCTGGCCGGATTGATCCTCGGCGCCGGCGTGCTGTTCCTGACCGGCGAGCTCTATCAACTAGTGCGCGGGCGCGAGGGCGTCGGCATGGGCGATGTTTGGATGCTCGGCATGATCGGCGCCTTCCTCGGCTGGATTGGCGTCGCATTCACGCTCTTCTTCGGCTCAGTGTTCGGTGTGATTGGCGGCGTGCTGACGGTCGTAACGGGCGCTAGTGTTGGACCCGAACCGCTCGCCGACCCCGCCTCCGACCAGGCGGAAGCCGACCTCTCAGTCTTGCGCACCGAGGTTCCGTTCGGGCCGTATCTCGCGCTCGCGGCGGGAATCTATGCGCTGTTTCAGCCGCAACTAACGCGCTGGTACTTTGGCGGCTGATGGCGCGCGGACTGTTCATCACGCTCGAAGGCGTCGAGGGATCGGGCAAGACCACCCAGGCTGCGATACTCGGCGACGCGTTGACAGCAAGTGGACGGACTGCGATCGTTACGCACGAGCCGGGCGGCACCCGCGCGGGCCAGGCGATTCGCGCGATCTTTCTCGACCCCGCAGTCTCGCTCGACGTCGCGGCCGAGCTGCTGCTCGTGCTTGCCGATCGCGCGCAGCACGTGCGCGAGAAGGTACGGCCCGCTCTGCAAGCGGGCTCGATCGTAATCTGCGACCGTTACTCCGATTCGACCACGGCTTACCAGGGCTACGGCCGCGGCTTCGATCTGAAGCTGCTCGGCGATCTCAACCGGCTCGCGAGCGACGGCCTCAAGCCCGACCTTACGATGGTGCTCGACCTCGCGGTCGAGACCGGGCTCGAGCGCACCCGCGCACGCGCCAAGCACGGCTCACGCGGCGCAGATCGTTTCGAGGGCGAACGTGCCGAGTTCCATCGCAAGGTGCGCGAAGGCTTTCTGGCAGTTGCTCGCGCGGAGCCGCAACGTGTTGTCGTTGTCAACGCCGACCGTCCGCGCGAGGCAGTCACCGCGGATATTCGCGTCCGCGTCGATGAGTTGTTGAAACGCTGATGGCGCTCGAAGGCTTGTGCGGCCAGCGCGAGCTGGCGGAGCGGCTCTTCGCCGAGCTCGAGGCGCGTCCCTCGCACGCGTACCTTTTCTCGGGGCCGCGCGGCGTCGGCAAAGCTCTGGTGGCCGAGAGCCTGGCGCACGGTCTCCTATGCGAGCGTTCGCCCGGCGCGAATTTCTGCTGCACTGCCGAGCATTGCCCGGTTCGAACTCTGGCGTCGCAAACGACGAGGCGCGGCGCGAGCGCTTCGCCGGCGCGATGCGACTGCTGCTCGGCATGTATCCAGGTTGCCGCGCGCGTGCATCCGGATTTCAACTATGTGGCGAAACCTCCCGGCCGCACCGACGTGCTGCTCGAGCAGGTGCGCGACCTTATCGCCGCGCTCGGCATCCGTCCATCGCGGGGCGACCGTCGCGTCGCGATTATCGACGACGCGGAAACGCTGAACCCTGCCGGCCAGAACGCACTGCTCAAGACGCTCGAGGAGCCGCCCGGCCACGCGATTATCTTCATGATCACTTCGAGCGAGCGCGCGCTGCTCGACACGATTCGCTCGCGGATGCGCCCGGTGAGGATGGGCGCGCTATCGGTTGCCGATATCGGGAAGATTCTCGCCGCGCGCGGCGTCACGGATCCTGGCCGGGCCGAATCGATCGCGCGCCTCGCGCGGGGCAGCGCCGCCCGCGCACTCGCCCTGGTTGGCGGCGCGGAGCCGCCGCTCAAGGAACTGTTGGCGGCACTGGGCGCCAATCAGCCGCTCGATTTCCTGCGCGCGCAGGCGCTCGCGCAGGAGTTTTTCGCCAATCGTGACCAGGCCGCGGCCAACTTCGAGCTGCTCGCGCGCCTGTTCGAAGAAATACTATGCTACAAGCTGCTCGGCGCCGCAGCCGCGCCGCTTGATGGCGAGACTGCCAGCTCGATGGCGGCGCTCGCAAAGCGGATGGGGACCGACAGGATCGTGACCTGTCTTAGCGCGGCGATTCGCGCGGCAGGCGCGATCGAAGAAATGGCCAATCCTCGTCTCCAAGCCGAGCAGTGGTGGATGGCGGCGGGACAAGCGATTTGGGGTGAAGCGTAGTGCCGGAAATTGATCCCTTCGAAAACGGCAGCAGCCAGCCGAAGATAATTGGCGTCAGTCTTCAGCCGACCGGCCATTTGTTCAACTACCTGGCCGGCGAGCATCCGCTGCGGCGCGGCGATCGTGTGCTGGTCGAAGCGGATTCCGGTACGCGCGTCGGCACCGTCGAGGTCGAGCCGCACGAAGCTGCGCTCACGCTCGATATCTCCACGATGAGGCCGATTGTGCGGCCTGCCAGCGACGACGACCTGCGCGCCGAGGCAGAGATCTTGACGCGCGAGGCCCGCGCGCGTCGGCTATGCGTCGAGCGAATCCGCGAGCGCTCGCTCGCGATGAAACTGGTGAGCGCCGAATTCACCTACGATTTTCGCAAGGTCACCTTCTACTTCGTGGCCGAGGGGCGAATCGATTTTCGCGACCTGGTGCGCGACCTCGCCAACACGCTGCGCGTTCGCGTCGAGATGAAGCAGATCGGCGCGCGCGACGAGACCAAGGTGACGGGAGGCCTCGGGCCGTGCGGGCGCGAGCTTTGCTGCTCGTCGTGGCTGCGCGACTTCGAGGCGGTCACGGTGAAAATGGCGCGCGAGCAGGGCCTCGCGCTGAATCCTTCCCGCCTCGCCGGGATGTGCGGGCGGCTCAAGTGCTGCCTGCGCTACGAATATGCGACGTACACGGAGCTGAAGCGCAACATCCCGAACGTCGGCAAGCGCGTACAGAGTGTCCACGGCGACGGCAAAGTGCTGCGTCAGAACATCCTGAAGCAGACGGTATTGATTCAGCTCGACGAGGAAGGCGGCGTGGTCGAGGCCACGCTCGAGGATCTCGTCGCGCGCCAGAATCGCTAGTCGCCTCGCGGAGCCGAGGCCGCTATTCTTTCTTCTTCCGATGGCTGAGCGCATCCACATCACCACCGCCATCACCTACAGCAACGGGCCGCCGCACGTCGGCCACGCCTACGAGTATCTGGTGACGGATAGTTTCGTCCGCTACCAGCGGCGAAAGCTCGGCGCCGAGAATGTTACTTTCGTCACCGGCACCGACGAGCACGGCCAGAAAAATCGCGACGCGGCTGCGGCCGCGGGCCTCAAACCCAAAGAATTTTCCGATCGGATCGCGGCGCTCTTTCGCGAGGCCCACAAGGGCCTCAACATCAGTGATCACATCTTCGTGCGCACGACTGATCCCGTGCATGAGGCTCTGGTGCAGCGGATGCTCCAGCGGACTTACGACTGCGGCGACATCTACTTCAAGGATTACGCAGGACTCTACTGCGTCGGATGCGAGCGGTTCTACACCGAGAAGGAGCTGCTGCCGGGGAACATCTGTCCGACGCACAACACGCGGGTCGAATCGATCAAGGAAGGCAACTACTTTCTCAAGCTCGAGAAATTCCGCGATGAGATTGTGAAGAACGTGCGACGCGAGGGTTTCATCCGGCCCGAGCGCTACCGCAACGAAGCGTTGCAGATGCTCTCCGAGCCGCTCGACGATCTATGCATCTCGCGGCCGAAGGCGCGCCTCGATTGGGGAGTCGAGCTGCCGTTCGATTCCAGGTACGTGACTTACGTCTGGTACGACGCCTTTTGGGCGTATCTGAGCGAGCTGCCCGACAACAGCAGCGAGGCACTGAGCGAGGTCTTGCCGGTCACCGAGCACTTCATCGGCAAGGATATTTTGAAAACGCACGCCGTGTACTGGCCTGCGATGCTGCTGGCGGTCGGCCTTCCGGTTTATCGTCATCTGAACGTGCACGGCTTTTTGAATTTCGGCGGCGCGCGCTTCTCGAAGAGCTCGGGCAATATCAAGGATCCGGTCAGCTTCGAACGCGCATACGGTCCGGACGTGCTGCGATATTTTCTCCTGCGGGAGGTAACGTACGGACTCGACGGTGATTTTTCCGAAGAACGAATCGTCGAGCGATACAACTCGGACCTTGCCAACGATCTCGGCAACCTGACCAGCCGCGTGCTCTCGATGGCGGCTCGATACTTCCAGAGCGAGGTGACTGCCCAAGCCGGCACCGGCAACGATCCGCTCGACGGGCCGCTTTGTGAGGCCTTCGCTGCGACGGCTTCCAAAGCAGGCGCGCTCATCGACGACCTCGCCTTCAATCGCTCGCTCGAGGTGATTTGGCAGGCGCTCGACGCGGCTAACAAATACATCGTGGCCACCGCGCCATTCACCATCGCCAAGGACCCCGCACAGCTTTCGCGCGTCGCGCAGATTCTTGCCAACCTGATCGAAGGGCTTCGCGTCGTCGCCGATACGCTCGCGCCGTTCATGCCGGTGACGTCGGCGAAGATTCTCGACCTGCTGAATGTCGATGCGACGCTGGCGCGCGCGCAATTCGGCCAGGGCATAAAGCCGGGTCATCGGGTGAAGCCTGCGACTCCCTTGTTCCCGCGAATCGAAAAACCCAAGGCCTGAGCGTTGCTGCCGCTTATCGACTCGCACTGTCATCTTGCCGACGAGAAACTCCGCGACGATGTTGAGGGCGTGCTCGCGCGCGCGGAAGAAGCGGGCGTGCGACGAATGATCTCGGTCGGTGCCATCGGATCGATCGATAACGATCGCCTGACGGTTGAAATCGCGGAACGGCACGCGAATGTTTTCGCCGCTGTCGGCGTGCATCCCCATGACGCGAAGGACGCGAGTGAAGCTCGCTTCACCGAATTGAAGGAACTCGCGGGCTCGAAGAAGGTCGTCGCAATCGGAGAAAGCGGGCTCGATTTCTTCTACAAGCATTCGCCGCCCGAGGCTCAGGAAGCGTCGCTCCGGCGTCACCTTGAGCTTGCGGCGGAACTCGATCTGCCGTGTGTCATTCATTGCCGGGATGCCGCGCGGCGGCTGGTAGAAATCGTGGGTGAAGTTGGGATGCCGCCACGCGGCGGCGTCGTTCATTGCTTCACGGGAGATGCCGACGCTGCGCGCGAGTTCGTCACGCTCGGCTTTCACATTTCGTTTTCGGGAATCCTCACCTTCCGCAACGCCGCGAAGATTCGCGACGCGACGCCGCTCGTGCCTGATGATCGGGTGATGGTCGAGACCGACGCGCCATATCTTGCGCCCGAGCCATATCGCGGCAAGCGCAACGAGCCTGCTTTCGTGGTGAGAACCTTCCAGGCGCTGGCCCGCACGCGGGGAGCCGATGCTGCGGTGCTGAGCGCCCAGCTCGTCGCCAACACATCGCGGATGTTCAGGCTCCCGCCGCTGTAGCCCTGCCCGACGCTCGCGCGAATCGGCATTGTTCGACTCCGTTTGGCAGACTCACTTCGCGCAGAATGATGAGATAGAGAACGCCCTTCAACGACCCCGCCGAGCTTGCGGCTTCCGCGCGAGCGGTCAGCCGCGGGCGAGGCGACCGCGGATCAACGTGAAGCGACTCTTTGCGGCCTGCAAACCTACGCTCCGCTGATCGCCGCGCTGTCGGCCGCCGCGGCCTAAAATTCCTCGCGCAACGCTCGGCATCACTCCTTTTGTGGCGATGACCGACGGGGCAGTCTCCGCAGAGCTCTCATCCCAGTGGGTGGCCGCCGAAGATGATCGGATGCAGCACCACGATCATGATGGTGACCGCAGCGCCGCCAACAATTCCAATCCACGGTACATCGCCGAACGTGAACTTCTGACGGCCTGCGATGATTGCGCCGAATGGAATGATCGAGGTCTCGGCCATCAGTTGCCCGTAGCTCTCGCCTAGCTCGGTAAGTTTGCGGCGATCCTGGTGAATTCCGCCGATGATGCCGAGCACCGGGAACATGCCAAAGAAGATGATGTCGCCGAGCCATCCGTTCATCAGGATATGCGCGAGGCCGAAGAGCGCGAACCCGACGAATCCCGGATGGCGCGTGATTTTCAAGATGCCACTCGCGTGACCCGTTCCCTGAGGCGCGCCCATGCTGGCGGGATTTGGATTGATGAGGCTCGCGACGAAAAAGATGAATGCGAGCAGCATGAGCAGCCACACCAGCCATCGCGCCGGATCGTCCTCGCGGATGAACCAGAGCATCGGACCAGCATGCTTGTTGCACGCGAATTCGTAAATCAGTGGTCCGAGCGTGCCGAACGCGACCAGCGAATAGACACCACGATATGCCTGCGCGCCGAGCGCCGCCATCAACCGCGGCCGCACCGCGGCCGACGAAATCACCAGGTGGCTCAGCACGAAGAGCGCGGCCCAGAGCGCAATCCAAGCAACGGGTGTCATGCGTTCACCTCCGCGCTGCATCTTCCCCTTTTCGCTGGTTAGCGCGCGGCGGCAAGCCGGTCAACTTGAGCCCCTGCGGCGCGATTCACGGGTGGCGGGCGGCGGGGTTATAGCTTTCGATGATGGCATCAGGATTTCGGCTCGATATCCCGCCGCCGTTCGAGGAAGCGGTGAAATCGCTGGAGCGCGAAATAATGCGCTTCCTGCTGCGCTCGACAAACGATCGCGACGACGCCTTGGACCTCTTCCAGGAGACGTGGCTGCGGGCCTATCGCGCGTACCCGACGCTCAAATCGTCGGACGGGCTGCGGCCCTGGATTTACCGGATTGCATCGAATCTGTGCCGCAATCGCGCGCGGGATCGGGCGCGGCGCTCAAAGACGATTGCCGAAAGCGGGATCGACGCAGGCGAGATGCTTTCGCATTGGCATGGCGGCGAGGGCAGCCCGGCCACGTTGATTCATCTGAAGCGCGCGATCGCGACGCTGCCGCGCAAGCAGGGCAGGGCGCTCAAGATGCGCAAGCTTGATGGCCTCGAGTATGGCGAGATCGCGGCGGCGCTCAAGTGCTCGCCCGAGAGCGCACGCGCCAGCGTTTACCAAGCGCTCAAAAAGATCCGGGCCGCGGAGTGAATGGAAATGAACCGAGAACGAATGACTGAAAATCTGAACAGGATTGACGACGCTGCGATCGACGCAATGATTGCCGAGGCGAAGGCGAGGAGCGTGAAGGCACTTCGGATGATTCGCCGGCCAGAGGCGCGCATTGGTGCTATCAAGTCGCCGATCGGCGAACTGCTGGTCGCGGATAGCGATCGCGGCCTCGTCGGCCTCCACTTTCTCTGGATTTCGAATGGCGACGAGATGATTGCGAAGATGCGCGGGCGCTACGAATTGATCGAGAACGAACCCGCAACGAAGAAGATCGCGACTGAGCTCGAACGCTACTTCAAGCGCGGCGACGCGTCTGCCCTCGACGATCAGAGGGTCGATCTGAGCATCGTCGAGAGCGAGTTTCAGCGCCGCGCGCTGATGCGGCTGCGCGCGGTGCCGAGCGGCTCCGTCATCACGTACCAGGGCCTCGCGGCGGCGGTGGGACATCCCCACAGCCAGCGCGCAATTGGCACCACGATGGCGACGAATCCGATCCCTCTCTTCGTGCCGTGTCATCGCGTGATTCGCTCAGATGGAACGGTGGGAAACTACGGCGGCGGCGTCGATCGCAAGCTGATGCTGCTCGAGCGCGAGGGATTCCACGTTGGGCCGGACCTCAAAATGCCATCGGCTGCGGTGCTGGGACATCGCGGTACGCACATCTTCTGCCGGCCGGCTTGCAGAGCCGCGCAGCGCGCAGATCAGACGCGGATGCTGATTTTCGCGGACGCGGAGAAGGCCGAGCACGCGGGCCTTCGGCCGTGCAAGCTATGTCATCCTGGGTAGTGGCAAAGGAAAACGCAGGTGCGACGCCGCTCGACGCGCACCGTGAGTTTTCCGGGACTGAAAGAGTGCTCGCTATTCGGTCTCGTCCTGCTGCTTGAGCTGCTCGATCTCCTGGCGCTGCTGCTCGATTTCCTGCTGCTGAGCCTGCACCTGCTGGCTGGTCTGGTTCTGCTGGGCTTCCTGATTCTGCATGTGGTTGCCGACCGCATAACCGGTGACGCCGCCAAGACCGCCGCCAATCAAGGCGCCTGCCGCGGGATGTCCGACCGCCGCGCCGATAATCGCGCCAGCGCCGGCACCGAGTCCCGCACCACCCAATGTTCCTTCTTCACGCGTTGAGAGCGGCTGGCCCGAGCAAGCGGCAACGGCAAAACACCCCACAAGCGCGAAAGCCACGATGGCTAGCTTCGTGCGCATACGAACCTCCTGTACTGATTATATGTACGGAGATTCGACTATTCGGTTTCCTGCTGCTGCTTGAGCTGCTGGATCTGCTGGCGCTGCTGCTCGATTTCCTGCTGTTGGGAATTGATTTGCGACTGTGTCTGCGCCTGCTGGTTCTCCTGGTTTTGCATCGCATTGCCGACCGCGTAACCGCCCACGCCGCCGATGGCACCGCCGATGGCGGCGCCCGCTCCAGGAGCGCCTACTGCCGCACCGATAATCGCGCCGGTCGCCGCGCCGATACCCGCGCCGCCGAGGGTCCCCTCTTCACGCGTCGAAAGCGGCTGCCCGGAACATCCTGCCGCGAGGAACAGGGCAGTCAGAGCAAAGGCTGCTGTAACAACGGACGATTTGCGCATAATGCGGCTCCTACTCAGTCTCTTGCTGCTGCTTGAGCTGCTGAATCTGTTGACGCTGGTTCTCAATTTCCTGCTGCTGCGAATTGATTTGCGCTTGCGTCTGCGCCTGCTGCGTATCGCGGTTTTGCATCTCGTTGCCCACCGCAAAGCCACCTAAGGCGCCAATGCCAGCGCCTATGGCAGCGCCGGCACCGGGAGCCCCGACCGCAGCTCCAATTATAGCACCGGTCGCGGCTCCCAGTCCGGTCCCGATAAAGGTGCCCTTCTCACGCGTCGAAAGTGGCTGCCCACTACAGGCTGTAACCACGACGATGGCGGCTACGACCATCACCGCCTTGAGAGCTGACGAAATCGAAGTGCCCACAGTTTCCTCCCTGCGCCTCGAGCAGTTTTCGTGCCTGCCGCCAAGCATAAGGTACGCGCGGCTCGACCTGGCTCTGCACCTGCAAGCGCCTAGTTTTCTATCTTCCAAGCGTCCGATCAACCTGAATACGCGCACAGTTTGGGCGCTTTCCGCGATAAATCAATATCGAGTTTCGCCGCTGATTCGCAAAGCCAAAGCGATCGAGGTTCGTGTCATCAGGGCAGGACCGCGAAGATTCGCGCCGGGCCGCCGGTGCCCTCTCCGATTTTCATAGGAATACAGAAAATTGTGGCGCCCTTGGGCGGTAATTTGTCGGCGTTCGCCAGGTTTTCGAATCCCGGCTTGTCGCTAGCAAGCCACAGCCGATGAACGGGAAAACTCTTCGAGCTTCCCGGGTCCATGCTCGCAGTGTCGATTGCAATCGCGCTCAGGTGCCGGTTCTTGATCAGGTACGCGACGGCCTCAGGCGAATAACCGGGAAAATGGAGACCGGCCACATCGCCTGGCTTTGCGGTGCCCAGATAGTGAACCTTGTCGGGCCAGTATTTTCCCCATCCCGAGCGCGCAACGACGATTGCGCCGTCGGGAATCGGTCCGTTCGCGGCTTCGTAGGATTTGATGTCATCGACGCTGAGCGTGGCGTCGCGATCCTTTGCGGCGCGTGCCGAGAAATCGATTACCGCGGCCGGGCCGATACAATCGGCCAGCGGAACCTGCTCCGCCGTCATGCCGTGCTGATTGAAATGAATCGGCGCATCCATGTGTGTGCCGCCGTGCTCCGGCGCGGCGTATTTCGCTGACGAATAGAAATAATGACCAGGTGTCATGCCTTTCTTCTCGTACTCGTGGCTGAAGCCGGTTTCCTCACCGGGCCAGTAGATCGTCGAAGCATCGAAGGTGTGAGTAAGGTCGATGATCTTTGCCGGATCTATCTCTAGCGCCTGAGCACGTACTTTCGATGCTGCGAACGCGATCGCCGTTACCGTGATCACCGCGATGCATCTGAGCGCGCGGCGCGATCTTATCTTCGCGAGCACGCCTACCATCCGATCGCCTGCGCCGCCATCACGGGGCCGAGCTGCCCGCGCGGATCGCAGCCGCCCAACACGAGGCCGCGTGCGCGATCGACCTGTACCGCGAGCACGTGACCCTCTGACCAAGGCGGCCTGACTATCAGTTGATGTCCACGCGCTTCGAGCGCCGCGCGGACCGACATGTCGATGCGCTCTTCGACGCGGAGCACACCGGGCATCGCGTTGTGAGGGTAGAAGGTCGAATGGAAGTGCGGCGTCGAGAATTTCGGCGCCTCGATCGCCTCCTGCAGGTTCATGCCGAAGTCGACCGTGTTGAGGAAAAACTGGAAGGTCCACTGGTCCTGCTGATCGCCGCCCGGCGTGCCGAATGCGAGATACGGTTCGCCCGCGCGCATCGCAAGCGACGGCGAGAGAGTTGTGCGCGGGCGCTTGCCGGGCTTCAGCGCGTTGGGATGATGCTCGTCGAGGTAGAAGGTCTGCATACGCGAGCCGAGGGGAAATCCGAGCGACTCGACTACCGGCGAACTCGGAATCCAGCCGCCGCTCGCGGTAATAGCGATCATGTTGCCGGCGCGGTCGGCAGCCGTGACGTGAATTGTGCCGCTGCCCCAGCTTCGTGATTCTGGTGCGGCGTCGAGGCGCGAACGCATCGCGCGCGGATCGCCTGGGCGCTGCTCATGCGACGCGTGCGCGGGATCGATCAGCGGCCGCCGAAGCTTCGTGTAGGCATCCGAGAGAAGCGCCCTCATCGGCACATCGGTGAACTCGGGGTCGGCGTAATACGCATCGCGATCGGCGAACGCGAGCTTGGCGGACTCGACAACAGTGTGGATGTAATCGGCCGAGTTGTGCTTCATCGCACCCAGATCGAATCCCTCGAGCAGCTTGAGCTGCTGAAGAAAGACCGGGCCTTGCGACCACGGTCCGCACTTGAAGACCGTGACGCCGCGGTAACCGATATGCACGGGGTCTTCGATTCGTGTCGTGAACCCGGCGAGGTCCTCGAGCCCGAGCGTGCCGTCGTTGGCATCGGACCAGGCGACGATCTCGCGTGCGATATCGCCGCGGTAGAAGCGATCGCGGGCGGCGTCAAGCGCGCCCTCGCGGCCGCGGTTCTTCGCCTCCGCTTCGGCATCGACCAATCGGCGAAAGAAGTTCGCCAGCGCTGGATTACGGATGAGGTCGCCCGGAGCAGGGACCTTTCCGTTTGGCAGATAAAGTGCCGCAGTCGTTGGCCAGCGTTTGAGGTAATTGTCGGCGTTTTGCCGCAGTGAAGCGCCCGCACCAGCGATGGCATCGGGACCGCGATCTTCGCCGGCGAGGCCGACATGAACCGGAAACCCATCCTCGGCCAGCTCGCGCGCCGGCTCGAGAACTCGCGCAAGCGAACAAGTACCGAACTCGCGGAGGGCGGTAACCAGTGCGCCGAATGCCGCCGGAACGCCTGCGGCATGAAGGCCGTAGGGCGGAATTATGTCGATATTACGCGCCCGGAAAAACTCGATAGTCGCGCGGGCCGGGGCGGTCATGTTGCCATTGATTGCTGCAACGCGGCGGGCAGCTGCCGAATAGATAAGCATCGGTGCCTCGCCGCCAATAGTGTGCATATGAGGATTTACGATGCCTTCGACAAACGTAGCAGCTACTGCAGCATCTATCGCGTTGCCGCCATGTGCGAAAATCCGTGCGCCTGCAGCCGCGGAAAGGAAGTGCTCAGTCGCGATAACCCAGCGTCGGCCCACTATTAGCGGATAAAGCGTCGGCATCTAATTCCCTCTAAAGTCTGATCGACCAAAAATCGAGGCTCTGCGCGAGTCTCAAAGTGCTTTCGTTTGTTCGTAGAATGGGCAGTAGCTGGGCACGATGTAACGTCCCGATGATAGCATTCATCGGGAAAGTGTCACAAAAGCAGCACACCAAATCGGGAAGGGTCTACCGAAAAGGGCGTGTTTTAGCTTTCCACAGCCTGTGAAAAGTCGAAACGAATCGGACCTCAGGAGCGTCTAAAAATTAGGCCCGGAGCTTGCTATAGTAGTGGATGGGCGGTTGATGGTCGCCGAGGATGGCGACGAAAGGAAGAGGAAACCATGCTGGCAAACACAATTTCAGACGCGGTCGTGGGGCTGCATTGCCGGTTGCTTCGACCCGTACGCGACCATGAAGGTCGTAGCCGATTCGCCGAAAAACCGCGAATTATTCGCGAAGTGAACAATCTCGAGCGCCACATGTACCTGGTCCAGTTTGACGATGGCGCGACGACTTTCCTGTTCCCGAACGAAGTAGTGGTTGAGTAGTTAACGACTCGGGCCGCTTCAGGCGGTAAAAGCTCGCGCCGCATAGTGCGGCGACGAGGAACAAATGACGGTGGCACTGGAGACCAAGGGGGCCTCCAAAATAGTGAAGGATGCCACGAGTCGCGAAGCGAGGGGCCGGCGACACTTCTCCGCGGGTTACGCGGATTGAGCTCCCCAATCATTTCGAAATTTGGCAGTTCGCTGAGTGCGACTATTTGCTCGTGCGTGGAGAATAGCGTGCTCGCTCATCGCGGCCGCCCGTCTGCGCACGCCGCCAGTATCCCCAGGGAAAATGCACGACCTCCAGTTTCATCCCGTCGGGATCGGCAATAAACATCGCGTAGTAGTTCTCGCCGTATTCTGGATAAAGGGCAGGCGCATCGAGCAGTTCGATCCCCTCGGCCAGGACGAAGTGATGAAACTCATCCACGTCCGCGCGCGAAATCGCCTTGAACGCCAGATGATGCAAGCCCGGCCGATAACGGTTGAACGTGCTCTCGCGCTGGCTAGCGTCCGCGGGCCGAATCGCGACCGTCATATGCGCATTCGCCCATCGCGGGTCCGTATCCTCGATCCTGCGAAAGCCCAGTTCCGGCATCACTTTCCCATAGAACGCCTCGGAGCGCGCCAGGTCGGAAACAGTGAGGTCGATGTGCTCGATTCCAAGAATGTCAATTGGTGGCATAGAAAAGCCTCGGGCAAAATCGGCCACTAACTCGCGCGCGCAAGAAAATCTCGCGCCCGGTAAAGCGCGGTAATCGTTTTTGCATCGACGATCTCGCCGCGCTCGATCATCGCGAAAGTTTCCTCGAAGGGCACGCGGCTTACTTTGATCACCTCGTCGTGATCGAGCTTGCCCGCGCCCGGTGAAAGCTCACGCGCGAGGAACAATTCGATGCGCTCGTCACAGAAGCTCGGAATCGTGACGATTGAGCCGAGCCGATCCCACCTCGCTGCGCTGAGCGCGGCTTCCTCGCCGAGCTCGCGGCGCGCGCACCCGAGATAGTCCTCCCCCGCGTTGCGGCATCCCGCGGGAATCTCGCGCATCCATGCGCCGACCGCGTGGCGCCACTGAGAGAGCATCGCGATCGTGCCGTCACCATCGAGCGCCACGATCGCAGCGGCGCCCGGATGCCGAATGACCGGCAAGTCAACCACTACTCCGCTCGGCAGCTCGGCGGTCTCGACGCCGAAGTCGACGACGCCGAGTTTCAAGACCGGACGGCGCTTCGTTTCCATGGGGATCTCAGAATGGCCGCGGCGCGCGAAATCACGCAAGGGGCGATTTGCCCGTCAGCTTGAAACGCGCCAAGATTTCGCCACGCGGCGGAGCAAGCTCTCGATGGCGCGCATCCAGGTTCCAATCTTTTTCGATTACGCCTCGACGCTCTGCTATATCGCCTGGCGAATTGTGGGCGAACTCGAACGCGAGCTCGAATTTGACGCGCTATGGAAGGGCGTGCCGATCGCAATGCGCGATCATCACGCCAAGCCCGGCCGGATCGTAAACGATCGCGAGCGGCAGAAGGTCCTGATGGTCGCGGCGGAGACGGGAGTGGCGGTGGCGATGCCGCCGGCGTGGCTCGATTCAATCGGTGCACTCGAAGGCTCGGAGATCGCGCGCGAGGCTAGTGTCTTCGGCGCTTATCACGACGCGATGTTCCGCGCGGCGTTCGAGCAGCGGCGCGATATCGGCAATCACCAGGTGCTGGTGGAAATTGCCGCACACGCGGGGCTCGATCCAGATCGCTTTGGGCGCGACCTGCGCTCCGGGGCGATGCGCGAACGGATCGAGGCGAACAAGCGCGAGGCCGACGAGTTCTCGGCGCTCGGCTACCCGACTTTTATCCTGGGTGATTTTCCGCTGACTGGCATTCAGCCGATCTCGTCGATGCGGCTGTTACTAGCGCGCTTCATCAAGCAGCGGACGGCCGAACCCCAGGCCTAAAGCCACTTTCACTTCAGCGCTGAGAACGACGTCGGCATCAGGATACTGTTCGTGATGGATGCGATGATCGGGCCGTCAGCTTCGCTCTTGTCGCGCGCCTCGATCCATTCAGGATCGGCGGCAAAGGCGGCGAACTTCTTCTCTCGATCGGCGAGCGATTCCCACTGCAGCATGTAGACCAAATCGGAATTCGACTCGCCAATGGCGACCGTCCAGAAGCCGACTTGCCGGATGCCGTGTTTTTCGAACAGCCGGCAAGTGACGGTGGCGAACCGTTTCACGATCGCGGGCAAGCGGCCCGGAACGCAGTGATAGATACGAAGTTCATAAATCATTTCTGTTCTACCTCTCGGGGATGAGAGCTGCTGCCATCTTCGCAGCAGCAGAGACATGCTGAAAGGGATCCGATTCGATCCAACGTACAGGGCGGGACCGGACGGTACGGCGAATCAGCGCCGATCGATGACGACGCGCTCTTTCGCGACCCACAGCGACGAGTTTTTGAAATCGATGAAGTTCGCTTCATCCTCGACGGCGCGTCGTCCCGCGCGCCTTGCTTCCGGCGTTGCCGCGGCCGCTGCCGATTCCGCGCGATCGATCCAGGCTTCGGCGTGACCGGTATAGGGCGGAACCTTCGTCCCGCGTGGCGCGCGAAGCTGCTGCTCGATTGGATCTTCGAATCGATGCACCTGGAAGTACCGCTTGAGGTGGGAGCCTGCAGCGAGCCCTCGAATAATCGGCCCGTGATTGGTTCGCCAGTAGAGCTGCGCCTGTTCGAGCGACTGGCTTTGCGGATGACGCAGCGGAAAGAAAATCTTCACGAGACCGCTGCCGGGTCGAGCGACCATGTCCTCGGAAGGATTGATTTGCGGATACTCATAGGCGAGCCAGAGCGGTGAGTTGGGCAAATCGATGAACCTCGCTTCGTCCTCGAGCAGTTCATTGCCGGCGGCCTGTCCCGCTGAACTTCCGAAACTGGCAGCCAAGGCGTCACGTGTAGTCCACCACAGCTCGGCGACGCCGTCGTAGGGTGGTTCCATGCCGCCGCGGGCACGCGCCATCTGCTCGTTCATCGGATCGTCCAGCGTGTGATTCTGCACGTAGCGAAGGATGTTCAAGGAGGTGGCGTGTTTGGCGACGATCGGTCCGTGTAACTCATGCCAGTACTTCTGGAACTCTTCGCGCGAGATCGAGGGTTTGCGGCGCAGGGTAAAGACAAGACGAATCATTTGTCGATGACCTATTCAGCCGGATTTAGTAGCAGCGAGTGCCCGCAACGCTTTATCGGCCGCTGGACCGCGATCCTACTCGAACGTTAGGATTTTCTCCATCGCGCTGAGTGTATCGGTGCGACAACGAGGAACGTCGTGAATGACGTATCGTAGGCAACTCTTTGTGACGCTGCTGGCATTGGTGATTGTGAGCACCGGACTCTTTGCCGCGGCAAGCTACCACGTCTGCGATCACCTGCTGCGGCGCGAAGTGCATCGCAAGGTACATTCGATCGCGGCCACCACCGCGCTCTTCCTCGATCCGGTGCTCGTTGAGCAGGTCGCCGCGAAAGGCGACGATGGCAAACCGCAGTATGCCGAACTGGATAAGATCCTGCGCGAGGTGCGTGACGCAAACCGCAGACAAGATATCCACGTCGATCACATCTATACGTTGCTACCGTCGCAAATGAATCCATCCGATGCCGTGTACGGAGTTGATACCGGAGAAGAATCCGGAGCAGATCATCGGCCTGGCGACGCGTTCAAGGTAAACGGCCAAGGCGCGCCGGGCGGCATCGAGGGAATTCACCGCCGTGATGATCAGCTTGATGATTTTCAAATCGGCTACGACACGGGATTTGCGCCGATCTACGATCGCTCCGGCAAATTGGTGGCAGAGCTGGGAATCAAGCTGGGCTGGGCGCCCGACACGATGCTGAGCAATGTCTGGCGATACCTGCTGCCGCCCTTCGCAGTCACGCTAGTGCTCGCGCTCACAATATCGGTTGTGCTTTCGCGTCAGGTAAGTGTTCCACTCTACAGTCTGCGCGCCACTGTCGAAGCGATCGGGCAAGGAGACCTCAACGCGGTCGCCGAGTCTCGCGGCACAGTCGAGTTCGTCGAAATGGCGAAAGCGATTAACCTGATGAGCGCCGGGTTGCGCGAGCGAAAGATGATCGAGCGGGCCTTCTCCGGTTACCTGTCACATGAGGTCCTCGAGCGGATTCTGCGTGACGGCAAGCTTCCCGAGCTCAAAGGGGAGCGACGGCGGGTCAGCCTTCTGTTCGCCGACATCCGCGATTTCACCTCGCTGGCCGAAAAGAACCAACCGGAGGACGTGGTCGAGATGCTTAGCGAATTCTTCGCGCGCATGGTCGCCGTCGTCCGGCAAAATTTTGGTTACGTCGACAAGTTTCTCGGCGATGGCATGATGGCAACGTTCGGCGCGCCTGCCGATGATTCCGCGCAAGAAAGGCATGCCATCGCGGCAGCGATCGAGATGCAAAACGAGTTGCGAGAACTTTCGTCGAAGTGGCAATCCCAGGGCCGTGCCGGATTCAAAATGGGCATCGGTATCAACTCGGGCAACGCAATCGTCGGCAATATCGGTTCAGAGGCGCACATGGAGTACACGGCCATCGGCGACGCAGTAAACCTCGCGTCGCGGCTTCAGGACGCCACCAAAGAGGTCGACGCTGAAATTCTCGTCAGCGGGTCCACTTATGACGCCGCCAAAGGCGAGTTTCGATGGGCATCATTCGGCGAGATAAAGGTTAAGGGCCGAACGCAACCAGTTCGAATCTATGGCGTGGCGAACGGCTTTCAGACGGTCGATTCTGCCTGATTATTCTCTTGGCGCGCTGTTGGCCGTAGAGACGCATCTATCGCGTAGACTATTTTGTTGCCTCGCTTTCGGGGACTAGTCTGATAAGGTGGCCGCGGCAGAGGCGATCGTTGACGTCACCAACAGTATGGGCATCCATGTCCGGACTGCCGCGATCCTGGCGAGTACCGCGATTCACTTTCTCTCCACCATAAGCATTAGCTTTGGCAGCGAAACCGTGGACGCGCGCAGCGCAGTCGAACTGGTTGCGCTAGGTGTCGGGCGTGGTGCGCGGGTTAAAATCTCAGCGCACGGCCGGGACGCGGTGGATGCAGTCGGGGCGATCAAGAAGCTTTTCGAGAACAGGTTCGGCGAAGACTAGCCGGCTCCTGCTTGTGAGACATCGGTTCCACGCTACTCTTCATCGAGCGGTGGCGCGTCCTTGCGATCTCCCGTGTCGGTTAGGCCGAGCTGGTTGTGAAGTAAATAGACCAGCGTCGGCTGAAACACTCGAGTCAATAGTGCGATCGATATCGCGCCGCCGATAACCACGATCGCGAGCGGCCGCTGTGCCTGCGCGCCAATTTTGGTGGAAAGCGCTGCAGGTAAAAGACCCAGGCCATCGACGAGCGCCGTCATCATGACCGCGCGGAAGCGGCGATCGGCGCCCATCACGATCGAATCGACGACCTTGTAGCCCTCTTCGTAGAGCTGAAAGATATAGAAGTTGAGCAGAATGCCGTCCATGATCGCGATGGCGAAGATCGATATAAAGCCGACCGCTGCCGAGACGCTGAACGGTGTCCCCGTAATCACCAAGCCAAGTATGCCACCGAGACAGGCCACCGGCAGTTGGGCCATAAGAATAAAAGTGTTTACGAAAGAAAGGGTCGCCGCGTAGAGGATACCCACGATCAGCAACAAGGCGAGTGGAATAACGATCGCGAGGCGCCGATTCGCTTCCTGCAATTCGTTGTACTCACCGACCCAATCGAGATAAACGCCGGATGGCAGCTTGACCTGCTTTGCGACCGTTGCCTTTGCGTCGTTAATCGCCGTCTGCAGATCGCGGCCACGAACGCTGAATCGGAGCGGCACGTAGCGGCGAAGGCCTTCACGATAGATGAATGAAGCACCTTCCGCGGACTTGATTTCCGCAACCTGCGCGAGCGGCACGTAGCCCGTGCCGCTCGGTAGCGCGACACGAATCTGCCGGATCGCATCGAGGCTCTGACGATACTTCGGCAACCATCTAACGACCAGAGAGAACGTTCGCTCTCCCTCCAGGACTTGGGTAACCGTCTGCCCGCCGATCGCTGCCTGCACGATATTGGCGACATCGCCAACATTCAGGCCGTAGCGCCAGCAAGCAGTGCGGTCGGGGGTGATGAGCAAGTTAGGCTGACCCATCGAGCGATAGACAGCCGTGTCCGCAATTCCCGCGACCCCACTCATGACTTCGCTCACGGCGTTGGCGATTCGTTCGTCCTCAGCCAAGTCGGGACCGTAAACCTTTACGGCATTCGATCCCTTGACGCCGGACAACGCTTCCTCGACGTTGTCCTCGATATTTTGTGAGTAGCCGAAGGATACGCCGGGAAATTGACTCGAGAGTTTTCGGTCGATCTGTCCAACCAGCGCGGTCTTTGTAAGTCCCTTGGGCCACTGGGTCTCGGGCTTTAGCTCCACCATGAACTCTGCATTGAAAAACCCGGTCGCGTCGGTGCCGTCGTCTGGTCGGCCAAGCTGCGATATCACCTGGGTAACCTCGGGAAACGACAGAAAAACGCGTCGCACGCCGCGCGTGATGTCATTGCCGTGAATCAGGGAAGTAGTCAAAGGCATCGTCGCGCGCGCCCAGATATTTCCTTCCTCGAGCTTGGGTAGGAATTCACCGCCCAGGTAAGGAAACAGTGAAAGTCCAGCCGCCAGCATCAGCACAATCACGCCCAGGGTCAGACGAGGCCACCTTAGAATTCTCACAAACAAATGGTGGTAAAAGCGGTGAAAGCCCAACCATATGATGTTGCGCGTTTCTTTGACTCCCTTCTTGAGCAGAAAGGAACTCAGCACGGGAGTAAGGGTGACGGCTAGAAGGATTGCGGTCGTTAGCGCGAAGGCATAGGTATGCGACATCGGCGAGAAGATCACGCCTTCAACGCCCTTCATGGTAAACAGCGGCAGGAACGCGATAACAAAAATCAGCGTCGAGTAGACCATCGGTCCGCCGACCTCGACCGAAGCGCGCCGAATGCACTTAAGTTCTTCGCCGCTCTCATATTTGTCGGTCGTCAAATGGCGGAAGATGTTCTCGATGACGATAATCGTTGAGTCGATAATGATGCCGAAATCGACTGCTCCCAATGACAGCAAGTTTGCCGGTGTGCCAGTCAGATAGAGCAATACGAAGGCGCCGGCCATGGCAAGCGGGATATTGAGCGATGCGATGATCGCGGTGCGAAGGTTGCCGAGGAAGAAGAGCAGCACCAGGAAGACGAGCAGCATTCCCAACGACAGATTCTCGAAGACCGTATGAAGAGTGGTATCGACCAGTTGGGTGCGGTCGTAGTAGGGGACGACTTTGTACCCGGCGGGCAACACACCCGAGCTATTGAGCTCGTCGACCTTCTTTTCGACGCCGGCGAGAGTCTTAAGAGTATCGCCGTACTTGCGCATCAGGACGATTCCCTCGACCACTTCGTCGTCGCTGTTCATGCCGACGATGCCAAGTCGAGGAGAGAAACCCACCGAGACTCTCGCGAGATCTCGCACACGTATAGGTGTCGAGTTATTGGTTGTTAAAGTAATATTTCCGATGTCGTCGAGAGTATGGATGAAGCCGATCCCGCGCACATCAAACGCTTGATCGCCAACATCCAGGTAACTGCCCCCCACATTGATGTTTCCGTTGGCGATCGCCGAGGTGAGGGTGGATAGGGACATCTGGTAGTGGATCAGCGCATCATCGTCGACCTCGACGTGATATTCCTTGCTTAGTCCGCCGAAGCCGGCGACATCTTCAACTCCCGGTACCGTTTTTAACTGCTTTTCCAGGACCCAGTCTTCGAGTTCTTTTTCCTGGATAAGATCATGGTCGGGGCCTTGAACGGTATAGCGATAGATTTCTCCGATCGGATTGTCCGGCGAGATGCCCGCGGACATTCCAAGGGGTAGGGTTATGAGCGAGAGCCGGTTTAGGGTCTCGACTCGATCCCAGTAGTAATCGCTATCCCAGGAGAAATAAAGTTTTACGTCTGACAGGCCAAAGAGTGATACGCTGCGTATGGTCTCCAGGTTGCGCATTCCTGCAAGGCCGACCTCAAGCGGAATCGTGGCCAGCTTTTCGACTTCCTCGGCACTCATGCCGGCAGGCTGCGTAATCAATTCAACTCGAGGTTGAACGGGATCGGGGTAGGCCTCTATGTCGAGTTCATGGAAGGCATAGAGACCAGCAAGTCCCAGCAGGAACGCAAGGCCTATGACAACGACGCGCTCCCCCAGTGCCAGGTCCATCAAAACGCGGATCATTCGTTCGAACTCCTAGGAGCTTTGACCATGCGCGGCATGCCAAAGAGCGTTTACCTGTATCGCCTGCTTCACCACGACCTCTTCGCCCGCTTTCAAGCCTGAAAGGATTCGCGCGTAACCGTGCTCGTTCCACGAGGCGACTTCGACCTTGCGACGCTCGATTCGATCAGGCCCGACTTTAACGAAGGCGTTATATGAATCACCATCGAAAACCAGTGCCTGCTGCGGAACTACCAGGGCTGCGCCCGGCCGCGTGACGATACGAACGCGAGCTAGCATCTGTGGCTTCAGCTTTTCGCCCGGATTTTGAATCTCGCAGCGGAGAGACAATACGTGCGCATTGGGATCGACCGCAGGGCTGATCCGATCAACGACGCCTTTGAACACCTCATCGGGATATGAAACTGTGACCGCTTCGAGGTTCTGTCCGATGCGAACGCGCGCATAGTCGACCTCATAGATATCGGCCATGATCCATACGCGCTGCAGCGTCGCCAGGGCGAAAAGCTGATCGCCCGGGCTGACTTGCGCTCCACGAAGGGCGAGCTTCGTCACGACGATTCCGCTGATAGGCGCGCGCATCCAGCGTGACGGAGTTGCTTCCTTGATCCCGGCAATATCCTCTTTGGAGAGTCCTAGTAGTTCAAGCTTGCGAACCGCGGCAACTGCCAGATCCGAAGACAGGTTGGAGACTTCGGTCGTCAGTCCATAGTTGTCGTTCGTCAGCTTCGCGGATGAAGCCTGTGTGGCGCTTGACTTCGCCTCGAGGTACTCAGCTTCCGCGGTCATGAAGTCGGGACTATACAGCGACAGGATATTTTCGCCTTTTCGAACTGTATCCCACTGAGACACACGAATGTCTTCGAGGCGTCCGTTGACGCGTGAGATAATCGTCGAAACGAGCCGGTCGTCGAACGTGACCTGACCAGTGGTCTCGAGAACACCTGGCAAGGCTATTTCTCTGACCGAACTAACTGTGAGTCCCGGAACATCGTCAACCTTGAGAACCAGGTATTCCTGGCCATTGTCTTCGACCAGCTGAGGAACTTCAGTCTGCTGGGATATCTGCGACGTTATCTGCGGAATAGCGGGAGTTGCGCCCACGGAGACGCTCCGGCGCCCCGCCAGTGCAAGTAGTAGTGCAGAGACCACCAGGATGAGGATCGCAGTTGTGATTGCTCGCTTCATTTTGGCAAAGGCGCTCCTATCGCCTGCTCCAGGGCCACCTCTCCGGCGAGGAACTGATTAGCGTTCTGAATATAACTGGCGCGCGTGCCGTAGCTGGCCTGCAGCGCCGCCGATAGTGTAAGAAAGTCCACTTGCCCAGACTGATAAGCCACGAGCGAGACCTTGAAGTCCTGGCGCGCCAGCGGAATCAGCGAGGCCGAATAGAGCTGCGCTTGCTCGTAGGCGAATTGCGCCGACCGATAAAGCTGGGTGACGACGGTTTGCGTTTGTAGCCGAATCGATTCGAGGCTGTAGCGCGCTGCCTGCAGCGAATACTCGGCCGACTTGACGTCTTCGCGCTGGTGATACCAGAAGAAGATCGGTACGTTGAAGCCGATACCGAAAGTATAGGCTTGGGTGACGGTCGGCAGTGGCTGCGCGCCGGGCTGCAGGATGTAGTCGAACTCGCCCGAGAGTGTGTAATCCGGCACGTACTCCATCTTGGCCAGTTGCACGGCGGTGTTAGCGTTCTTCTCGCTAAGCGCAGCTTCCAGGACCTCCTGACGCTCCCGGGTCGCCATGTTGACCGCGTCGTCGAGGGGGAAGGTCAACCGCTTTAAACGAATCGTATGGTCAAGATTGAGCGGCGAGTCGGGGTTGCGGAACAGCACCTGATTTAGCGTCGCTATGTCGTTGAGCCGGTTGGTCTCATACTGACGCTGCTGCAGCTCGGCCTGGGCCAGGCCGATCTGCGCGTTGATCACATCGGCCTGCGTGTGCTGACCGCCCGCGTACGCCGTTTTGGTGACAGCGAGCACCTGGCGCAGGTTGTCGATATTCTCGGCGTTGACACTGATCAGTGCGTAGTCGAGCAGCACCTGGTAGTAGGCCGTCTCGACCGCGGCGCGCGTGTCGCGCAATGATGCCTCGAAAGCGAAGCGCGCGATCTCCGCGGTGCGTTTGGCCTCATCGGCCTGCAGGAAGGCCTTGCCGGGAAACTGGAAGTTCTCGGTGATGTTGTGCGCGTGTTGTGCGGCGTTAAAATGTGCGCTGCTTTCCACGTTGGTATAGGTGAACACGGGATCGGCCGGCACGTAGTTCTGCAAAATCTGATGTTGGGCGGCGTCCCACTGCGCCTTGGTCGCGCGCACGCTCGGGTTCGCCGCGAGCGCTATCGTCACCAACTGGTCCGCATTCAATCCGGCTTCGCTCGATGCGTTGGCGCTGGTACAAGATGCATATGCACCCACTGCCGATGCCAGCATGACAAACAGGGCTAGATGTCCTCCCAACCTCATCAATCTCTCGCTTCTAGGCGTCCGATCATTCAGAGTCTTCACCGCCCCGAACTACACTCCGAGCGGTAGCTACGTATCGAACTGGCCGCCCTCCCTCGATGATTGGCTCCATGATCCTGGTATCAGACCGGATGAAGGAGATCGCCGAAGAAGAACTCAGAGTAAGACTTGAGTCCGAGGCGGCGCTCGCAGCGGTGGAAGCGTCAGTGCTCCACGGTCACGGCGGACTGCCCACCCGGTCTGAACAAGGCGGTGACTCTCGAGCCGGATGATGATCAGCGCAGTCGGCGCGACATTCCACGACAGGTGTAGACTTGATGCGCGAGCCGAGCTGACTTGAAGCCTGACAGGATTCTGCGACCGTGCAACCTGTCCGAATGGTACGAACTCCGTGTAGATCGGTGCAAGGAATCGTGCCGAAGCCCGGCGGCCCAAGTCGACAATGGGTGGTGCAAGCAAGGTCGCGATTACAATGAGTGCGCAAGCTTGTGAGGCTCCCAACCGCGTTGTATAAGGAGCCATGCGCGCGATCGCGCCTTTGTTGGTTGCGCTAACGCTCATGCTTGTTTCCTGCACGAAAGCGCAAAGTCCCAGCGTCACTCATCGAAGCGCAGACGGCCGTCCCGATCAGTGGGTATATCGAATCAGTCCGAATGAGTATCAGCTTGCGATAGATTCCAACGGCGACGGGAAGCCGGACGTGGTGCGGACGTTCCACGACAACGAGATCATCCGAGTCGAGAGCGACCGGAATTTCAACGGCAAGGTCGATCTCGTGCAGGAATACTCGCATGGCGTGCTGTTGCGCGAGATCCGTGACGACGACTTCGACGGCCGGCCCGAAGTGGTCAAGACCTTCCGTCCCAATGGGACCCTTGCCATCATCGAGCGCGATCCAAAAGAGCGCGGCACGATTGATATCGTCGAGTACTACGACAACCAGGGTCGAATGACGCGGCGCGAAGAACGCAGGCGATAACAGCTCGGCGTGATGCTGGCCAGGAAGTTTCCGGGCCGTCAGCCGACCAGCGCTGCGGACTCGCGTATGGCCCGCTGAGTAAGGAAAATCCCCCATAGCTTGGCGAGTCGGCAGCACGATCCGTACCGGAAAAATCGCTTGATTCAAAAGTAGTTGTCGCGGGTTAACATGATGTTTTCGGGGCGCCCCTTCGAAAATGAAATGCGAAACCACCGGCACGCGCGCCACCTGCTAAAAGTTTCGGCGTCTAGCGGACAAATCATTTCAACTTAAAAAGAGGTTTGCGGTCACGACCATGTCCGCAAGAGGCATCGATTTGGGTCGGACAGACCGTCGCCGCTCGTGCGATGGTGTTGAAGCTCCGTCGTAATCCCAAGATGAAGCTGAACATGCCGGGCCGATCCCTGTTCGCGCCGACCAGCGATCAGATGCATCTTCATGGTCCGAGAGTTCGCCGTGAACCGCCAGTTTCATGCCAATTGGATGCAGAGCTAGAGATCAAGAAGCTTTCCGCTCAAACTCCACGGTTTCCTATGATTCTTTAATGATTCAATGATTCATTTTGAAATGTTTCACGCCGGTGTGTCGGTCACCGTCAATCTGTGAGTTGAATTTGCTGCGATTTTTAAATGCTGGTTTTGGTAAGGTTCAAGATATCTGGCACACTGTTTGATTGGTCTCACACCTGTGGCAGCGTCGTAAGTATTGCAAAATCAATGAAGTCGATTCGGAACGTCGAATCCTCGCTCGCGAAGAATCGATCATCCAAGCGGTAGGTAACGCCAGGGGAGTCCGCCAACATGGCTAATGTGCTGGTAGTAGACGACGAAGATAACATCCGCGAACTCCTCGGGCGCTTCTTTGCCAGCTACAACCACGAGGTCAGCCAGGCTGCGAACGGCGCGCGCGCCCTCGAACTCATCAAGGGTGGCAAAGCCTTTGACGTGGTGCTGACCGATTGGCGGATGGATGAGGTTGATGGCCTCGAGCTTCTGAAGGCCATCAAGACCGATTCGCCGGATACGCCCGTCGTGCTGATGACCGCCTATGGGACGATCGACAACGCTGTCACGGCGATGAAGACGGGCGCGTTCGACTATCTGACGAAACCGCTCAAGCTGCCGCAGGTTCAGCTCGTGCTCGATCGAGCGCTCGAGGTGAGCAGTCTGCGTTCACAGAATCGCGCGCTGCGCGATGTAATCAGCGGTACTCCCTTGCTGGTGACGAAAAGCCGCAAATTCCAGGCGGTTATCGAAGATGCGCACCTCGCCGCCTCGAGCGATTCGACGATTCTGTTAACCGGCGAGAGCGGCACCGGCAAGAACGTCTTCGCGCGCCAGATTCACGATTGGAGCAACCGCCGGCAGAATCCATTCGTAACGATCAACTGCGCCAACATCTCGGAGCATCTCGTTGACAGCGAGCTGTTCGGACACGTGCAGGGCGCCTTCACCGGAGCGGCAAAGAACAAGCGCGGCCGCGTCGAGGCCGCGGATCGCGGCACTGCTTTCCTGGACGAGATTTCAGAGCTTCCGGTATCGCTTCAGATCAAGCTGCTGCGGTTCCTGCAGGACGGAAGGTTCGAACGCGTCGGCGGTTTACAAACTATACAAGTCGACGTTCGCATAATCGCGGCGTCAAACCGCGATTTGATCAAGGAAATCGCGGAGGGACGCTTTCGCGCGGACCTGTACTACCGGTTAAATGTCATCAGCCTGCGCGTCCCGCCGCTGCGCGATCGGCCCGAGGATGTCGTTGCCCTGGCCGAACGATTTCTGACCGAGGCCAAGACTCGCAACCGCCGCAGCCGACTGCGTTACTCTCAGGATGTGATACGAATCATGATGATGTACACTTGGCCGGGTAACATTCGCGAGCTGCGCAACGTCGTCGAGCGCGCGGTCGTCCTGAGCCGCGGCGATACGATCGCTAAAGAGGATCTCCCTGACTCGATGTTTGATCCGGAGCTCGCCAACTCCGAACACCCTCCGGTTGACTACTCGCTGGACAAGATGGAAGAAGAGCACATCAAGCGAGTTCTTCTGTACGCCCCGACCTTTGAAGAAGCCGCGCAGATGCTCGGCATCACCACCGCGACGTTGTGGCGCAAGCGAAAGCTTTACCATATCGAATAGCCCCGGTTCTCCGCATTTAAAAAGTTAAATTGAACGGTGCTCCCGCGCCGATGCATAGCTTGCTGGCAGCATTGTGTTGCTTGCGCGGCGGCCTCCGGCTTGAGCCATTTCAAATTGATTCAAGTGATCGTTTAAAACTTAATCGGCGTTCGTACTTCTCCTAGACAAAATCAGCGCTTTTACTCTCCTTCATCTGCGTCGCACGTCCTGGCGCGACACTTGCGGTAGTACTTCGCGAAGTCGGTGACGTGAAGATTAGCTCGATGAATATAAAAGGCGCGCTGTTCGGGCGATGGAGTCCGTCCGGACCTCTGCTGGCGCCAAGCGCCTCGGTGGCGCATGGAAGCCACCAAGGGCGCCGTTTGAATTTTAAACCCGAAGTTATGTCGTCGCCGAGCGAGATGAGTAACGAGCGTAGCTCACGGATGCAATTGAGGAGCGAGTCAATCGGGTACTTCGAAAAAGACTAGACAATCCTGGGCTCCGATTAGCGCTGAACGATTGGTACGAGAACAGTGCGCTAGCGAGATTAGCTCAACGGTATCTGGATGACAGCCCTGAAGCGATCTCGGCAAGGAATCCGATACCACGGTTGGGCACTGAGATTGATTGGATTGCGATTTTGCGGCCGAAAGTGGTCGCGCTGGAACCAAGGAGGTTCTGACAATGAAACGGACATTTGGCTATCTATCTGCACTGGCGATTGGAATTGCTTGTGCCATCCCGGCCTACGCTCAATCACCGGCTGCCGCGACCAGCTCGCAGGCGGACCCGGCTCTGATTGCTCAGCTCCAAAAGGCAGCTGATCAGGACATAGCCGACGGTCGTAATGGTAATAAGAACAACCCAGCCTTCGGCCAGAAGGCGTACCAAGTGAACCAGCTCATAGAGCGGCTCAAGCGGGGCGACCAAGTCAGCCCGTCAGAGATCGATAACGCTTTGGAGCCAGCCCACGTCTGGTAAGGAGCCCCTAGGAGCAAAGCGGCGGTGTTTTTGTAAGCACCGTCGGGGTGCTGTCATTCAAACCGAGAGAAACGGACGCGGTCGAATTGTTATGGATCTCCTCGCATTTCCCCAGCTGACTGCGCGCTGCGAGAAGCAATCTGATCGCTCCGTTTCGATCGCCTCCCGCCAGCGACGCCTTAGCGTTGGTTACGATCGAATTGTACTGGTTGACGCACGCGGTCATCGGGTCGACGTAGGTAGCACCACTGACCGTACCGTGCGCAGCTCGTGAACCGGAAAGGAAGCTCGCAACTGCAACGACGGTAACTACGGCGAGAGGCAGCACATATTTCTTATGTTTCATTTTTAACTGCTTGAGCAAGGAGGATACCAAAGCTGCCGAACTGGAGAAATCGCTGAGTTTTCGAGGGTATGGGTCGTCTGCATAAAAGAATTAACGGTCAAACGGGCGCCATATGCTCGCCCGATTGGCAATTTCGGAGACACTTCATGTTTCCGCGAGTGTAGTCGGTCGCCACATCGAAGCGATGAATCAAAATGAAATGATTATTCCAATCTGAATTTTGGCATCTTGGGGGATAGTTAGTGGTCAGTTTTTCGTTCGCTTTTCGCTCATCAACGGCACCGCGAAGGTCGCTAGTCAGGAAGCTCGTCGGCCACCACGTTGCGCTGGTTTGGTCATTCGGTTGGTTTCTGATGTCGGCGCCCTACGCCGGTCCGCCGACCGATCGGAAGATCGATCCCAGCGCGCCGCTAGCCGAGTGGCACATCCTGGCGCCGTATCACTCCTTCGCCGCATGTCAAAAGAAGCAGCAGGACCTGAGAGATCCGACCGGAGCGTCTTCGTCAGACGAACACACCATAATCTGCGTCCCGAATAACGACCCGCGAATTCACCTGGGAGGTACGCTTTTGGAGGCCGGCGAAGGTTATCAACGCTGAACCCTTCGCACGAATTAACCGGTATTCGAGAGAAGCTCGTCCGTGAATTCCTCGCTGCGCAGCAGGATTAGAAACGGCACTCTGTTCGTCCTGATACCGGTCCTCCTGGTCGGAGTGTTTGCCGTACCCAGCATCTGGCGCCTGGGCACCGCCACCGAATTCATCCTGCAGGAGAACTACATAAGCATCGAAGCTTCACAACACATGGAATTTGCGCTCCACAATTTGCAGGTAGCCGAGCTCGAGGGCAACGGCAAGCCGGCTCTGCCGGGCCTCAGCAACGAGTTTCACCATTGGCTGAACATCGAGCTCAATACACTGACTGAAATTGGCGAGCCCGAGACGGCCCGCGATATCGATTCGAGCGCTCATCTTCTATTCGGCGAGATTGCAACTGCTCCGCCAGGCACTCGTCACGATGCGGAGTTCGACCATCTCTTTGCGCGCCTCAATTTCCTCACCCGGCTCAACGAAAACGCTCTGTGGCGCGACGACGCCCGTGCAATCCAGCTCGGCAGGGAACTGGCATCGACGCTCACCGTCAGCCTGGTGATTGCGCTGCTGTTGGCGCTCGCACTCTCGTGGACCATCAGCCGCGCGATCGCGCGTCCTCTCACCCAGCTCGCAGGTCAGCTGCATGACGTCGGCGAGCGCAAGCAGGCCGAGAGGCTCGGTCCGCAAGTTTTGTCCGAGTTGCAGAGCGTAGTCACAAGCTTCAATCAAATGGCCGATCGGCTCGACTACTACGAGCAGCTCAACGTTGACCGTTTGTTATTCGAGAAGAGCAAAATCGAAGCGATCATCCATCGCCTCGAAGACGGAGTAGTACTCGTCGATGCCGAGAACAAAGTTGCACACATAAATGAGGTCGCTGCGATCGTGCTCGACGTAGAAGTAGAGGCGACGATGGGCAAATCCTTCGAAGATCTGCCCAGCAAAGCACCGGGTTATCTTCGAATTCGTGATGAGTTGCGAACCAGGGTCAAAAACGAACAAGCGGTTGAGCCGATCGAAGTCGAACTGCATGTGCGCGGACGAGATCATACGTTCCTGGTGAAACCGATGCGGTTGTCCGAAGGTCAATACGCTCTGGGCACGCTGCTAATCCTTCAGGATGTCACCTTTATTCGCGATCAAGACCGGGCGCGCACCAACCTTGTAGCTACTTTGTCGCATGAGCTTCGCACGCCGCTAACTTCCTTAGGTCTTGCAGCACAGTTGCTCGATCAGGAAAAGCCGCTCTCTATCCCCGAACGAAAGAAGCTGATCAAAACGGTCCTCTCCGAGTTCTCGCGTTTGAGTGAACTTATAGACGAACTTCTTGATCTATCGCGCGGACGAGTCCCGTCGATGGGCATGCGGCGGGTCAGGTTCGGTCTCGGGAAAATAATCGAAGACCTTGCGCGACGATTGGCGATCCAGGCGGACGAAAAGGAGATCAAGCTCGAGGTCAATGTAAGTCACCTGCCGGAGATCTATGGCGATCCGGTGAAGATTTCGTGGGTCGTCTCCAACCTCATTACCAACGCGCTGCGCTACACGCCGCGCGGAGGCCGCGTGGAAGTGATCGCGCGCCCGATAGGTTCGCAGGCCATCCACATGGAAGTTAAAGATACCGGCCCCGGCATTCCGCCAGATATTCGCGAGCATATCTTCGAGCGCTTCGCGCAATACACGGTGGATGGTCAACCGCCGGGCTCGGTCGGACTTGGACTCGCTATCTCCAAAGATATCGTAAATGCGCACGCAGGTAGGCTTTTTGTCGAAAGCGACGGCCAGCATGGCAGCAAATTTATTGTCGAGCTTCCTACCACGGGAGAAGCATAACTCAAAACGCGACCTAGGCTCTGATGACAAAATGCGCATGCCCAAAGCATGGGACGGAGTATCGAAGCGTACTCACAATGCAGCTGCTCCGTGCGCCATATCAGAATGAAAGAAGTGAAAAAGGATCGCAATCATAAGGCTAGATGGGAAACATAAGGAGTATAACTTTACCCCCATATTCATTGGAGTATTTTTTTGCGTCTACCACAACCTGATCATCAGCTGGCGTCTTAACTAAACAAACATTTGGCAAGCGTCTTGCAGGCAGTTAGCAGACTTGCTCGTCAACATGAGTACATCAGAAGCGAAGCGGAAATAGCTAATTGCTAATAGGCGGACAAATGAGCCTTGGTTCGTCACACACTTGGATTGGAGGAAAACTTTGATGAACTTATTGTCACCATGGAGGAACCATCCGAGACACGGACTGGCTCTGACCTTCAGCGCCATCATGATGGTTCTCGCTGTCGTCTTGCACGCACTGTCGGCGTTCGCCGACGAAGACATGTCGGGGCCTGCGGACGACTGCGCACCCTCGCTGATAAAAGAGGGGTTTTCTTCGCGCTTCGTGGACACCTATAAGGATATGTTGTTCAACTACTGGAAGGATCCGGCTAACTATCCGGCTTACTCGGCAAATGAAGGTAAACCGGTGCCAGTTCCCGCTGATCAGCCACCTGCATATCGTGGCGCGCCGCCACCGCTTGACGAGCCGCCATTTCCATATTCAACCTGGCCCATTGGTGGAACCGAGACGATCGGTTACCAGGGCGGTTATAATTCGAGCTATGCAACTCCTCTGATGAACACACTTTGGTGTGGTCCTTACGGCAAGTTCATTAAGAACAGCCGGATCGAGGTCTTCGGCTGGCTCAATCCCGGCGGCAACGCCAGTACCTCGAACAGCGAGTTTCGCATCGGCCATCCAAGCGGCGGCAACAACTTGGTCGGCACGGGTGGCAACGGTTTCGTCGCATATGACGTTTACCCGAACACCGTTCAACTCGATCAGCTCACTTTGTATGTCCAGCGAATGGCAGATGAAGTTCAGCAAGATCACTTCGACTGGGGCTTTCGCATTACGAACCTCTTCGGCCAGGATTACAAGTACACTTTTAGTCACGACATCTTCAGCGACCAGTACATCAGGGCTCACAACCGGTACGGCTACGACCCGGTGATGGCCTACGTTGATTTGTATTTTCCGTGGATCGCGCAGGGAATGAACCTCAGGGTGGGACGGTACATCTCCCTTCCGGATATCGAAGCCCAGCTCGCGCCTGATAACCTGATGTCCAGCCACTCCGATACCTACGCGGTCGATCCGTACACCCAGACGGGCATTGTAAGTACGATAAGGTGGACGAATAACTGGACGACGCAGGTTGAGTTTTCGGGCGGCAACGACGTTGCACCCTGGGACACAAGGAATGTAAAGCCGACACCTGCAATTTGCGTCCAATGGCTTTCAGATAGTGGCCGCGACGATATCTATCCTTGCGTGAACGGCCTAAACGATGGCAAGTACGCATACAACAATCTACAGCACATGGTTGTTACCTGGTACCACAAATTCGGGAATTCGCACTGGAACATGGCCACTGAGACCTATTACATGTGGGAGCGCGATGTGCCGAACGTCAACAATCCGAAGGCCGCATCGTTATTGATTCCCAACGCGAACGGCGCCTTCTGCTCCGGCGGAGCCTCGGGGCCTCTTACCTGCACCGCGCCTGAGTATGGCCTCGTCAACTATCTCAACTGGCAGTTCCGTCCGAACGCGTTCCTTAGCATCCGCAACGAATATTACAACGATTACAAGGGTCAACGGTCCGGATATGCTACGCCCTATTCGGAACAAACGGTAGGAATTACGTGGTTTATCGGCAATGTAATCGAGATCCGGCCTGAGCTGAGGTTCGACTACTCCTACGAGGTCCCAGCCTTTGACGGCGGCAGAAAGTGGGGCCAATTTACTGCAGCCACTGACGCTATCTTCTTCTATTGAAATGAAGAACGACGCCCGGGGTCTGAAAGATTGACACCATCTGAAGATCCCAATGACCCAGGCTGTTCGGACTTGGCTGCGAGGTTCCACATAACTGTTTTGTGCAATGGGCAAAGACTTTAATGGGCCAGTCCACATACCCTACGAACGTCTCGAGGGCAGAAGCTAAGATGGGAGGACTAGATGCAGTCTAATGAATGGATCATATGGATGAGTTCGCGCCTGCGAATCGGGCTGTTATCTCTATGTCTGCTAGCAGGGCTTTCGGGCTGTTGGAACGCGCCGAACGCGACCACCTCCGCGGAGTACGGCGCCGGGATCGGCGGCCTGGTGGGTGGCGTTTTCGGCTGTTCCCTGGCCTATAGTTTCTCGAGCGCTCATCATCAGGGGACCGCGTATGCGATCGGATGTCCGGTAGGTGTTGCCTCCGGCGCCGCTATAGGCGCGCTACTCGGCTACGTGATGTACGGTCCTCCGCCGGAGAAGTGGCAGGCACCGCAACCACCTCCACCGCCACCGCCGCCGCCACCGGCAGCTGCGGCTCCGCCAGCAGTGAAAGAGAAGATAACTCTGCGTGGAGTGCACTTTGACTTCAACAAAGCTACTGTTCGCCCCGGCGATGCTGCGATTCTTGACGAGGCGGCGAGCGAGCTGAAAGCACATCCCAAGGTTCAGGTTGACGTCAATGGCTACTGCGATTCGATTGGTAGCGACGCATACAACCTGAAACTTTCCGAACGCCGCGCTCAAGCGGTAACGACTTACCTGGTGGAAGCCGGCATACCTTCGAGCCGCCTAAGTCCGCACGGATACGGAAAGACTGATTTCGTGGCATCTAACGACACGTCCGAAGGGCGCGCCCAGAACCGCCGGGTGGAACTGGTGCCGATATACTAGTTGAGGCGAGCAGCGTAGCGCCGAGACTGGCAGATGGGGTGATCGGGACCCTCCTCTCGATCACCCCTTCGCCACGAAGTCGCTGAGCAAGGAATCCGGCTCAAATTCCTTGCAACACGATTACAATTTTGTTGAGTTTCTGGGCATGTCGTGACACGGAGCGCCGCCGGGCGGCCACGTGGCACCTCCAAGACATCATGGCCGAAGCACACGCAATTCAGCATTACAGCCCACCGAAGCGAGTTGGCAAGCTGATAGCACTAGCTGTCGCGGTACTGCTCCTGATCGGCGTCGTTGGAATCGTCGTCGATCACCTGATGACCGAGAGTCCTCCGGAGCGCGCGGAGAGGGAGTGCATCGATAAGTACAATGGGCTCGTCAGGCAAGCAAAAGCTGACCTGACCAATGGCGATCGTACTGGCGCGATCAACTCCCTGGTAGCGGCGAAGGCTCAGTTGCATCAATGCCAGGTAGCCTCCGCCAACTCCGTTTCGGGAATCTACCACCATTAAGCTTGCGCTAAAGCAGGGCGACCTAAGCGACTTCGGCCACCATACCGGTGAAGTGTCGAAGAGGATGGCGGTGCGCAGAGCCCGGATATCAGCTTCTCGAGTTCCTGCGGATCGCAGGGCTTGGTGAAGAAGTGATCGAAATGTCGGGCCCGCGATTAGTTGTTGTCTATTTTCCAGCCCGATAGCGCCACGAGCATTATCTTCGGCAGGAGCTCGCGCAGCAGCCTTGCGACTTCAAAGCCGTCGATACCCGGCAATCCGATGTCGACTACCGCGACGTCGGGTTTGAACTCTTTGGCAGCTTCATGCGCGCTACCACCTTTTTGTCAGCGGCACGAGCCTCGTGGCCCTGGCCGCTCAACAAAAGCGCGAGTGCATCGGCAGCATCGCGATTGTCCTCGACGGTCAGTACTCTCTTCTTGTTCCTGACTTGCGGCGCTTGCCGCTCGGCCATAGTGCCCGCCGATGCTTGCTCGGCCGCACTCGCGGCGACGATCGGTAATTTCACGACGAAGCTGGCGCCCTTACCGGATCGGCCACTGGCGGCGCTCACGCGGCCGCCGTGCATCTCGACTAACTGTCGCGTGAGTGCGAGTCCGATTCCTAGGCCGCGTTGCACGCTAAATTCACTACCGTCTCCCTGCTGATCAAATTGAAAAGCCGTCGGAGCAGATCTGCTTCGATACCGATGACGTTGTTACTCACTTCGACGACAGCGTGGCTGCCATCGCCGTGCACTCAATTCGATGCGCCCTCGGGGAGGCGTGTACTTGAATGCATTCTCGAGCAGGTTGGCGAAACCTGAAAGCAGCCTTGCTCTCCTTCGTTCGCACCTAAACCGCTGGGAACCAGAAGTTGGTGGAGCCCAGCGGCCCATGTATTGCTCAGGCGCGCATTCGCGTTGGCGGTACCGGCGCTCCGTTCGGCGCTCGGGCCTTGACTTGGCCCAACTCGGCTATCATTTGCGATCCTGCTCGCCGAGTACGCAGCGACGCTGCCTACCCCGCCGCGCATCCAGGTGTTCGCGACCGACATCGACGATCGTGCGATCACCGAGGCGTGCGAATGCCGCTACCCGGGACGATCGCTCTCGACGTGTCGCCCGGGCGCTTGCACGCGCGCTTCTCGCTCGATGGCGACCGCTACCGGATCAACAAGGATTTGCGCGAGCTTGTGCTCTTCGCGACGCACGACGTGCTGCGCGATCCGCCATTCTCGAAGCTTGATCTGATAAGTTGCCGCAATCTCCTGATCTACCTGGACCGCCAGATGCAGGACCGCACACTGGAAATCTTTCACTTTGCGCTTCGGCGGCACGGCTACCTTCTTCCGCGATCACGATGCGTGGGAGACATTTTGCGCGGGATAGCAAACTATCGGGTCATAAAACGGAGGGTTACGCTTCCGTTTGACAGAAGGTTGGCAACGGCGCACGCTTAGTCCTCAATCCTGAATCTCTTCAGTCCTTCTCCTGCAAGAGGAACAAACTTGGCGGCAAAGCCCGTTGATTCCTACGCCCTCGATTCTCGTCGGCCTCGGGGATCACGCGCGGAAGATGATTGGAGTTCGTTGCGCTCGGCAGAGGCGACTCGGCGCGTGGATCGGAGCTGCTGACCGAGCTCGACCGCCTGGTTTCGGAGTTCCGACGATTACGTCCTCCTCCAACCTTCAGAACATCCGGCGAGTTGCGGCTGGTGTGAAGAACCGACGACGAGTCGCCGCTCTGCATCATATGTCGACGGGAGGTTGACCTTTCGTCGAGAACCTTCTTCGAGACGCCCGGCGCGATCTATCACCTCTTGTGCTACGGACGCGCGATCGGTTCTGTCTGATTAAATCGATTAAGACTGAGATGCGGAGAGCGGGGATTTTAAAATCCGCTCCGGCTCGTGCGAGTTGCACGCCTCTGTCTGGCGCTACTGCGGCCGCAACTAGGCAAAAAGGGCAAACCTCAGTTGCGAACAACCGCCAGCTTGCCACATGCTTTACTTACCGGTAAATGATCTGAATTGAACGGTATGGAAGAAGGTTCGCTCCATCGATCCTCTCCGCCCAGCGCTCGCAACGCTGCCTCACGCGCACGACGCGAAGCCGTCGTCGTCGCGGCCAAGTCGGTCTTCTTTGAAGAGGGCTACCAACTCGCCTCGATGGATCAGATTGCCGAGCGTGCCGGCACTACCAAGCGCACGCTTTATGATTACTTCGGTTCGAAGGAAGCGCTCTTCGCCGAAGTGGTCGCGCACGCGAGCAAAAGCTTCGTCGAGGCGCTCCCGCGGCCCGAGGACCTGCCGCGTGATCCACGGCAGGGGTTGCGGAGATTCGCAAACCAGGTGCGATCGCTCGTCAGCGCCGACGAAGCGATCCGGTTCGAACGGACCGTGATTGCTGAAGCGGAGCGTCATCCGGAGTTCGGGTGCGGTCTTTATGCGACCGGAGTGCTTGGCGCCGAAAAGATTCTCGCGACCTACCTTGATAGTCAAATCGCGGCCGGACGGTTGCGGCTGCACAATAGCCGCCTCACATCGCAGGTCATCGTGGATATAGCAACGAACTCCGCGCTGCGCCGGCTCTTCGCCGCGCAGGATGAGGAAAGCGATCGGCTCGCATCCGCGGCGCTCGATGAGGCAATCGATCTGCTTATTCGCAACTACTCGGTCGATTCGAAGAAGAAACGGAAATAGCAACTGACTAATCGTGGGAGCGCGACTATGAGCACCGAAGCCAGCGTTGAATCGTTGTCCACCGGCTTTCTGAATATCATCGGCCCCGACCACTATCAGCAGAATGGCTATCCACATCGGGAGTGGACCTATCTGCGGAGTCACAAGCCGGTCTACTGGTACGACGGCCCATACGCGCGGCCGTTCTGGGCGATCACGAAGCATGCCGATATCGTACAAATTGCCAAGCAGCCCACGCTCTTCACTAACCGCCCGCGCATCGTGATTTTCACCGACGAGCAGGGCGGCTATGGCGAAGGACAGGAGCCACCGTTCAGGCATCTGCTGACCATGGATCCGCCGCAGCACGGCGAGTATCGCTCGATCATGAGCCGCCGCTTCACGCCGCGCGCCGTGAATGAATTGCGTCCCAAGATCGAGCGGATCACACGCGACGTCTGTGATTCGATCATGGATCGTACCGCATGCGACTTTGTGACCGATGTCGCGGCGCGGATTCCACTCGCAGTTATCGCCGAGTTGCTCGGATGTCCGCGCAAGGACTGGGATCAGCTCTTTGTTTGGAGCAACGAGATAATCGGCGCGGGCGACCCCGAGTTCCGCAAGCCGGGTGAGAATCCGCAGCAGACGGCCGAGCGCGCGCGAATGGAGCTGTTCCGGTATTTCGCGGCAATGATTTCGGAGCGGCAAAAGCATCCGACTGACGATGTGAGCAGTATTGTCGCGAATGCCAAGTTGCCAAGCGGCGACGTGATGCCGCCAATGGAGATGCTTGGCTACTACTTCCTGCTCGTCTTGGCCGGCAATGAGACGACACGCAACGCGACCAGCGGCGGTCTCCAGGCTTTTATCGATTACCCGGAGCAATTCGTGCTGTTGAAAGAGAATCCGGCGCTTATCAAGCCCGCCGTGGAAGAGATCGTGCGCTGGGTCACGCCGGTAATTCACTTCGCGCGCAGCGCCAGCGCGGACACGGAAGTACACGGGCAGAAAATTCGCCAGGGCGATACGCTCTGCCTCTTCTACGCATCGGCGAATCGCGACGAGGACGTTTTTGAGCGGCCGTTTGAGTTCGATATCAAGCGCAATCCAAATCCGCATATCGCCTTCGGAATCGGTGAACACTTCTGCCTCGGCGCGAACCTCGCGCGGCTCGAGCTCGAAGTGATTTTTGCCGAGCTCGCAAGGCGCCTCGAGTTTGCTGAATCGACGGCGCCGCTTGAGAGGCTGCGGTCCAGCTTCGTCGGCGGCATCAAACACATGCCGATTCGCTACCAGATGAATCGCGCCGCCGACTGACTCGCTCGCAATACGGGGAATCACTGAAGGAGCTCGCGGCGCCGAGCTGGCGAGAATAGATCTAAGTTATGGGAAATCTCGTCGAAGTTAATGATGTTGATCACGTAAGGACCATCAGGCTCAACCGTCCCGAAAAGAAAAACGCCCTGAGTGACGCCCTGGCCTGGGGCGTGGTAGGGGCGGTTGAGGAGGCGGCCCGGACGGACAGCGTTTGGGTGATCGCAATCACCGGCAGCGGTGACTCATTCTGCTCCGGGCTGGACCTGTCGGGCTCGGAGCGGTTCTCACCGCTCTCGCCCCAGTCAGCTCAGCTCGATGACATCAGCTGGGTCGGGCAGTTCCTCCTTTCGATTCGCAAGCGATGCGACAAGCCGGTGGTCGGCGGCATCAACGGCGTGGCAGTGGGAGCGGGCTTGGGACTTGCCATGGCCACTGACGTGCGCCTCATCAGTCGCAGCGCGAGGCTGATGGCAGGTTACACGCGGATCGGTGGCTCCCCCGACGGGGGCCTTACCATCACCCTGCCTCAGGCGATGGGCTACGAGCAGGCCCTGCGTTTCATGATGGAGAACCGCACGGTTGGCGGCGAAGAAGCGGTGGCGCTAGGCATGGCGGGAGAGGTGGTGGACGCCGATAAGTTCCATGGCCGGCTCGCGGCCTATTGTAATTCCCTTTGCCAGTGGTCGCCCATCACTTTGCGTTTGCTCAAGCGTGGCATGGCTAAATCACTGGAGACCAACGACCTGGAGCAACAGCTACGCTACGAGTTGTCGAATATCCGGATTGCCTTCTCCAGTGAGGACGCCAAAGAGGCTCGGACGGCCTTCTTTGAGAAGCGAACGCCGTCGTTCAAGGGTAGGTGAGGCCCTGCAACTAAAGACAGCGACGACCAACCAACCTCAAACGGCTGCTCGCCCAACCGTGCTCCGGGACCTGGCGGTCCAGGGCAACATTAAAGGGTGCTTGCCAGGTTTCGGGTCGAACTAATTTACGGGCTGCAAGCACCAAGCACAGCAACGACTTCGGTGCCGGCAGCGTGCTTTGCACGCTTAGCACGATTCATCAGTCAGGGTGCGCCCAGCGGATGCCAACTTTGAGACCGTTGAGAGCAACGCACGGGTCTCGGCAAGGACGCGGTCCTGAAACTTAGGGTCGCGCACCAAGGTGGAACCCATCATCGGATGACCGCGCTCGTCGTAGTACACGCCGGTCTTACCGGATTCATCGACTAGAACTTTGGTAATCACGCGCGCGGCTCGCTTTGGCGTGCTCAAGATCTTGATGAAGGGCATGAGCGCCGGCACCAGCAGCGGGAAGACGAATCTCTGCAGAGTGCGCACGAAGGCGCCGTCATCGCGCCCGAGGCTGGTGGTTAGATTCAAGCCCGGCTCGACCGCGTTAAAGCGCAGCCGTGGAGTCACGCGTGCGAACGCCATCGCGGCGGCGAGCTCGGCCTGCTTCGAGGTTGCATAGGAATCGAAGCCATTAGTCTTCGAGCCGCCCGGCTTCCAGTCTCCACGCGCGCTCGCCTCGGCGGAAAGGTAGCGGCCACCGCGAAAGCCAACCGCCACGGCAGGCTTGCGTTCGGGGTCTTCTACGGCGGAGACGACGAAGACGACGTTTGCGCCATCGGGGAGATTTGGTACAAGCGCATCTGTCAGCGCGAACGGGCCGAGATGGTTCGTGGCGAACGTCATGTCCCAGCCGAGGGCGTTTTTGGTTGGATGCGTCTGTCTGATCCCCGCGTTGTTGACCAGGCCAGCGAGGGGAAGCTGCAATGCGGTGATCTCCGCAGCGGCGCGAGCCACACTCACAGGATCCGACAAGTCGCAGACGACTGACACCGCATACTGCCCTTTCTTCTCGATTGTCTGCTGCAGCTCCTCCAGCTTTCGAGGGTCGCGTCCGACCAGGACCACCGTGCCGTGTTCGGCCACTTGAAGCGCCGTCGCGCGGCCGATTCCCGACGTTGGACCTGTGATGATGTACGCCTTACTGACGGCCGGTTGAGATTGCGAGATTGGTGTAACCATCTCTGCTTTCGCTATCCCTTCAGAAACTCGCGCGCGGCTGCCAGAAATCCATCAGGGGCGTCGTAAGGCACACCGTGTCCGGCGTTGGCGACGGTCGCGAGGCGGGCGTCGGGGATGGTTTGGAGCATCCACTCTGCATCTGCGGTAAGAGAATGTCAGAAACTTCGCCTCGAACGAGGCCCACCTTGGCCCGAATCACTTTCTGTTCCTGCGTCATTGTCCTCGAGCTCCTTTTTTTTCCCAGACCCCAAGGACCTACTGCACTGTCAGACTAAATCCGAGCTTTTGCAATGTCATGATTTTGAACTTAATCGGACAATGGCGCCGTCCGATGCTATCCGAAGAGCACAGACTCCCGCCCAGTGGCCGAAATTCTTCGAGGCAATCCCCGCAGTCTCCTCGCGGATCGAGGGGTGCTAACGATTCAAGAGCTCTCGCGGGCGATTCTTGAGCAGCATTTCTGCGGGTCTCCTGGCCGATGAATTCAGCCACGTTTCAAAGTCGCGTATACGCACGCGGTGCCTATGACAGGCTGCAGCACCCGAACGGTCACCACCGAGGGAATACGCTGAGCGTCGCTGTTCCAGTCGTTGTCGCGAAGCAATCGTGGGGCCTGAGCAACGGCCTCGTAGAGGGTCCCGGCCGTGACCTCGACCGAGTGATCCACGCCACTGGTATCGGTACAGGTCACACGGCACGACTTTTTGGCCATGTTGCGGAACATAGCAGTTTCGCTTTTCTTTCACCAAGCTGCTCGGCCGCGCCACAAGGTTGCCGTCGGCCAGAACATGCGGCGTGGCGAGCGCGGCGCGCATCAAAGGACTATTCTCGCTGTAGGGGGAGCGGCGTGCGCGCTGAGGCAGCTGCTCCGCGATAAGCTCGCGTCGCGGCTTTCAGGCTACGACATGGTGAAGGAAATCCGTGAGCCTCCGGATGACGAAACAACAATCGTTTTCAAGTTGCCAAGGTCGCTGCACACCACGCATGGAACGTTCAAACTCAAGCGCGGAGCACTCAAGGGGGGCCTCCTCAGGCGCGGCCGGCGCTTTGATTGTCATCGACGCCGCCAGTGACGAAAGCGGTTTATCTGGTCGAGACGATTGCAGAGGAACAGCATCCTGGAAGCGGAGAAGTATTCCGAGATTATCTCCATGCCTTACCGTGTGACCCGCCAACTGGCGCTCGATGGGCGGTTTCAGGCGCTGCTGCAGGGCCTGATAAACGCTCCACGGAGAACAGCATCAGCTCGTGATGCTGCCGACGGCGAGCACGATGTCGATCACCTGGTCGCTGCCGCTCGGTTCTCAATCCACTACGTTCAATGGGGTCTTAAAGATCCCAGCGTTCTGTTCCTGACCGTTGCTAAACAAGTTGAAATAGACACTACACGGTCGGGCATGTCGCGCCGACGAGCTTCTCGGCGCAAAGGTCGCTCACCGACTCGTCCAATATGGCCTCGTGAAGTGATCGCATTTTCCAAGCATTGAATCGCATTGCGTCTGAGGTATGATTCGCGGTTTACTCGCTCGGGAGTCTGCACCACAGTGGATAGAGCTTAACGATTAACGTCGGCGAAGGTTTAATGTCGACGCGCCGTATGGAAGCGTCGTCTGAGATCGCGACACTTTCCAGGAGATCAATGCCAGAAGCGCCCACCCGTTCGAAATTTATTGTCGAACTGATCAAACCCTCGCACTACGATGATGACGGTTACGTTATCCAGTGGTGGCGCGGCTTCATTCCATCGAACTCCTTGTCGGCGCTCTTTGGCTTGGTCCTGGACGCCCGCGATCGGCACGTGCTCGGAGCAAATGTCGACATAGACGTTCACGCGTATGACGAAACCAATCGCCGTCTGCCCATTCGCAAGATTATTCGCCGATTTCAAAAGAACGCGAACCGCGGCCTCGTCATGATGGTCGGGGTTCAGACTAACCAGTTCGCGCGCGCGATGGATGTGGCGCGAGAACTGCGCGCCGCCGGAGTTCCTGTGGCGATCGGCGGCTTTCACGTCAGCGGTGTTGTCGCGATGCTCCCAGAGCTCACCCCCGAGCTCAAAGATGCCCTCGATATTGGTATCACTCTGTTCGCCGGTGAAGCGGAAGGCAGGCTCGCGGACTTGCTAATGGCGGCTCACGAGAATCGACTGGCACCCTCGTACAACTTCATGAATGATCTGCCGACGCTCGACGGACAACCTTTGCCATTTCTGCCGATCGAATACGTCAAGCGCTACACGGCGAACGTCGGATGTTTCGACGCGGGACGCGGATGTCCTTACAGTTGCAGCTTCTGCACGATCATCAATGTCCAGGGCCGGAAGTCCAGGCATCGGACGGCAGACGATATCGAGCAGATAGTTCGAACGGCCATCGCACAGGGCATCAAACGCTTCTTCATCACTGACGACAATTTCGCGCGCAACCGAAACTGGGAATCGATTCTGGACCGCATCATCGACCTACGCAGACGTGAAGGCATCGAGATCAAACTGATCATGCAGGTCGATACCCTGTGTCACAAGATTCCAAATTTCGTTGAGAAAGCTGCTGCCGCCGGTTGCAGCAAGGTCTTTTTCGGTCTCGAAAGCATCAACCCCGAAAGCCTGAAGGGCGCTTCCAAAGGGCAGAATCGAATAACCGAGTATCGCAAGATGCTGCAGGCGTGGAAGCGCGCGCATGTCATCACCTACGCCGGATATATCCTCGGCTTTCCGACCGATACGCCCGAGAGCATAGCGCGCGATATCGCGATCATTCAGCGCGAATTACCGATCGACATCCTCGAGTTTTTCGTCCTCACTCCGCTACCGGGCTCGAAGGACCATCAGAACCTATATAATCGCGGAGTATGGATGGATCCGGACGTAAACAAGTATGACGCCGAGCACGTATGCACCGCGCATCCGATGATGACCGCCGAAGAGTGGCAGGGCATCTACGAGAAAGCCTGGCGTCTATACTATTCTCCTCGGCACATCGAGACATTAATCAGGCGGGCAGTCGCATGGGGAATGCCCACGGGCGGAACGGCTTCGATGATCTTCAACTTCTATGGCAGCTACGCTTTTGAAGGGGTGCATCCCCTGCAAAGCGGGCTGATTCGCCGCAAGTCGAGAACCCAGCGCAGGCCCGGATTGCCGCAGGAAAACATCCTGAGCTTCACCATCCGCAGGGTGCGCGAAATGTTTTCCACATATGTGCCCGCGCTCGCCCTGTTGGCAAAAATAGAGCTGGCCCGGCGCCGCATCCGCAAGGATCCTGCGTCCAAACACTATACTGATATAGCGATAAGCAAACTTGATGATGATCTTGCCGGGGACGGTCTAGAATTGTTCCAAGCGACGGAATCGGCGCGTGAATTCGCAAAGCAAGCCCGCGAGCGCCTGGAGAAGGAGCGGCGCCGCCAAACGGAAAGCGCGCGCGTCGCATAGCACAGCCTCTCGGAGAGGTTCGCACATCAGAAACTCACCCCCGTGCTATTGAATCGAGCCGGAGTGGATTGCACCGTCGACCTCCTGACCTCAGGCATATGGGCACCAACCCGTTGAATGCCATTTGTATCGGCGCCTTCGCGCGGGAGGTGCGGATAGCGCTCGATAAGTGGTAGTTAGCGAATTGTCGTGACACACGCTGTGCGGCGCCTTTGGTCGCCGCGATGGCGCTCTTACCAGTTCGGCGGCAGCTCCGGTCACGCTGCACAACCTTGCCGATAAGGTGGCGCGTTCGTACCAAAGAAGTCGCCGGGCGTGCGAGATGCGGGTCATGCCCGTTCTGCCTCAATGATTTCGTCTTGAAGCCAATGCTGGGGCGCGATCGTATGGCCGAGAGGACAATATTGCATTCGTGACACATTCATCTCCTTGCCGCCGTCGTCTGGCGAAAAATCCCGGCTGGGTCGCTCAAGTCCACGGAACTTCGGAAGAAATGATTTCCCTCATTATCGCAAGTGAATTCCGGGATTTCAGGTTGGCGTAAGAAATGAGGATCGCCGCCCTGTTGCAGCAGGCAATCGGGACGCGCAAGGCTCACGAACGGTACCCCAACCCGGTCCAAGCGATATTCCGCAGATCGAAACTCGAATTAAATCAGACAGTCAGCATGGCGGATGGTGCAACCCGATCCGAAGCAGCCTCTGGCAGCGATTTCTCGGCGGGAATTTTGGAAAATTCCCCCTCCAGCCGGAGGTCAGTCGTAGCTAAAAGGCGCGGTGATCCTGAGCTTTCTCCTCTAATTCCCTCTCAACGAAACGGGGAATTCCAAAAAGGGAACAGAGAATTAGAGCGGCATGATCAGGGAAGACTTTGAACCGACGAGCCCTTTCTCGGCGCGGGGCGCGAAGCTTTGGGGATCTGCCAGACGAGAGATTAAACGTCCAGCCGTTCCAGAACAACGAGCGCACTTTCGACCATCGCCGAAATCCGGTCGACGACGCTCTCCTCCAGCCCCGTGAGAAATGAGGAGCGCGTCGGCTTCTTCGGGACCACTGCCGGATGCCTCCGAGCGCCCGGTTCAGTATCTTAATGCCGTACCACTTCGTGCGTTCAGGGAAACGCTACATCCATGGTTCATCTAGCCGAACGATACTAGCGTCGGTGGCGAGGAGCCTCTCTCACTTCGGCATTTGACGGTGTCGACCAGCTTCATCGCGATGGTAGCGCCTCGGCGCGGGCAGTGCGTCACCTCTTCTGTCGCGCCGGCTCGATGAGTTTGTGAAGATCATTGACGACTCTTAAGCGGCCCCCACGCCTGGCTGGGCTGGAGACCGGACTGAGGGCAATTCACGTCTGACTTCTAAACGGCGAAGCTCAGGCGGACCGTGTTGAGGATGGTGCGGCGGATCGGGTCCAGTTGCATCAGCGGGTCGACCAGGAGCTGCATGGAGAGGCCAAGCTGCAGACTGCCGATCATAAGAGCGGCTGAATCGGCATCGACGCCGGCGCGAATGCTGCCATCCGCCTGGCCCTGGGCGACCACGCCGGCCAAGCGCTCCTTCACCTGCTCATGGTGGGCGGCGAACGCGGCGCGCAGTTCGGTGGCCTCCGCCACCGCGGAGGCCAACAGCATGAAGTAGGTACGAAGCTCGTTGCTAGAGGCCAACTTCGTCAGGTAGGCATCGAGCATCAGCAGTAGGCCCTCAAGCCCCGAGCGCCGAGCGGAGCGCCGGTCGAGATCGGTTTCCCCGAGAGGCCCGTGGACGCGCTCGATCACCGCGTCGATCAGGGCGCGCTTGGAGCCGAACCGTTGAGTCACAAGACTCCGACTATAGCCTGAGAGCGCGCCAATAGCCTCAAAGGTCGCCGCACTCACACCCTGTTCCGGGATGATGTCGACCACGGCCTGCACCAGGCCCTGCTGCGATTCCGCACGCCGATCGGCCTGCTTGCGCCGCGTCGGGGAGCGTCTCGTGCTGCTGTCGAAATCACTGGCCATTTGCTAGTTGCTCGACTATTAAGTAACGCTACGACTCTAGCACGAGCCCCGGACCCTTGGTCCAGACTGATGCCGCGGAAGTTGGTTGACATCAACACTTGTGAAGTCACCGGTTCGCGCAAAGCGCCCGCTGCTCCGCGAGCGAAGCGAGAGCGGGCGTCTAATGATGCGATCGATGGTCGAGGGCGTCATTGTTGGAAACATCGAGGAGAGGAAGCCATTCGATGAGACTTTACCGAGTCAGGAGTTTCGGCGTGCGTGACGGTTTGCAAATGACGGAGGAGTCCTCGCCGCGCGAGCCGATTGGACGTCAGGCGCTGGTGAAAGTTCGTGCAAGCTCGGTCAATTTCCGGGACTTAGCGGACCTGAAGGGATACCTGCAGGCCCTTCCGCCTGGCATGGCGCAGGACCACATTCCGCTATCCGATGGCGCTGGAGAAATCGTCGCGACAGGAGCCGGCGTGACTCGCGTCAAGCCCGGCGATCGGGTCGCGCTCACCTTTCACCCAGCCTGGATCAGTGGCCCGGAGCCGGATGGGCTGAACATTCTCGGCCGCGGCAGCGAACGCGACAATGGCATGCTGACCGAGTTCACCTTGGCCGACGAATCCGAACTTGTCCTTGTCCCGGATCATCTGTCCTTCGAGGAAGCGGCGACATTACCGTGCGCCGGTCTCACCGCATGGCATGCGCTGCACGGACCGGCGCCGTTGCTTCCCGGTCAAAACGTCTTGGTCATGGGCACTGGCGGCGTCTCGATCTTTGCTCTGCAGTTTGCAAAGCTCAGCGGCGCACGCGTCATCGCGACAACCACTTCGCCGCAAAAGATGGAGGCGCTCGGCAAATTGGGTGCTGATGCCGTAATCGATGCGTCCTCGGGGAGCGGATGGCATCACCAAGTAATCGCAGCGACTGGCGGCCGCGGCGTTGATGTCACGGTCGAGATCGGCGGCAGGGCGACCTGGCACGACTCGATTCTGGCCACGCGGCCGGGCGGCAGAATCAGCATGGTTGGTCAACTGAGCGGCTTCGGTGACGGCGTATCTCCGCTCTTCATCTTGCGCGGCATCACCATGAATCCGATACGGGTTGGCAGCCGCCACCAGTTCGAGCAAATGAACCGCGCCATCGCCGCGCACGGTTTGCGTCCCGTAATCGACCGGGCGTTCGAGTTCGAGCAGGTGCAGTGCGCATTCCAACATTTCGAAGAAGGGTCGCGCATCGGCAAGGTGGTGATCCACCACAGCTGAGCCCGCGACGATCAAGGCGACCAAGTTGGCAGCGCAATTTTGACGAGCCCCGTGGAGTCACCTGCCGTCTTCACGATCTTGCCCCTAGTCGCGCTCCCCGCAAGTCGGTCGGTGACATTTGCGATCAGCGGAGTCATCGCCGACGGCGCGAGGGGGAGCCTCGATTGGGGAGATCCGATAGAAGTGACGGCGGTGGTCCGATGCTCGCGCTTTGTCTACTCGGTTCGCGAACGTGCCAGTTTTTTGCGCGACCACCTAGTGTGTTGTCCCATTAATGGCCTTACAGAGACGTTTGAGCTTGGCGAGAATCGAGTCGGCGGTGGCGGTCCACACGAAGGGACGACCATGGAGGTTATAGTGGGCAACATAGGCGTCGATTTTCTGCACTAACTCCTTGACGCTGCGAAACGAGCCGCGCCGGATCGCCTGCTGGGTGATGAGCCCGAACC
>JASHPB010000002.1 GCA_030038355.1 Candidatus Binataceae bacterium
ACTGCGGCCCTTCCGTATTGCGGATGTGAATCTGCTGATTCTGATCGATCGCGACACCCGGCATCTGCACCAGCACGTCCGTAATCGTCGTATTGTCGCCGCGCGGCAGATTCTGGATATCGCTCGCCGTCACCGAGTATCGATTCGCTCCAGTCGCGGAAACGCCGTTCGGCGCATGGATAACGCTGCTCTGCACCGGCATCGTCAGCGCCGTGGAAGCCGTCAAGGTGATCGATAGCGGCTGACCTTGCGGCGGAGGAACTACGACAACTTTGCTCGCCGATCCGAACCCAGACTTCGAGGTTAGGAGTTGATAAACGCCAGGCGCCGCCGGGGTTATTTCGAAGCGTCCCTTTGCATCCGTCTGGGAGCGGCCAACGATGCGGCCATTCCGATCGCGAACCTCGACAGCGACCTCAGCCAGAGGACGTCCGAGCGCATCGTCGACTGTTCCATTGAGCGCCGCAGACTTTGCCAGACATCGTGATGCGGCTGCGAATATCAAAATTAAGACGAGCGCAATGGAAATCCTTGGCGATGCGCTGCGCTCTGGTTGGCGCTGTTGGCTCGAATTCGGGGCGAGGATTTGGAGAGTGTAAGAAGCGAACTGACAACTCGGGGTGCAAGACTCCCCAATTCTACGCGCGATTCTGTTCAAGGCTGGAAGCTGACCGAGTTCGCCCACGAAAGCCACCCGATAATGAGAATGAGTTTCAATATTAGGATTGGACCTTCCTTGTCAAGCTGTGTGGCGAATTTCAGATTCCGTTAGAAGATCGGGCGGCTGCGCAGACTTGCGCGTCTATCGAGGAGCGTTAGAGTTGCTCGCTCGTCGCGGCGGGGTTCGTGCGATGGCGGCTGAATCGCTGGCCGTCAAACACCAGTTGCTCATCATGAAGCGTTCGCGGCGTCGGAGTCCGAACCTGACCCGATAGGATCGGGTAATGCTCGGGTTCTGCACTCTCGGTGTCGCCCAGACGCTTGGGCAAGATGGCAATAATCTTGAAGACTTCAACCCTCCTGCGTCTTCACCGAGCCCTGGTGAAGCGATTTTCTTGAAATCGAGAATCGTTTTCAGTATACCAACAGGAAGGAGTCCGGTGCGCAATGCGGCGCCTACAGCCGGCCGCGATGCCATCGCCTGAGGTTCAGTGTCGAGACTCGGTGTGCTTGCCGTGCGCGATCGCGAAGCGGTGGTAGTTCTGGTCGTTGCGTTGCTCTTGGCCAGCAGTCCGTCGCTGGTCGGCTTGGTAGTGATGCAAAGGGATGACCGACCCGCGATATCTCTTGATGTCTGCCATCCTCTCGGCAGTTGCGAACAATCGCCTACGATACTGATTCTCGCGCCGGCTCCGCATCCGCCTGAATTTGTGTACCTCAACGAAGAGCAGCTGACGCCTGAATCAACGCGTCCGGCCGCAGAGCAATTCAACGAGCCCCCCGATCCTCCTCCGCCCAAAGCGCTAGCCTAAGCATTCGTCGAGTAGATATCTCGACTCGCGGTATTGCTTCGTCCGAAGCGATACTCAATTGCGCGCGTGCTCCGCACGCGATCGGTTCGGTGCCTGGGGAGATTGTCGTGAAAAAATGGTGGAGGAATTTCTTGGTGTTGGCGCTATTGGGAGTGCCTGTGGCCGCTGCGGCACAGAATTCGCCCTCGGCGCAAAATAAAGTTTCGTCGAGTTCTGGTAACCCAACTGCGACTGGCGGAGGGTCAAGTACGAATTCTAGTCAGACGAAGAACGGAAGCCGGCTTTCCGGCACACAGGGCCAGGCACCATTGCTCCTTCCACCACTTACAGTTAAGGCCAATCGAGTCGTTCCCGAGCGGCTGCAGACCGACAAGCAAGCACGCAAATCGCTGGACCGGACTCCCGGTGGTGTGGCCTTGGTCACGAAGCAGCACATCGAAGAGCGCAAAGCGTCAGATCTGGCAGATGTGCTGGACTTCGTTCCGGGACTCGTCGCAGGTACCAGGCAAGGCAACGAGGAACAATCGCAGATCTCGATTCGCGGTTCAGGACTTGAAAGCACTTACCAGCTGTGGGGTCTGAATCTTCTTCAGGACGGCTTCATGCTGAATCAGGCCGACGGATTCGCTTACCTTCAGCCAATCGATCCGGACTTTGTCGAACGTATCGAGGTGTACAAGGGAGCGAACGCGCTCCGTTTCGGAGCGGACAGCCTCGGAGGTGCGATCAACTTCGTGTCGAAGACCGGTTACAACACGCCACTATTCGAGAGCGACACGGTAGGAGGCTCGTACGGATTCGTTAAGAATTATGTGGGGTCGGGTCACGTCTTCGGTCCGTGGGACTATTACCTCGGTCTCAGCGACTCGGAGCTCACGGGCTACCGCAACCACAGTGGGGCCGTGCAGCGCCGCGCGTTTCTAAGCATCGGCTATCTCACGCAAACAGGGTTCAATATTCGGTTCGATGCGAACTACGCGCATAACGATGAGAAGCTGCCGGGAGCCTTAACGTTGGCCCAGCTGGAGACCGACCCGAAACAGGCAGAAGCATCCTTTCTGACTTATAACGCGTGGCGGCGTTACGATTTCCTTAAGACCGGACTGACTATCACGAAGTCAATCGGAGAATTCGGGCTCATCGAACTGTACAATCAATTCATCTGGCACGATCTCGATCACACGCCCGAGTACGCATTCCTACAGGGGAGCAGCTACGACTGGAATTCTGAATTGCGCTATGTTTCAACCGCTCCGGTCTTGGGACATTCGAACTACATGAGTGTCGGCGTCCAGTACGGTGGAACATTGATTAAGGACCTTGAATACACGCTCCTACCGGGCGGGCACATGGGTGCGTTGCAACGCGATCAATGGGATCACGCTCTGACAGTCGGCACTTACGCAGAGGATGATTTCAACCTCACTCCGAAGCTGGTCCTGGTCGTGGGCGGACGAATGGACTATTCACGGCGATCGATTGTGGGCTACAGTTCGACATACCTCGCCGATCCGACCGGCGGCACCGATTTCTTTTCGGGCATTTCTCCGAAGTTCGGCGTCATCTATCAGCTGACGCCGCAAACGCAACTGTTTGGAAACATCAGTCGCGCTTACCAGCCACCGATCTTGCTTGAGGAGTCGTCGCCAGTTAACACCAAAGCAAGTCTCGGCGAGATGGATGCCGAAAAGGCATGGCAGTTCGAGCTCGGCACCCGCGGCACGCTCAATGAGCGAGTTAATTGGGATCTGAGCGTTTATGACTATGAGATTTGGGATGAGCTGCAGAATGTCAACGTAGTCCCATATCCGGATGCAGGCTACACGATTCCCGCTTACGACAATATTGGGCGCACTCGGCACACTGGTGTCGAGCTGGGCAGTGAAGTTACACTAGCCAATAATCTTGCTCGCGCACTGCGCCTTGGGTCCTGGGGCGATAGTGTAAAGGCGCGGTTCGCGTATACCTTCTCGTACTTCAGATTCGTGGACAACCCAAAGTACGGTAGCAATCAGATCCCTGGTATCACACCGGAGAATCTGATCCACAGTGAAGTGGTCTATCGTCACGACTCCGGCCTTTGGCTTGGCCCGTTCGTGGATTCGGCGATGCAACATTGGGCAGTGAACAGCGCCAATACCGTGTTTGCACCGTCTTACGTATTGGTCGGCGTCAGAGCGGGCTACGACTACCAGCCTTCGCAGCGCAAAACCGCGCTGTGTCGCTTCTTCTTCGAAGGCCGCAATCTCACCAATGCTACCTGGGTATCTGGTGTCGTGCCGGACGCGGGCAACGGTGCGTATTTTAACCCTGGTGACGGGCGCGCTTTCTACGGCGGTCTGCGCCTGAGCTTTTGAAGAGCATGGGAGACAAGCAAATGATCCGATCTCGACGAATCGTTGCGGGCGCAACATTCTCGAAGGCCGTTCTTATCGTTTTTCTCGCCTGCACGGCCGGATGCCGGAGCGCGTCGCCCATTTCCTCTCATTTTGTCTTCGAATCCGTGGCCAGACCGATCGCGAATTCCCCGACAGTCGCTCCACAACTCTTGGTTCTGACTTCCGGAGGCATTCTCGCTACACTGGTGGAAGAGAAGTCGGAAGAAAATGAGCTGGGTTTCTATGGCTCTTCAACCGATGGGGACGTCTTTACTCGAACCCTGCAACTGAACGCGCCCAATAGCGACGTTCATCCCCACCTCGAGGGTACGCCCCTGCTTCGAGTTGGAGGCCCCGGTGCATACTACGCCTTCTGGACAGGAAACGGTGACGACCACTTGCCTATGGAATTGACATATTCAAGGTCGACCAATTTCGGGCACAGTTTCTCAACTCCGTGTCCACTCGATGCCCAAAGCGGTGGCTCCCATCCGTATTTCAATGCCGGCGTGTTGCCGGATGGAACGGTGCTCGTCGTTTGGATTGCCTACGACAAGGTGTGTGGAGCGGCACCAGGATCGGGCGTGCTCCAGATGATTCGTTCTAGCGATGGTGGCGCTACGTTTGCTGCGCCACAGCGAGTTGCAATCGATGTCTGTCCCTGCTGCCGGCCTGAGCTCAAGGCGGATTCAAAGAGAAACTGGTATTTGGCATGGCGTCACGTTGATGCCGACCAGGAGAGGGATATCGTCGTTGCTGTCTCGCACGACAATGGCTTGACGTGGTCCAAAGAGACTCGCGTGTCGCACGATGGATGGCACATCAATGGCTGTCCCGATTCGGGGCCGTCGTTGAGTTTTTTGGGCGACAAAACTCTCGTTGCCTGGCATACGATGGTTGATGGAGATCAACGGGTCTTTTGGGCACAATCAGATGACGGCGGCCAAAGCTTTTCGGCGCGTCAGGACCTCGCACTTTCGGTCCACGACCCTAACCATCCGTACCTCATCAACGTTGGAGACCACGTGATCGCTGTCTTTCAAGGCCGAGATCAAGACCAGCAGGCTGGATGGGGGCGAGAGCGAATTTACTTTCGAGAAATCGCGCCAAATCTCGATTCGACGCTAACCCTTTTGCCACCCGGAACAGGCAGTGCGACCTACCCGATCGGAGCGGCGCTCGGGCCACGAGAAATAATGGTAGCATGGACGGATATTGCCGAATCGGGTTCCCGCGTCGTTTGCGTGAGGGGCCGTGTCGAATGACTTCCGAGACCAGGTGAGAATAAGATCTGAATTTTCAGTTTGAGCACATGTATCGCCAACTGTTGGAAGATTCTCAACCACGACGGGAGTATTAGTTATGTTAACCGTTCAGCCCATTCGATACGTCACCGATGTCGAGGCCTCCCGCAAGTTCTACGAAGGACTCGGTCTTGAGCTCGACGCCGAAGCCAGCTTCAGCGTTTGGGCTCAACTAAGAGCGGACGCTGGTGGGGTCGGAATTCATGATGCCGCAGTCTCAAAGGGCCGCAAACCTGGCACCGCCGAGCTCCAACTTGTGACGGACGAAAAGCTCGAGGATGTGGCGGCGCGCCTAGCGGTCAAGGGTTATCACTGCACGATCCATGACGAGGATTTTGGCCGCAGCATCCGCCTGACTGATCCAGACGGCGTCGAGCTTCAGATTCAAGAGATCGATTATGCCAAAGCCAAACACTCGGCAGGGGCAATCGGGAAGAACCCTGATTAAATCGTGCGCGTAAGTTCATCCGTAGTGGTCGAAATAGACATAGCTCTCCTGAGGCCTCTTCGGCTCCCGCAAATTCTGCTGGTGGCGGTGTTGCTTACCTTCTTTGGAGCGAAGGCTCACGCGCAACAGGCGTCTTCGCCAATTGGTTCCGCAAGCAATTCCGCTCCAGCATACCGCTCGTCGCCTGAGGGTGCGTCATCTACAACTTTGCAAGGAAGCGCCTTAGCCACGGCTCTGCCGTCCATCGAGCCTGGCGATGCCTCCGCAGTTCCTGCGCCCGTGATTCCGGCCTCTCTACTGCCTCGGGACCTGTCGCCATGGCAGATGTTCCTCTCCGCTGCCGCTGTAGTGAAAGCAGTAATGCTCCTGCTTGCATTTGCATCCGTATTGACTTGGACGGTTTGTTTTTCGAAGAGCCTCGAACTTGCGCAAGCAAAGCGTCGGGTACAGGTCGTAATGGGAGCGTTCAGCGAGGCCGCTTCATTGAATGAAATCCGTGAAAAATTCGCCGATGGGGCGGGACCTGCGGGCGACCTGGTCGCTGCGGCTGTGGACGAACTCCAAGCGTCAACCGACCTACCGCCTGAGGGTATTAGAGAACGAATAGCGATTCGCTTGGAACGAATCGAGGTCGGAGCACGCCAGGCGATTGCGCGCGGCACGGGAGTGTTGGCGACAATTGGCTCAATCGCGCCCTTTGTCGGTCTGTTCGGCACGGTGTGGGGGATCATGCACAGCTTTATCGGCATCTCCAGAGCGCAAACCACCAATCTCGCGATCGTCGCACCTGGTATCGCTGAGGCTTTGCTGGCGACGGCTTTGGGATTGGTGGCCGCGATCCCGGCCGTGGTCATCTACAACGCCTTCACACGTTCGATAACCGGCTACCGAACGCTGCTCGAGGATGTTTCGGCGCAAGTGATGCGACTGGTAAGCCGGGACCTTGATCAACCACGGGATGAAGTTCCTTCGCGGGCGAAGGCGGCGAGGTGATTCAATGAGTGTTCGCTTGGATCACGGCGGTGATGACTTGGTCGAGAACCACGAAATTAACGTTACCCCTTTCATCGACGTTATCCTGGTACTGCTTATCATCTTCATGGTCGCGGCGCCGCTGGCGACGGTTGACGTTCCGGTGGAACTGCCAACCTCCAATGCCCCACCGCAACCGAGGCCCGAAAAACCGCTCTTCGTCACGGTAAGAACTGATCTTTCGCTAGCAGTCGGCGACAATAAGGTAGCCCTCGACAAACTCGGTTCGGCACTCGATGCGGCGAGCGGTAATGACAGGAATCAACGCGTATTCGTGCGCGCCGATCGTAAGGTGGAGTATGGACGCCTGATGACTGTCATCAACGCGCTGCGCGAGGCTGGCTATCTCAAAGTCGGCTTGGTCGGTATCGAAGAAGGTACTGGCAGGTGAACGAAAGCTCGCCCAATCTAGCCGGGGGCTGGCATGTCTCGACCGGTTTGATCGACAAGGAGCTTCATCGCTGGGGCTTCTGTCTCGTCGTCGTGCTCGCGCTCCACGTTGGAGTCTTTGTCAGCTTCGAGTTGTGGAAGGCCGAGACTGACCAATACGCTCTGGTCTCCGGCGCGATGATGATCGATCTCCCGCCGCTGCCGGGGCCCGCAGGGCGCGGCGTGGGCGGCGAATCGGTGACTGACCACCGGAGTTCGCCCGCCCCGATGACAACAGACATCAGGGTCCACACCCATCTCCATCCGTTGGTCAAACTGAAGAGTCGCATCGAGCACCTACTTAATCCACAATCGAAGCATCCACCGCCGATGGCCGTATCGTCAGCCCAGCGGGTCAGTAGCACGATGGTCGCACCTGAGGGCGCTGCTTCCACCTCGGAGATTGGGAAAGCTCGCTCGGGGGGCCTTGGTGATGGTGCGCGCCCCTCGAGCGGTTGTTGCGGAGGCGACGGGGGCAGCGCTTCAGCGGGTGTCGGGCAAGGCGGACCGCTGACTTGGGAGGGACTATTACTTGTGCAGTTGGAGCAGCACAAGCGCTATCCGGCGACGGCGATAGAGCATGGCGAGGAAGGCGTGGCCTATCTTCGCTTTGCCATGAATCGCGCGGGCAAGGTGCTCGCCTTCAGTTTGGAGAAGAGTTCCGGGTTTCCCGACTTGGATCAGGAAACCCTCGATCTGATCCAGCGATCGCAGCCACTTCCGCCGCCACCGCCAACGGTCAAGGGAAGTGTTATTGATCTCGTCGTTCCTGTCCAATTCCAGCTTCAGCAGGAAGAGTAGACGCTTTTCGAGACGCTGAGGTGAACGACCATTCGTTGCGGCCTTGAGGTCCTTTCATCTCTTGGCGCTGATGATTGCAGATGGCGTTTGCTGCCATACAACCTCAACGGCCGTGAAACCGCTATCTTTGAGTGAAGCCAAATGCGTCTCGATGCCGCCGACGTAGTCGAAGAGATCGCTGTTAAGAAACAGCGCCCCCGGTTTTAACATTTGATGGATGTTTCGGTAACATTGTTCAATGAGAGTCAGATTACGCAAGTTGTGAAGCGCAATCGCAGAGACGGCGAGATCGAAGAGTCCTTGGAGGCGGTCATTCCAGGACTTTGTTCGGAGGTCGGCCGATAGAAATTCGATCTGAGCAATCTTTTTGACGAGACGTTGTCTAGCACGTGCCAGCATCGGCTCGGAATAGTCAACCAATGTAACGTGTGCGTTCGGAAACGCAATGAGAATTTCCTCGCTAACGACCCCATAGCCTCCGCCGATATCGATGACTCTGATGGCGGAATTAACTGGCAGATTCGCATGGCTAATCATCCGCCTTAGCTGAGGTCGCCTCGCCTCATCACGCTGAACGTCGCGCTGGATCCACTGCTCTACGTAGCGATCGGAATGCCAGTCATGTTCGGAAACGGAGAAATCGTCGTCTTTGGTGGCTGTCATTGCTTGTTCCTCTTTGTTCGCTGTGGCCCAACGCCTTTGGTATCGCACTTGAGGTTTCAGATAGCCAACACCCGCAGTTGGACGGATCTATTTCGACAAGCTTGCAATGTACGCCCGCCACCCGCCAAACTCGGAAATGTCGGTCGCACCCCTGACGCCCTCGTTCTCGACGATGAAGCCCTTGGGCATAGTGCCATCGGCCAGAAGCAGGGTACCGATGCCGAGCGGCAGCGGTACGCTGGCGACAAAGTTGCCGAAGCCTTCTCGTGGAATGGCCCAGACCTCGGTCGCAATGGCTGTACCCTCTCCAGCTGCAACCCGCATGAGGCCGGGCCTGAAAGGGGGTCCTCCCGGCAGGGCGAAGAACCGGTACTCGGGAAGCGTCGATACGGCGCGAAGAAAGCGCGCATTTCGGCTGGTCAGTTCAATATTGAGCGGCATTCCCGAAAGATGGGCGCCGACGACCGCCAGTTCAATCTCGTCGGCTGCCGGCCGATCGGAAATGCTTGGCGCCGCGGGTACCAAGCTTGAAGTTGCGCCTATGGCGATGCGGCTCGCCGCATGCAATCGGGCGCCCAATGTTGTGAGCAGTCTGTCCCGGCCGGCGGGAGCGATCAGAGTCATGCCCGAGGGAAAGCCATCATTGCGGAATCGGCTCGGAACAGCGAGCGCACAAAGATCGAGCAGGTTGACAAAGTTGGTATAGGTTCCAAGCTCGCTGTTGGGGCCTATTGGGTCAGCATCCAAGTCGGCGACTGTTCTCGGCCGCGGATAGGTCGGCACCATCAGCACATCGACGCATCCCATAGGCTACCGTATATTCGTTCCGCTCCGCCGGTCAGTGACAGCGAAACGCGTTGTCTCCCCACAGTGCTATTCGATCTCCCTCTACTGATTCGCGAAAGAGTGCGGTTGCCGGGCAGCCCGCGTCTCACCTTCAC
>JASHPB010000236.1 GCA_030038355.1 Candidatus Binataceae bacterium
AGATTGTTCTCGCGTGCGCCCTTGATTGTAAGCCAGCGGTTGGAGATCTGGCGGCGCCGCGTCGGCGTGGGAATCTCAGCGGTACCTGCCAGATACTTGCCGGTCAAGGAATCCGCATTGTTCATCACCTGCTCGGGCGTGCCTTCGGCGACGACGTAGCCGCCGTGGATACCGGCGCCGGGCCCCATGTCAATAAGATGGTCGGCTTCGAGCATCGTGTCGCGATCGTGCTCGACAACCAGCACGGTGTTGCCCAGCTCGCGAAGCCGCTTCAGCGTTGCGAGCAGGCGCTGATTGTCACGTTGATGGAGCCCGATCGACGGTTCGTCGAGGATGTAGAGCACGCCGACCAGGCTCGAGCCGATCTGCGTCGCAAGCCGGATACGCTGCCCCTCGCCGCCCGAGAGGCTGCCCGAGGTGCGATCAAGAGTCAGGTAGTCGAGGCCGACATCGGCGAGGAAGTTCAGCCGTTCGCGAATTTCCTTCAGGATGAGGCGTGCGATCTCGGCTTCCTGAGAACTGAGTTTCGGCGCGGAGAAAAACTGTAGCGCCTGCTTGATCGATTCGGCCGTCACTTCCGAGATCGACTTGCCGTTGAAGCGGACGAACAAGCTTTCCTTCTTGAGCCGCGCGCCATTGCAGCTCGGGCACGGGCGCATGTTCATGTAGCCCTCGAGCACCTCGCGGATACCCTCGGACTCCGTTTCTTTGTAGCGGCGGTCGAGCCACTGCAGCACGCCCTCGAACGCTCGCGAGTACTCCGCGTGATGGTGGCCGCGCTGATAGGCGAACTCGATCTCCTCGCTGCCGGAGCCGCTCAAGATCGCCTTGCGGACTTTCGCCGCAATGGTCTTCCACGGCGCGTCGAGGCTGAACTGGTAATGGCGCGCCAGCGCGTCGAGCACCGGCTGCATGTAGGTCATCGTGGCCCACGGCGCAATCGCCCCGTCGGAGATGCTCAAGTCCTCGTTCTGGACCACCAGCTCAGGATCGAAATACATGATCGACCCGATGCCGGAGCATTCGGTGCACGCGCCGTGCGGGCTGTTGAACGAGAACATCCGCGGCGTGATTTCCGGATATGAAATGCCGCACTCGACGCAGGCGAAGCGCTGACTGAAGTAGGTCTCGCTTTCGCCTTTGGGCGCGTCGAGCCGCTCGATCTTGAGCAGATCCTGCCCGTACTTGAACGCAACTTCGAGCGAATCTGAAAGCCGCTTCTGGATGCCGGAGCGAATCGCGAGCCGGTCGACGACGACCTCAATCGTGTGACGCAGGTTCTTGTTAAGCACCGGCTCCTCGCCGAGCTCGATCAGTTTGCCGTCGATTTTTACCCGCACGAAGCCCGCGCGACGAAGTTCCGACAGCTCCTTTCTGTACTCGCCCTTGCGATCGCGCACGATCGGCGCGAGCACGTGAATCCGCGTGCCTTCGGGCCAAGCCATGATGCGATCGACGATCTGCTGCACGCTCTGCTGCGTGATTTCGCGGCCGCAGTTGTAGCAGAAGGCATGGCCGACGCGCGCAAACAGGAGCCGCAGGTAGTCGTAGATTTCGGTGATCGTTCCGACCGTCGAGCGCGGGTTACGCGAGGTCGTTTTTTGCTCGATCGAAATCGCGGGCGAGAGGCCTTCGATCGAATCGACGTCAGGCTTCTCCATCTGCTCGAGGAACTGGCGAGCATACGCCGAGAGCGACTCGACGTAGCGGCGCTGTCCTTCGGCATAGATCGTGTCGAAGGCGAGCGAGGACTTACCCGAGCCGGAGAGTCCGGTGATAACGACCAGGCGGTCGCGCGGAATCTCGAGATCGATGTTCTTGAGATTGTGTTCGCGCGCGCCCTTGATGACTATGCGATCCGCCATCGCTTGAAGCCGCCCTCTATGCCGCGCGCTTTGCCCGCCCGTGCAGTGCCGCGCGCCACGCGTATTCGATCGCCGCCAGCAGGCTCGAATGGTCCGCCTTGTCCTGCCCCGCGAGCTCTAACGCCGTGCCATGATCCGGCGAAGTGCGAATGAATGGCAACCCGAGCGTGACATTTACTGCACGGTCGAATTCGAGTGTCTTGAGCGCGATCAATCCCTGGTCGTGATACATCGCCACCGCAGCATCGAACTTGAACTCGCCGCACTCGCGGATAAACGCCGTGTCGGGCGCGAGCGGTCCGAAGGCATCGATCCTATCGCGCCGCGCGCGACCAATCGCGGGCTCGATCACACATTTTTCCTCAGTGCCAAAGAGCCCGTGCTCACCGGCATGCGGATTGAGTCCGAGGACGCCGATGCGCGGCCGCGTCATGCCATGAATCCTTCTCAGATGCTCGGCAAGGAGGCGAATCGTGTCCGCGATCGAGCTTTCAGTAAGTGCTGCCGGAACTTTGGCGAGGCCCATGTGCACGGTAACAAGTGCAACGCGGAGCAGGTCGCCCGCGAACATCATGCGCCAGCGGCGCGCCTTCGCGAGACTCGCGAGCAGCTCCGAATGGCCCGGATAGTGATGCCCCGCGCGATTCCACGATTCCTTGCTGATCGGCGCCGTCACAATCGCGTCGACTTCGCCCCGCATCGCCATCCGCGCAGCATCCACGACGTAGTCAAACGATGCCGCGCCTCCTTCTACCGTCGGCTTGCCAGGCCGTCGCGCGCGCGCTGAGAGCTCGCTCCTGCCGATAACGGCGAGCCCGCACGCGAGCTCCGGCAGAGACTCTCCGCCGCGCCACGCAAGCGGCGCGGGAACATCGCCTAGCCGCTCGGCCGTCGCGCGCATAGCGCCCAGGTCGCCGACCACGAGCACCCGCGGAGCAGCGCGGCGCGAGCGCAGAGCCTTGGCTGCCTTCAGGATTACCTCGGCGCCGATTCCCGCCGGATCACCCATACTGATCGCAACCCGCGGCGGCGCTGTTGAGAGTTGCGCCACTTTCAATAGAGCTTAGGGTAGATCGTCTCTACGTAGTGCTGCTTGATGAGATCGGTCTCGGCCCATTTCTTAATCGCCGCGTCAGCGTGTTCGTCCTGCAGTTCGTGGCGAATTTGCTCCTTGACGTCAGCGAGGGGCCGCGGACCAGGGACCTCATGGTCCTCGAGCTTGACGATATGGAAACCGTACTTGGTGCGAATCACCTGCGAGATGTCGCCGGGCTTCAGGTTACGCACGCCGGCGAGAATCTTGTCATTGATGTCATTCGGTTCGAACCATCCGAGTTCGCCGCCGCGCGCCTTTGAGTCATCGTCTGAGTACTTCTCGGCAAGCGAGTTGAAATCCAGGCCTTTTGTCGCCTGGAGGCGAATGCCTTCGGCCTTCTGCTGCGCTGCCGCCACCTGCTGGGGCGTGGCATTCTGCGACACTGATATCAAAATCTGCGCCAGCCGCAGCCGCTCCTGTCTGATCGTCAATTCGCTCTGGTGTGCGTCGTAGAAAGCCTTTATTTCGGCATCCGAGATCTGGATCTTGTCCAGCACTTCGCTCTGCACCATCTGGCTATTGATCAACTGTTCGCGCGCCTTTTTGCGGAATTCCTCGTAGCTCATTCCATGTGCCTGCAGATCGGCGCGAAACTGCTCGTCCGACAAGTGCTGCTCGCCGCGTATTTCTTCGATGTACTTGTCGACCTGGCTTTCGTCGACCTTGTCCTCAAACTTCTTGCGCTCCTGGTGAAGGAGTTGATCGTCGATAAGCGCCTTCAGCGCGGCGCGTGCCTCGGGCGAGTCGGCAAAATCGTCGGTGCTGATGGTGCTGCCGTGCGACGCGGCGAACTGCTCGACGTCGCGTTCGGTGATTGGCTGCCCATCTACAGAGGCGACCACCTCGTTGCTCGCCTGGGCCTGCGCGGCCACGGGAGTAAAAAGAGCCGGCAGCACGGCAAGCGCGACGGCGATCACCGCCCCCTCGAGCCACAGACTCCGATAATTTCGCATGAGTCTAATTGAGCACCGGCCCCGCTTGCCTGACCGGCCAGTTAACCAACTTTTCACAGCCTGCCAAGGCCTGCAAGATACCTTCCAATTGCGCGAAGGTTGCCTCGTAATCGCCCGCTTCCAACCGCACGATCACCTGGTACGAGGGCGTCAGCTTCATAGTGCGCCGATTCTGATCCGCGAGCTTCACCAGCAGCGCCGTATCTACGGGCGCCTCGCTGTGGAAACGGATCTCGAGCTGGTTGCCCTTGGCGATCGCGCTCAAAATCATCAGCTGCTTCATCTGCCGGCGCAGATTCATCGCGGCGACGAGATTTTCAACCAACGTCGGCACCGGACCGAAACGGTCGCGGATCTCATCCTTAAGCTCTTCGAGTTGCTCCAAGGACTCGGCGCGCGCGAGCCGCCGATACAGCACCAGCCGCTCGTTTTCGTCCTCAACGTATGCATCGGGAATGTAGGCCGGGACGCCGATTCGAAGCTCCGGCTCGAAATCCGGCCGCGGCGGCTGGCCCCTGAGTTCCGCGATCGCCTGCTCCATCATCTCGGTGTAAAGCTCGAACCCGACGGCGGCGATCTGACCCGATTGCTCACGGCCGAGGAGATTGCCGGCGCCACGATGCTCCAGGTCCGCCATCGCGAGCTTGAATCCGCCGCCGACGTTTTCGTTTTCGACCAGCTCGCGCAACGCGTCGATGCGCTGCTTGGCGTCGCGCGTGATGATGTGCTCGCCGGGAATCAAGAGGTATGCATAAGCCTTCTGCCGCGAGCGTCCGACGCGCCCGCGCAGTTGGTAGAGCTGCGCCAGGCCAAAATGATCGGCGCGATTGATAATCATCGTGTTGGCGTTCGGAATATCGAGACCCGATTCGATAATCGCCGAGCAGACCAGCACGTTGATGTGCTTTTCAACGAAGTCGCGCATCACATCTTCTAGCTCCCGCTCTTTCATCTGGCCGTGCGCGACGGCGATCTTTGCTTCGGGCAGGAGCGCGCGCAGGTGCCGCGCCATGTACTGGATATTCTCAACGCGGTTGAGAACGAAGAACACCTGGCCGCCGCGGTTCAACTCGCGCAGGATCGCGTCGCGAATCGTATCGTCGTCGAAGTGCGCGACGAAGGTGCGAATCGACTGGCGCGCGGGCGGCGGTGTCTGGATCACAGATAAATCGCGAATCCCCAGCATCGCCATGTGCAGCGTGCGCGGAATCGGCGTCGCCGTCATCGCCAGCACGGGAACCAGTTTCTTGAGCTTGCGAATCTTCTCCTTGTCGGCGACGCCGAAACGATGTTCCTCGTCGATGATGAGGAGTCCAAGCCGCGGGAACTGCACATCGGACGAGAGCAGGCGATGCGTTCCGATGACGATATCGACCTTGCCATGCACCAGGTCCTCGATCACGGCACGATTCTCTTTCGCAGTGCGAAAGCGCGAGACCATCTCGACACGAATCGGATAGTCCTTGAAGCGCTCGCGAAATGTGTTCCAATGCTGCTCGGCAAGAATCGTTGTCGGCACGAGCAGTGCAACCTGCCGCCCGTCCATCGCCGCAACAAATGCGGCGCGGAGCGCGACCTCGGTCTTGCCGAAGCCAGCGTCACCACAGATCAAACGATCCATCGGCTTGGAGCGCACCAGGTCGCGCACCACATCGTCGATCGCGGCCTGTTGATCCGGCGTTTCCTCGAACTCGAAACGTCCACAGAATTCCTCGAAGTCCGCACCCGGATGCGCATAGGCGTGGCCCGCCATGACCTCGCGCGCTGCGTACACCTCGAGGAGTTCCGCCGCCATCGCGAGCACGGCCTGCTTGGTGCGGCGCTTGACCTTGTCCCACGAGCCGCTGCCGAGCCGATCGAGCACGGGTCCGGCAGAATCCGACCCGACATAGCGTTGGACGAGATTGATACGCTCGACAGGCAAGTACATCGTGTCGTTGCCCGCGTACTCGAGGTTGAGGAAATCGCCCTCGATATCGGCGACCTTCATGTGTTTCAGGCCGCGGAAGCGTCCGATTCCATGGTCGATATGCACAACGTAGTCGTCGGGCTTCAGCTCCTCGAGGTTGAGCAGCGCGGCCTTCGGCGTCGGACGCGAGCGCCGGCGCACGCGCGGCTCGCCGAATATTTCCTCTTCGCTGTAGATGTAGATGCCGTCGTCGGGGAGCACAGTACCCGCGGAAATTTCACCCTCGATAATTGCCGGGCGGAAGTCGGGCCACTCAACCAGCGCAGAGAAGCTCCGGCATTCGACATTGACCTCGAGCTCATACGCCTCGAGATGGCGCCTGAGGCGCGCCACCTGGTTCGGTCCTTCGACGATCATCACCGCCCTGCCCTGGGCGCGCTGAACTTGCTTGAGCTGATCGGCCAGCGGCTCGAAGCTTCGGGCCGCGCGCGGCCCGCTTAGCTGATTGGCACCGAGCTTGAGGCTCGGCATCGAACTGATTTCGATCGGCGGCGCCCACCCCTCGCGCGGCGCCATCATCGTGAGCAGCGAACCGAGTTCGACCGCGGTCATCGCGGCGAGCGCGGCCTCGAGTTCATCGGCGCGAAGGTAAGTCGATTCGGGCGGCGGATGAAAGATCGGCTTCTCGGCGGCTCCGCGCGCCTCCTTCTCGACCATCGCGGAGAATCGGCTCGCTTCGGCAACGATTCGGCCTGGATCGACCAGCCACGCGACCGTCGAATCAGGCAGGTAATCGAAAATCGTATCGAGCGGGCGCCCGTATGCGAGCGGCATCAGGAATTCGGCGCCCGGAAACAGGAGCCCATTCTCCAGCGTCTCTGCGAGTTCTTCGGCCTCTTTACGCACCATGCCGACGTCGGCAGCGCGGATGGCGACCTCGTCTCGCAAGCGCTTGTCACGCAACATCGTGGGCGGCACGTAGCGCGCGCGCACGATCGTTGCCTCTTTGAGCTCGCCGGCCGAGCGCTGCGTCGCCGCTTCGAACTGACGGATCGACATCACGAGGTCGTCCTCCAGTTCGATGCGAACGGGATCGCGATAAAGAGGCGAGTAGACATCGATAATCCCGCCGCGCACGCTGAAATCGCCCGGCTCCTCGGTCTGCGGCACGCGCTGGTAGCCGGCCACGTTGAGGGTCTCAACCAAGAGCTCGAAGTCGAGACGATCGGCGGCAGCGACTCGAAGGACTGAATCATCAAAAACGGCGCGAGGTATCGTGCGCATCAGGAGTGCTTCGGCGGAGGTGATGACGATCGGCGCCTCGGTGCGGAGAATGGCGTACAGTGCCGCGAGCTGCGTCGCCTGCGTGTCGGGCTGCGGCGAAAGCTGCGCGAACGGCTTCACCTCCCATGCCGGCAGCAGATGTACGCGGCGGCCGGCAGCATCAGCATCGAGCGATTCATCGAGGAAGAGCGCCGCTTCGGAGGCGAACGCTTCGGCCTCGCGCGCCAGCGACGTGACAACGAGAATCGGGCGACGCACGCGAAGCGCCGTCTCGCGCAGCATCAGAACTCCCGCCGCGCCGCGCGGGCCGAGCACGGGGAAGCGCCGCTCGCGCCCTGCTTCGAGGCGCGCTGCGAGCTCACTGGCTGACTCTTTCAGACTCCTGGGCAAATCTCCGGCTCCGGGACGCAATTCAGCCTCCCTGCGACACACGCGAGGGCGCGCATCACGGGCGGCAAGCGTCAATGATAGCAGAGTTTCCAGCGCGTGCAGCGTCGCGTACCGCTTGACTCAGTACGAAAAGAGGCCGGCCTCGTAGTTGAGTTCACCGGGCGCGCCGTGCGCCGGCACCCTTCCATTGGCCTCGCGATCGATTTTGACCGCGATCCTGAGCGTCTGATGATTGCGCCCGAAAACCGGCCTGATAACCGTCAGGTAGGCCGTGTCTCCAGGCTTCAGCCTGCCTACCGCTGCCTCCCATTCGAGGCGGTCACGCACGCGATGGTCATCCACTGCAACAATCATGTCGCCAGTGCTGCCCGGCGGATGCGACCCGTCGCGAATGGTCGACTCAATTCGGCGGCGAATCGCTCCGATCATGCTCTCGCTCGGATCGGGCGCGGCTGATGACGCAGTTCGCCCACGAAGCCCGGCCCGCGCGCCAGGACTTCCCGGCGCGACGTTGATCACTTCGACGCCATGTTCTTCGAAGCCCCTGAAGCACAGGTCAGTGTATTCGACCGTCAGGCCCAGGTACGGCGGGCGCCGCGCCGCGTGCAACGGGGCAGGATGAAAATTGCGATCGAGCGCGGCGCGCTCCTCCGATTGCTTGAAGGCACGATCAACAGGTAACTCGTTGGCACTGGGCGCGATGGGGCTCGCGGCCGGCTGCGGCGCGACTTCGAGCGTGCGATCGGGAGAAGGCGCAGATTGCGGCGCGGGAGCACGGAGGGCGCCGGTGATTTCCGATTGTGGGGCAATCGACGGCATGGCGACCTTGTCGGCCGTGCCGGAAAATGCGCTTTGCGCTTCGCCGACGCAAAGCGCGAGGACGATGGCGACCAAGATGATGTTACGAGACTGCGGCATCGTCAGTCCCCGCGATCGCGAATCGATGGTAGAGCGTGGCCACACTTAGCTTAAAAGCTCACCGTCCGCGCAACGAGGTCAGTAAGCATAGTTCTCCGCGTCAGATTCGGCATGCGGAGGGGCCGTCGACTTCGCGACCTGCATCGATTCTCGGCCGATCCTGATCGCGATCTTCATCGTCTTGTGGTTGCCACCTGGCAGAGGCCGAATCACCGTGAGGTACATCGTGTCTCCCGGCTTCAGCTTGAGCATCGCGGCGTTGAGCTCGTCCGCCGTCCGCACGCGCTTGTCATCGACCCCGATAATCAGGTCACCATCCGAGCCGAGCGCGCCGGAGCGCTGCAAGAGCGGCTTGATCATCAGGGCGATGGGTCCAAGCATCCCCGCGCCAACGACGCCGAGAGTCGAGGCCGGCTTACTGCCGCGCAGTCCCGCGACCGAGCCCGGGCTCCCGGGATAGACGCTCTGTACCTCGAGGCCGTGCGCCTCGCCACCGAGGTAGCACTTGGTCGTATATTGGACAGTGATTCCGAGGTATGGCCGACGCACATCCCCCGGCTGATGCACGTGCAAGCTCTCGTCGCGCGCCGTATCGTCGGCAGATTGCTGGAAGAGCCGGTCCACGGCCAGCTCATCGGTCTTCGGCTTCGCGCCAGTCAGCGCCGGTTGTGGCATGACTTCAAGCGCGGTCGCAGATGACGGGAGTGCCTGCGGCGCGGAGATCTTAAGCCTGCGGCCGAGATCGGATTGCGACGCGATCGACGGCATCTCGGGCGCTCCAGCTTGCGCTGCAAATGCCGGCCGTGGCGCCGCCAGCAGCAGCGCCATCACGGAGCATCCGAACCGCACGCCCGGGCGCCACGGCATGGCCGATTACCTCGATCGCGGAGGTGGTCGGCACGATCCTACGGCCCGTGCCGAGTAAGCTCAAGATAAAAGGTAGACCTGCGCGCAATCCGGATTGTAGCTGTCATGGCTTTCGTAACTAGGGCCAGGACGGCGTTTTCGTGCGCTTATGGCGGCGGGGAATCGTACGAATTCGCGACCACCGGCTGACCCGAGTCGCCGAGCGTCACCGCGACCTTGAGCGTCTGATGATTGTGCCCCGGCAGCGGCCGAAGCACGGTCAGATACATGGTGTCGCCCGGCTTGAGCTGATTCAGCGCATACTCGAGGTCGTCCTGGCTCCGCACGCGCCGGTCATCGACCGCGACAATCAGATCGCCGTGGGCGCCAGCGCTGTTATCGACCATGTTCTGCGCGATCTTACCCAGAATCGGAACCATCCCCGCGATCGTCTCGGCCGCGGCGACCTTACCCGGCGTATCGGCCGGACCGTGGATGCCCGCGCGTTCGGCAGGACTGTTGGGATCGACACTCAATACTTCGAGGCCGTGCTCTTCACCGCCCTTGAAGCACACCGCGTCATAGCGGACCGTGATTCCGAGCGACGGCCGATTGTGCGGGCGAGCCGCGCCGCCATTCTCGTTGGGCCGGAAGTTCGGTTCGATCGACGACGTGTTATCGCCCGGATTGAAGCGGCGCTCGCTCGGCAGCTCCTGTACTGAGGGCTTGCCTACCTGGAGCCCGGGCTGCGGCGCGATCTCGAGCGTGGCGTCATCGCCGCCCTGCCCGTTGATTCGCTGCGACGGCGCGTTGCTGCCGCCTTGCGAGCCGAGCTGCGCGCCGCCCTGATCGCTCTGGCCGTTGTCGGATTGCGCACCCACGATTCGCGCCAGCGCCACGAAGCTCAACGCCAGGATGACGCAAGTGGCTGCTTTGGAGAGCCTGCTCATCGTAAATGCCATCGCAAATCATAGGCTCGCTCGCGCTGACGCTCAAGCGGGCTTCAGCCTTGATGCTGAACGAGCCCCGTGCAACATTCTCCCCATCGTTAGATTATGAAGATCGTCGCTACATTGGCCCTTAGCGATGCGCAGCGCGGCGCCGTGAAGGCGGGTGCACCGAAGGCCGAGATCGTCGACCAGCAGTGCCGAACGCCAGAGGAAGTTGACGAGCTGGTGAAGGACGGATGCGATGTGATGCTTACCTTCCGCATCCCGACCAACCTCGCAACGGCGGCACGCGGGCTCAAGTGGATCCAATTGCTCAGCGCCGGCGCCGATCATGCCCTCAGCGGCCCGCTCAGCTCGTCGTCGATCCGGCTCACGACCGCGAGCGGGATCCATGCGACATCGATCGGCGAGTACACCATCGCTTCGATGCTCGCGTGGTCACGCCGCCTGCATATCGTGATTCGCGCTCAGCAGCGCCATGAATGGGCGCGCCGCGCCGTCATCAACAGCCTCGACGTGATGCGCGGCAAGACGCTGGGTGTCGTCGGCTACGGATCGATCGGGCGCGAGACCGCGCGGCTCGGCGC
>JASHPB010000237.1 GCA_030038355.1 Candidatus Binataceae bacterium
CAGCGAATTCCTTCAGGATCAGCGCATAGGAGAGATTGTTGATGTCCTCGGAGGTGCAGGCGAAGTGCACGATCTCGACCGGCAGCTTGGCATCGAGCGCGGCGATTCGCTCCTTGACGAAGTACTCGACCGCCTTGACGTCGTGGTTAGTTTCGGCTTCCAGAGCCTTCACGCGCCGCGCGTCTTCAAGTGAGAAAGCGGTGTAAATCCGGCTTAGCGCCTTTGCCGTGCGGTCGTTCAGCGGCTTCAGCGCCTCGAAAGCGGAAGTGGCGGCGAGCGAGAGATACCATTCGACCTCGATCCGCACGCGGTAGCGGATCAAGGCAAATTCACTGAAGTACGCTTCCAGCGCGCGCGTGCGGGCGCGATAGCGCCCGTCGATCGGTGTCACCGCCATCAAGGCAGCATCGATGTCGTTGGTTTTCTGGCTCACGGCGTTCAGCGCTGGAGAATATCAAATAGCCGTTCGCGCCGCGCCAATCGAGCGTTGCGTTGTCGAACAACCCCTTTTGGGCGGGTGTTGATTGGTGTCGTTTGACCGGCTCGAAACGCGTTGTTTAGCAAAGCTCGGAAGAGGCCGCTTGCGTTCTGCCGTATATGAGCGCGCGTTGCGCGACGAGGGATCTCAAAGGCACCGCAGGGGCCGGTACCGGCTAGTGCGCGAGGCGCGTTCGTAATCGATGAGGAAAGGGCGCTACACCCCCGCTTTCCGGGCGCCGGCGGGCGCGTCAAACGCGCCGCCTATCCGAGACCCTCGACTTCGGCGCCCTTCGTTCGGGGTGACAGCGTGGGAGGCGCGCTTGATGAGATGACGAGCCGTGCTCGATTCCTTCGCATTCTCAGAACGGCAGAATTGACAATTGCGCAAAGCTTGGCTGGAGTTCGAAAGCAACAGACGCTGGAGGAAGGACGATGGTCAAGTTCGATCACATGGGCATGCCGGTTACCGATCCATACAAGTCGCGCGACTGGTACGTGAGGCACTTTGGCTTCAAGGTCGAATTCGAAGATCCCGCTCGTAAGCTGGTCGCGCTGCAAGATGACGCCGGCTTCACGATTTTTCTCACTCCCGCCGCCGAGTCTCTACACGGCGCCAAGTGCTCGCTGACGCTCCAGGTCGAGAACGTCGATGACGTCCATGCGAAGCTCGTGAAGCAGGGGCTCGAATTCACCCATCCGCCGGCGAAGTATTTCTGGGGCTACGGCGCGGACCTGCTCGATCCGGACGGCTACCAGCTGATGCTGTGGGACGAAGTGACGATGCGCGAAAAGACGCGCTAGCGGCCGGTGTGGCCGAAGCCGCCCGAGCCGCGGGGCGTGGTCGCGAGTTCCTCGACCTCGACCACTTCGACGCGCGCGACGGGCGCGATGATGAGCTGCGCGATCCGGTCGCCGGGATTTATTTGCACCGGGCGCTGTCCCAAATTTACAAGTAATACTTTAACTTCGCCTCGATAGTCGGCGTCGATCGTGCCCGGCGAGTTAATCATGCCGAGGCCTTCGGTAAGTGCCCGCCCGCTGCGCGGCCTGACCTGTCCTTCGAAGCCCTCGGGGATTTCGATCGCGATCCCGGTGGCAATGGAGCGGCGCTCGCCAGGCGCCATCTCGATTCGCGCTTCGAGGTCGGCCATCAGGTCGAGTCCGGCGGCGTGAGCAGTCTGATAGGAAGGCAGCGGCAATGAGCTCTTGCGGACGCGGCGAATCTTGAGCGCCGGCGGCATCGCTAGCTAGCGCTGACGGCTAAGCGAGCGGCGCGAGCACGTCGGCCTTGACCTCGCGATCCTTCAGGTCGCCGAGCGTCACGATCGCCATCTGGTCTGCCTTGAACCACGACGACGCCAACTCGATGATCTGATCGTTGGTCACGGAGTCGATCCCGGCGGCGATTTCCGCGAGCGGGATATCGCGGCGGAAATAAATCTCGTTGCGCGCGAGCCGGTTCATTCTGCTGTCCGTCGATTCCATGCCGAGCAGCATATTGCCCTTCAGCTGGCTCTTGGCGCGGGCCAGCTCGGGAGCGCTCAGGCCCTCGCGCGCGATCTTTCGGAATTCGTCGATCGTGACATTCAGCACTTCGTCGACCCACTCCGGATTGGTGCCGGCATAGACGGCGAAGTAGCCGCTGTCGATGAACGACGAGACGAATGAATAGATCGTGTAGACGTGGCCACGCTTCTCGCGCACTTCCTGGAAGAGCCGCGAGGACATCCCGCCGCCAAGGGCAGTGTTGAGCACGTAGCCCGCGTAGCGCAGTGGATGCTTCTGGCCGATTCCAGGTGCACCGATACACAAATGCGCCTGCTCGAGCTTCTTCTGCTCGTTGAGCACTAGAGGACGCGCCGTCGGCAGAGTTGTTGGATCCGGCTTGCCGTTGCCCGGAATCGAACCGAACAGCCGCTCGCATCGCGCGTGCAGCTTGTCGTGATCGACCTGGCCCGCGGCGGCGAGAAACACGCGCTCGGAGCGATATCGCGCCGCCATGAAGGAGCGCAGATGGTCGCGGTTGATGCCGTTGACGGTCTGAACTGTGCCGAAGATCGGCGCCGCCAGCGGATGACCCTTCCAGAAATTCTCGGTGAAGAGATCGTGGATAAAATCGTCAGGCGTGTCTTCGGCCTGCGAGATTTCCTGCAACACGACCTGGCGCTCGCGCTCCATCTCGTCGGCCTTGAACGTCGAGTCGAGAAAGATGTCGGCGAGCAGGTCGGTCGTCATGTCGAGGTCCTGACCCAGGACCTTGGCGTAGTAGCAGGTGTACTCCTTGCCGGTGAAAGCGTTGAGCACGCCGCCGACCGCGTCGACTTCCTCGGCAATCTGCGCGGCCGTGCGCTTGGTCGTGCCCTTGAACAGCAGATGCTCGATGAAGTGCGAGGTGCCGTTCTCGGCGGGAGTCTCGTAGCGCGAGCCGTTCTCGACCCAGATGCCGATCGTCGACGACACCATCGTGGGCATCGACTCGGTGAGGAGCCGGACACCGTTGCTGAGCACGCTCTTACGAATCATGCTGCCTACTTTTGCTCCTGCGCCGCTTCACGCATCGACAGCCGGATCTTACCGCTCCGGTCGACATCGAGCACCTTCACCTTAATTTCGTCGCCCTCGTGCAGGACGTCCTCGACGCGGCGGATACGCTCATTCGAGATCTGCGAGATGTGGAGCAGGCCGTCGGTGCCGGGCATGATCTCGACGAAGGCGCCGAACTCGACGATCTTCCGCACCGTGCCCTGGTAGATCTTGCCGACCTCGGGCTCGGCGGTGATTGCCTGGATCGCGCTGATCGCCTTTTCGAGTGCGATTCCGTCGGCCGACGCGATCAGCACCGTGCCGTCGTCTTCGATATCGATCTTGCAGCCGGTTTCCTCGACCAGGCCGCGGATCACCTTGCCGCCCGGGCCGATCACCTCGCGGATCTTGTCGGGCTTGATGTGGATCGTCACGATGCGCGGCGCGTAGGTCGAAACTTCCTTGCGCGGCGCCTCGAGCGCCTTGTTCATCACGCTTAAGACGAAGAGCCGCGCGTCACGCGCCTGATGGAGCGCCTGGCGCATGACGTCCTTGGTCACGCCGCCGACCTTGTTGTCCATCTGGATCGCCGTGACGCCTTCATTTGTGCCGGCGACCTTGAAGTCCATGTCGCCGAGGTGATCCTCGTCGCCGAGGATATCGGTGATGACGCGGACTTTGTCGCCTTCCTTCACCAGGCCCATCGCGATTCCCGCGACTGCCGACTTGACCGGCACTCCAGCGTCCATCAACGCAAGGCTGCCGCCGCATACCGTGGCCATCGAAGAGCTGCCGTTCGATTCGAGAACTTCCGACACGACGCGAACTGTGTAGGGGAAGACGCTCTCGTCGGGCAGGATCGGCGCGAGCGCGCGTTCCGCGAGCGCTCCGTGACCGATCTCGCGGCGCGAAGGGGCGCGCAGGAACTTCACTTCGCCGGTTGAGAACGGCGGGAAGTTGTAGTGCAGCATGAACTTCTTGAAGCGCTCGCCGAGCAGCGCGTCGATCTTCTGCTCGTCGGACGAAGTGCCGAGCGTCACGGTCGCGAGCACTTGCGTTTCGCCGCGAGTGAACACCGCCGAGCCGTGCGTACGCGGCAGCACCTGCACTTGCGCGCTCAGCGGACGAATCTCCGTTGATTTGCGGTCATCGATTCGCTTGTCGTCGTCAAGTATCGCGGCGCGCACTCGCGTGCGAACCAGGTAGTCGCAGGCGTCGACCAATTCGCCCTTGCGCTCGGGATATTGCTCGCCGAGCTCGGCGACTACCTTGTCGGAGAGCGCGTAGAGCGCGTGCTGGCGGCCATGCTTGTCGCCGATGGCGAGCGCTTTCTCGATTCCGTCGCCGAGATTGGCGGAGACGGCGTCGAGCAGCATGGTATCGCGCTCCTTGGCCTTGAACTCGCGCTTGGGTTTGCCGGCGAGGCGGCGCAACTCCTGCTGCATCTCGAAAATCGCGCCCATCTCCTCATGGGCGCGGAAGAGCGCCTCGAGGATCGTTTCCTCGTCGACGATTTCCGCGCCGCCCTCGAGCATCACGATCGATTCGGGATTGGCCGCAACCACCAGCGAGACGTCGCTGCTCTCGAGATCGGAGACCGTGGGATTGACGATGATCTGGCCGTCAATTCGGCCCATCCTGACCGCCGCGACGGGTCCCTTGTGCGGGATATCGGAGACTTCGAGCGCGGCCGAGGCAGCGATCAGCGACAGCATGTCGGAATCGTTTTCGCGATCCGCGGACAGCACCGTCACGATCATCTGTGTTTCCTTGTCGTAGCCCTTGGGGAAGAGCGGACGAATCGCGCGATCGATCAGTCGCGAAGTGAGGATTTCCTTTTCCGAGGCGCGTCCTTCGCGCTTAAAAAAGCCGCCAGGGATTTTGCCGGCGGCGAAAGTCTTCTCGACGTAATCTACCGTGAGCGGCAGGAAGTCGACCTTGTCACGGCTCTCGTAAGCGGAGACCACGGTGGCGAGCACCATCGTCTCGCCATACTGCGCGAGCACGGCGCCATGCGCCTGTTTGGCCAGACGGCCGGTTTCGAGCGACAACGGCCGCCCGGCGAAATTAATTTCCAGTTTTCGATACATTAGACACCTGAGGGAGGAGGACTTGGTCGCGATCGCAATGGCGCTAAACGCCGGGCGCCGCAGGGGGCGCGCCCTCTGTGATCGGCCGAGCGGCCGACCGGGGCCCGCGCGCTCTTATGTTGTATGCGCGCGGCGTGTGCGCGACCTATCTCCGGATGCCGAGCTTCTCGATGAGCGCCTTGTAGCGCCCGAAGTCGCGGGCGTGCAGATAGTCGAGGAGACGCCGGCGCTTGCCAACCAGACGCATCAAGCCGCGGCGCGAATGGTGGTCCTTCTTATGGGCCCCCAGATGCTGCGTAAGCTGCTCAATGCGAGCCGAAAGCAGCGCGACCTGCACTTCAGGAGAACCGCTATCGTTCGGAGTTCGGGCGTTCGACTTGATTACTTCCCGCTTTTGGGAAACCGCAAGAGGCATTCGGAGTTCTTTACTTTCCCTTTTCCTTTTTCGTTAACCAACCAAGCTAACAGAGGCTGGCACATCGGTAAAGGCCCCGTCATCAAGGCCCGAAAATCGCGTTGATCCGTGGGTAATTCGTTATTTCTTTGCCTGACGAGATGGCGCTCAGGTGTTGAAGACGCGCTCGATAAGCGCCGTGACGCGCGAGCTGGCCCGTGCGATCGCGACCAATCGCCCAGCTTTGTCCAGCACCCGGAAGAGCCCACCGGCAGCCGGGACCAGACCATCTAGGGCTCGCGAGTCACCATTGCGCAGGCGGTCAACCGCGGCCGCCTCGACGACGATCGCGGCCATGTCGGCGACCGCGTCGCCAAGCGCGATCGCACGCGGGCTACCGCTCTCGCCGGCGCGGAGC
>JASHPB010000238.1 GCA_030038355.1 Candidatus Binataceae bacterium
CATCCCCAGTTGAGGCAAACGCCGCCTGGCCGGTCGCGCTCGACGACCGCGACTTTCATCTTGAGCTGCGCGGCGCGGATCGCGGCGACATATCCGCCCGGGCCGGAGCCGATCACGACGAGGTCATAACGTGTGTTGGCCAAGATTCGCTCCTCGATCTGTATTTTGTTCCTAAGGCCGATGGCGCGCAAAGCGGAGCGGAACGCGGCAAAAAGGTATGAAGGCCGTGTTCGACGTTCGGCATGTTGGTAGCCACTCTCCTCGGCGCACGAACTCGAACGACCTCGCAAGCCAAGGCGCGCAGCCGGCGCGGCGCGGTCCTCACGACGATGCGCTTCTGTTCGCGCTTTCGCGCTCGTGGACCTGCTCAAGGCGTTGACGACGCCCAAGCCGGACCTGGCCTCGAAGATGTCGCCAATCGGGATCTTTTTTTTTGGCGTTCATCACACCGGGACCGTGCGACAATTCTCGGGTTGATCATGGGGCGATCCAGTTAATGTGCGCGATCGGAATCTGGCGCATGAAGCGTTCCGCGCTGCCGATAGCTTACGCCGCGTAGGTGACTCTCAACGTCACGCGGTTCACGATTCGAAATCCGTAACCTGCGTTGCCGGGCGCGATTCTGTTCGCAGTCTTGTACATCGTAGCGGAGGTGTTGGTTACGTTGGCCGTGGCGATCGCGATCACGCGCCGCCGATTGGAGCTCGGCTAAGTCCTGAAAACTCTGCCGAGCTACTCGGCTCCCTCATTTTGGGGCATGTGAAGGAAGGGAGTGTGCGCACAGTCTTAACTGGCAGCGCCGTCATTCGGTGCGCCGCGCGAGGAATCTAACGCCGCTGCGGCCGACAACATTAACGATAGTCGTGCGCGAACCTCGGCATGCCGCAGCGCACCACTGGGTCATGCGTCTAGCGACAGCCGCGAAGGGCGGCGGGGACGCCCGCCGCCACTTCGGAAAAAAACGGCGACCACTGTAATGGCGCACCGGAGCCGATGGTGGCTTCGGGATTCAATTCGCCCGCGACCGCGCGGCCGACGATCCGCCTTCTCTTCAGATGAGCAGCGAGCCCGAAGGCAATCCGAACAACACTCGGCCGGCGACTTCATAACGAGCGGTATTCAGCGTGATGTGCTGCGTCACCGCATGCACGTCGCGCCAGCATCGCTCGATCGGCTGCGTGGTGTTGAGCGACGTGATTCCGGCCGCATCGTAGACGAGGTCGACCGCGCGCGCCGCGAACTTGGCGGCCGTCACCGACGCGAGGCGCGCCGCGACGAGCGCGTCCAAATCAAAAGGCTCAGCTCGTTCACCGCGGCGCCATATTTGCTCGGCGCTCGCGTAGAGATAGGCACGCGCAGCACGCAGCGTTGCTTCCGCCTCACCGAGCTGCGTCTGCGCGATCGGCCGGTCCCGCAAGGTCGCCATCGTGCCGAGCGGAACCTTGCGCACCGCGATTTCCTTCAGCGCCTCGATCGCGTGACGCGCGATACCAAGGCCGACCGCGGCAAGCGAACCGCCGAGCTGAACCATCAAGGGGATCCTCGCCGCGGGGCCTTTCTGCCAGGTCGGCTCAGGGTTCGGAAACTGAAACGTGTATTCGGCCGGGATAAGGACGTCGTTGAATTCGACATCGTTGCTGCCCGTGCCGCGAAGGCCGGAGACGGTCCAGGTGTTCAGGATGCGAGCTTTGCTGATCGGCATCAAGCCGGCCCTGATGCGCGGGATGCCGTTGACAATCTGCGGCGCGCCATCGACTAGTTCGATCGCGCTCGCCGTCAACCAGGTGGCCTGAGCCGAGCCACTCGCGTATGTCGCCTTGCCCGTGAATCGATAGCCGCCATCGGTGCCGATCGCCGTGTTGCCCATCGGGCTGAACGAGCCAGCGACAAGTGCGCGCGGGTCGGCAAAGATATTTTCGAATGCCTTCTGCTCCGTGAACGATGCGATCACTGGTCCGCCCGAGGCGATTCCGAAGTTCCATCCGGTGGCACCGTCGAAGCGCGAGACCTCTTCGATCAACTGAAGATCCTCGATCATCGTGAGCTCGGCGCCGCCCATCGATACCGGCAGCATCACGCGGAAAAGTTCCGAATCGTGGAACGCGTCCACGATCGGGCGCGCGAGCTGCGAGTTGCGTTCCGATTCGGCAGCGTATTCGGTGATAAGCGGCGCAAGTGAGCGCGCGCGCTCGAGGCATTGGGCGAAGTGGCCTGGGTTCGACTGATTCATGCGATCCTCCGCGGCAAGACGCTAAGGCAATCGAAAGTCATGATAGCCGCTTGATCGAAACGAGGAAGCGACTGGAGATGTTCATTTTTGATCTTTGCGCGTGCTGATTTGCAGCGGTCGCAGGAAGTTCGCCTTGACCCCGCGTCAGAACGGCCTTAGGCTCAGGGCAAGCGGCGCTGCGAGTGGCATCCTTACCCTCAATCATTCCGCTCTTTCCCTTGCCGAGCCTGGTGCTCTTTCCGGGAATCACCGTGCCATTGCACATCTTCGAGCCGCGCTATCGGGAGATGGTAGCGGACGTCATCGAGAGTCATAGTGTAATCGGCATGGTGCTGCTCAAGGGTGAATGGCGCGATAGCTATTACGGTTCACCCGACATCTTCGAGATCGGATGCGGCGCGAAGATCGGAGCGGTCAAGAAGCTGGAAGACGGCCGCTACTATATCGTCATCGAAGGCGTCTCCGAGTTCAGAATCCGGCGCGAAATCCGAGAGCGCTCGTATCGTCAGGCCGAGGTCGAGTGGTGCGAGGTGAAAGCCTCCGAGCGCGAGTTCGACGACGAAACGATCGACGGGCTCCGCGAGGTGCTGTTCAACTACCTTGGCGACCCCGCGCTCGAGGCGTGGCGCACTCTCGTCGAGGAGCGTGGACTCCGGGGCGCGGAACTGGTGAATTTCCTATCTTTTCATCTCGATGTGCAGCCGCTCGAAAAACAGACGGTCCTCGAGGCCATGCACAATCGCGCCGACTGCCTTATCGATGTCCTGGCCTTCAAGGTTGAGGAACGCCGCCGCGGAGGTCCGCCAAGTGGACCCGATACGGTTCAATAGGCGCCTGGCGCAGGCGGTTCCCAATCATCTCGACCGGCCATAGCAAGTCAAAGGGTGACCTGTGTCCGAAAGTCGCCTGCGGTGCAGCGGCAGCATCGCATATGAGATATTGCGGCCAATCGGCTGTCATTTGCAAAATGCGGATTCGTTCGCGAAATCCGAAGCGTTCTTTGCAATAAGACCGCAGAAGCTCGGCTAATTCTGACTTAGAATTCGCGACGATTTCACTTGTACCTAATACTGATGCTCAAAAGCGCAGCGGTACGAATCTTGCTGCCGCTCTAAAGAGCCCGATGGAAGCGGCTCAAGATGCTGCTGCTCGCGGTTTAGGCAGCGACCGGGGGAGCGGGAGGTAAAGCGAAAAATGGAATGGGAAAACACAGCCTTGGGAAATCTCTTTGTACCCGACGTTCTTACGCCGGAGCAGTTTTACGATAGCCGCCGCGACGACAGCTCGATCCGACCGGTGAAGAAGCTGATGATGGCGATTCTCGAGGATGCGCTTCGCTGCTTTCAGAACAATGCCGATGCCAAGAGTGGTGCACGCAAGCGCCTGTTCAGCGAGGCTGAGCAGTGGCTCTGCGGTGAGGGTGGCACAGGACCGTTCGCCTTCGAAACGGTTTGCGAAACGCTCGGGATCGAGCCCCAGTTCCTGCGCAGCGGTCTTCGCGAATGGCGCAGTCAGCAGCTTGCCGGTGTATCGACGCGGCGCCTCGCTCGCCGTTCGCCGGTAGTGCGCAGTGGGCGCATCAGCGCGCCGGCGCATCGCGAGGCCAAGCGCGCGGCGCGCGCCAACTAGTCCTCGCGGATTAGCTCGCTGCCGAAGCCCCGAATCAAGCTCGAATAAAGATCGATAAAATAAGCGGCGCTGCATCTCCGAAGAGGTGTTGCGCCGCTTGCACTTTCGGCCACATTACTCGCGGCCCGGCGAGTAACTTCAAGCAAGCATCTGATTAGTGTGCAGCAGGTGGCGCCGCTGCGGCCGGCGACGGTGCAGGCGCGGCATTCGGTCCCGGCGCGTTCGATGCCTTCACTGCGGCTGCCGATATCGAGCCAGGCGGAGGCGCCGGCACATAGCCCTTAGGCTGATGCGCTACCCACTCCTCGCAGGCTGGAATATCGGAGGCCTCGGTGAGTGACTCCTGCTGCATGATCTGCTGCTCGGTCCAGCCGTGGGTCTTCAAATAATGAACGCCGGGGCACTTAACCGCCAGGTTGAAATTCCTGGTCGCACTCCCCTCCGAGCCGGCGGGACCGCCACCGGCACCGGCTGCCACTGCTCCTGCACTGGCGGCGGGTGCTGAACTCCCTCCAGTGTTGGCGCATCCGGCAACCAACAAGGCCAGCCCTGAAGCCAGCACAAATCCAATCGTCCCTTTCATGGCATCCTCCTTCAGTCTTGTACCCCTCCGCAGTTCGAGCCTCGCTGTTTAAAGCCTACTGGGTCAACCCCCACCCAATTAAGGCTGCGTCAAAATACACCGATTCAAATAATTAGCAAACCCCCCGTAATCCAAAGATAATCCTGCCTGTTTATAACCACTAATATTATATTGCCTGATAGAGGACCCGCTGGTCGCGGTCCATTTTTCGGGCACGGCCTTCCAAATAGGCATATTCGAGATGCGCGAGAGTCTCGAATGTCGCCGCCATCACGTGAAACATCGGCCTTTCTTCGCCTCCGAAAATCTGTTGCGCAACTTCGAACGCCGTCTGCGGCTTTTTTCGCGTTAAATCGAGCATCTCTTCCTCACGATACTTGTGATGCTCAATGATCTGGTTCGCGCGATGACGATGATCCTGGTAGGTGCCGCCATGCGCGGGCAACACTAACTCAACGTCGTATTTTTGCACCTTTAGCTGCGAATTGATGAAGTCGCCGAGCGGGTTCATGCCGGTACTGTCGGGATAGATTCCGACATGGGGCGTTATCTTCGGCAGCAGATGATCGCCGACGATCATCACCTTCTCGCGCCGTAGGTAAATTACGTTGTGGCCGGGCGAATGCCCCGGTGTCCAGATAACCTCGAACTCGCGATCGCCGATCTTTATTTGATCGCCATCACCGATGAATCGATCCGGCGTGGTCACCGGACTGTACATCGAGGTGCCCATCCACGCCGGACGCATCCCAGTCGGCTGGAATTGATCGATCGGAAAGCCGTGGCTGGTGAAGAACACGCGCGACTCGGGTCGATCCGCGTGGCCCGCCATCGAGCCGAACGCGACCATGCGATTGGCGCGCTCAGCTTCGAGCGCGTGCAGATGCGTGCTCGCGTGACTTCTTCGCCTGAGTTCACCCGACGCGCCGAAGTGATCGATATGATGATGCGTGCCGATTATCGCGCTCAGATCTTCAACCTTGATTCCAACCTGTCCGAACGCATCTTCGAGCGTCGCGACGCTCTCCGGCGAGTTCATCCCGGTGTCAACCAGCGTCCACGCCCCGTGACAATCGACCAGGTAGACGTTGATGATCGTGGGCCGCATCGGCAGCGGCAGAAAGATCTCGTAGATTCCCTGGTGAACCTCGACAACTTTGGCAGGCATTCGTCAATCTCCCGATAAGCGGTTTCGCATGACTTCAAGAGTCCTTGCGCTCCGTACCGGCACCGTGGCCGATATGGGGAGCAGTGCGGCGCTTAGTGCGCGCGGCGCCGCGTCACTCGTGCAGTTCGTCCTTGACCTGGAAGGTCGCTTTGATGCGCACCCTCCAGCGTACCACCTTGTTAGCTTCCACAGCCGCCGAGATATCTTCAACGTGCACGCTGTGGATGCCCGAGATGGTCACCCCAGCGCGCGCGATCGCCAGCTGTACTGCATCTTCGACGGAATTAGCCGAAATGCCCGTGAGCTCGATCGTTTTTTCTACCATGCGGCCGCTCCTCGGCACGTTCGGCACCCAATAGGTCGAGCGCAGCGTGCCCAGCGTGCTCATAGCCTACGCCCGAACGAGAGACAAGGCGATTGTACGCGCGCCGCACGGCGGGTCAGGGCGAGCAACGACCGCTGGCCAGTTCACGATCAATCGCGGCCAGCGCCGGGTCAGACTCGGGGTAAGCCTCGACGATACGCTCGCGGAAGATGCGGATCGGGTCGCGTTGATTGACCATCATCTCTTCTTCGCGAGTGCGAAATTTCGCGAGCGGACGATAAGTCACGGCGTCGATTATCGAAGGGCCTTCACCGGCGCGAGCCAGAGCCGCCGCTTGGCGCATAGCGGTGTAAACCTCGAGCAGCTCCATCCCATCGACGCGTATCGATGGCATCTTGTAGCCGGCGGCGAAGCGATAGAGTTCCTCCTGGCAGATCGCGCCGTCGAAGAGCGTGCCCATCCCGTAAAAGTTGTTCTCGCAGACGAAGACGATTGGCAGTTTCTCGTTGGATGCGATGTTCATCGACTCGTGAAATACGCCCGCTCCGAGCAGCGCGTCGCCGAACATGCAGCATACGATTCGCTCGCGATCGCCCGTCGCGTCGACCGCGCGCGCAACTTCGACGGCTCGCGCCATGTCACCATCGATAAACCGCGCGTCAGCAGCGCTGTTCTGCTGCCGCACGAGGCGATGCCCCCGCGGCCGATAGCTCGACACGACTGTGTCGTGCGCGTCGAGCGCAAGTAATGCGCCCGCCGCCACCGCCTCTTCGCCGTCGAAGCAAACGCCGTCAGGCGCGCGCCCGTCGCATCGCCGCAGCAGGACCATCGTCCGGTAGATTTCGAGCAGCTCGCCGAGTTCCAGCATCGCGCTGATTCTCACCAATCGAAATCGTCGTCGAATTCGTCGAACAAGCCGAACTGCGCGCTCGCCGCGACTGGCGCGAACGAGCGGCGATGAATCGGCGACGGGCCGAGCTTTTTCAGCGCGTCGAAATGATCACGAGTGCAGTAGCCCTTGTGCTTGGCGAATCCGTAACCGGGGTGGCGCGCGTCGAAGTCGACCATGATGCGATCGCGGGTGACCTTCGCGATTATCGACGCCGCCGCGATACAGAAGCTCTTGCGGTCGCCGCCAACGATTCTGGTCTGCGCGAGCTTGAGGCCCGGAATTTTTCGCCCATCGACCAGCACGTGTCCGGGCACGCAGCCGAGCGCCTCGACTGCACGCTCGCTCGCGAGCATCGTCGCCCAGAAGATGTTGAGTTGGTCGATCTCGCCGACTTCGGCGACTCCAATTCCGACCGCAAGCGCGCCCTTATTGATGGCGCCGAACAGTTCGTCGCGCTGCTCAGCAGTAAGTTGCTTGGAGTCGTGCACGCCGCGGATAAATTTCTCCGGCGCGAAAATCACGGCCGCCGCGACCACCGGGCCCGCCATCGGGCCCACTCCCGCCTCGTCGACGCCGGCTACGACCTCGATACCCGTCTTCCAGAGCTTTCGTTCGTGGCGCAGATCGGGCCGCTTGCTCATCGCTCGAGCTCCGTGCTCACGCGAGCCTCTTGAGCCGTGCCTGCCGAATCATATCGGCGGCAGCCTCGGGATTTCGGATGTTGTTGAGGCGAATCGAGTAATCGGCGCTCGCCGCCGAAGCTATCGTGATATTGCCAAGCCCGACAACCCGTTGCAGGAACCGTTGATCGACTTCGACTGAGCGAATATCGGCGAGTTCCATCTCGCGCCGGCGCGAGCTTAGAAGACCGCGCCGTTCGATCAGGCGATCCGACGTGACACTCCAGGTGAGAAAGCGGTTGCTGAGGATTGTCATCACCAGCACCAGGATACCGAAGCCGATAACTGCGAAGCCGACGCGCCAGAATTTCGGATCGGCGCCGACGCCAACCGCGCCGACCACGATGAATGCGATTCCGGTGAAGACGGCATGCGCCATCCGCCAGAGCGACGGCCGGAACGTTGCAAGTGCGTATTCGCGGACGGCAGCGGGCTTTGGCGCGAGCATCCGGGCGCCACAGCGCGAGCAGAACACCGCGCCCTGCGCCAGCTCGTTGCCGCATTGAGTACATCGCATCGCGCCGCCGCTCCACCGTCGAAAAGATTATGGAGAAGGAATCAGCGCGTGGTCAATTGAGGGCCGCTCCGATGATTCACAAGCGAGGCGCGAAGGAGCGAATCGAAGACCTTTCGCATATGGGCGAGCCGCCACCCTCACCTGGCACGGCCACGCGGGCTTGAGGGGAGTGGACTGGCGGCACAGCCAGCACCCTAAACGCCCTCACACGGCGGTGAAGCCGGCGCGGCTGAACAGCACGCGATCCTTGCCGAGGCGCGATTTGAGCGCCGCGAGCAGTTCGCGCTCCGCGCCCGGCTCGAACCAACCCTCGTAACCAAGCCGAGCGTAAAGATCACCCATCTTCAGCGCGCGCGAGCGGCGGCCCGATGAGCCGTCGCCGGCGAAGTAAGTATCGACCACCACGCGATCAGCGCAGTCGCCAGCGAGGGCAGCCATGCGATCCGCGTGATTCGGCAGCATCGGCGAGATCGCGAGCTGCACGAAAATCCCACGCGCGCGAAGCCTGCGAGCCGTGCCAAGCCGCCGCTCGATGGAAGGCGACGTGGGCGTAACCGCGCGGCGCACGGCGTCGTCATCGGTCTCGACCGTCAGCGATACGATCACGCGATCGCCGAGGCGCGCGATCCGATCGATGTCGCGCTCGATAAGCGGGCTTCGCGTCTGTAGCAGGAGTCGGCGAATAGGATGCCGCGTGAAGACTTCCAGCGCGGCGCGCGTAAGCCCGAGCCTGCGCTCGAAGCCCTGGTAGGGATCGGTGGCGCTTGCGCAAAAGACCGCCGCATCACGAGCGCGTCCGCTCGCTTCGAGTGCGATCAGTTCGAGTTCAAGAAGTTCGGCGAGATTCGATTTGGCGATCACCCACGAGCCCCAGGCGCCCGATTCGGCGCGCGCCACCGGCAGCATCCTGACGTAGCAGTAGGGACATCCGCGGTTCGCGCCAAATGCGCATCCGACGTAAGGATTCAGAGTGAACGCGAAACCTTTGAGGAAGCCTCCGGTGGGCGTCAGCGCGCGCGTCGCATTCCGGAGCGTGTAGCGGCGGCCATCCACCTAGTTTGCGGGCACCGGCGAGAAGAACGCGAGCACGCCCTGCTCGACACGCTGAGACTTGCTGCCATCTATCGCTACGATCCAGACGCTCGGCGGCGGCGCGATGCCGGTCGGATGGCTCGGCGCGCCGTTCAGCGGCACTCCCGCATAAATGATCGACAACGAATCGGGCGACCAGATCGTGTGCGACACCGCAAGCTGATCGAAGAAGCGATACGCGGTCGATTCATCGGGCGTCGTGAGGAAGTTCACGAGCTTGCGCGTCTTGCCGGTCGCAACGTTGACGACCGCCCACGTGTAATACGGCTTGTCTTCGGGCACCGCGATGTATGCGATCGTCTTTGAGTCAGGAGAAAAGAAGTAGGCCGCCACATCTTCCTTGGTGATGAGGCGGGAATCCGCGGTCGCAATATCGACAACCTTAATCCCGCTGAAGGCCGGCTCGTCGGCTGAGATCGCGGTCGAATACGCAATGTGCTTCGAATCGGGCGCCCACACCATGCTGCTCTCGCCAACGGGCAGGCTCACGATTGAGCGTGGATTCTTGCCGTCGGCGCCGGCCACCACGATGTTTGATTCGGCGTGGTAGTTCGCGATGTACGCGAGATGCTTGCCGTCGGGCGACCAGCACGGCGTCTTGAACGGACTGCGCCCGCTCGAGAGCACCTTATCCACATGCTGGCTGGTAGGAGTAAGGCTGATGAGCGAGACCTGCTCAGTGCGGTCGGAGTTGAGCGCGATCGTATGCACGGCCAGGAAATCGGGCGAGCTCCAGTCGAAATAGAGCGGCATCCCCGTGGTTACGATCCTCGCCGGCGCCGATTCTTTCACCTCGGCCAGGATGAGGCTCAAGCCTTTGGGCTCTCCGAGCAGGAACGAAAGGTGCTGGCTGTCGGCTAGCCAATCGACGTAAACAACCCGTTCCGTACGGCTCTCGAAGATCTGCGTCGGCTCGTGAAGCTTGATGTCGTAGACCCAGACCGCGTAATCGCCGCCGTCCGGCTTTTGCGTGATCGACGAGTATGCGATTCGTTTGCCGTCAGGCGAAAAGGTCGGCCATCCGTAGAGCGGCCCCTGCTGCTGCGGCGGCGGCGCTCCGGGTGGCTCGAGCCCGGGCGGCATCTCCTCTTCCTGCGCCAGCCCGAATGCCGCCGCTGTCACGCCGGTATCACGGCGCACGTGCGTTCCTTCCGTCTTGCACGTCACGCATACGGGCTCAAGGCATCGGCCGGTGCAATAGTAGATGTTGTTGTCGGTGCTGACATAAACGACGGCGGGATTCGATGCTGCCGCTGCGGCGAATGCCGTGACGATCACGAACATCAGCCCCGCCGCGGCAGCCGCTACGATACCTCGGACCGCCGGCGCGGGATTCGTGCCCAATAATGCCATCATGTCTGAATCAGAATTGCGCGCCCACGGCAGGCAAGGCAAGATCGTTTGCGAGGGCGCTCCCCGTTCGAGCGGGACGCGGCTCAATCGAGCCCGAGCGGCCCATCGAAATGGTTGACTTTGACGAGTTGAATCAAGGAGAGTGATGGGCATGTGGCGAGCAACTATTTGTCTTTGCGTCGCGCTCTCTCTCGGCATTCCCGCCCTTGCCCATGCGCAAACGCTGTACGACGACTCGCAGCATCCCGACGAATACTCCGACGACGATTCGAATCCCCTCGCGCTCGGAAGCTACATCCTTTATCCGATCGGATGGGCGCTGGAATGGGGTATCGCACGGCCGCTGAAATGGGGCGCGACCAAGGGTCCACTGTCCTTCATGTACAAGCCAATCGATGAGGACGACCAGGGCCCGCCGCCGCCGATCGCTTACATCCCCGACAATTCACTCAACGAAAGCGCGAGTCCCGTTCCCGCTCCTGTTTCGGGCGCTCCTGCTGCCGCCGCACCCGCCTACGGCGTAGCGAGCCCGCCAGCGCAAAGGCCGACAACGCCAGGCGGAAGCCAGCCGGCGCTTCATTAGGCCAACAAGGAACGCATCGCAAAAGAGTCAATCGGTGCGCACCTGCGCGCCGATCTTCTTGATGATCCTGCCTTTTTCGTCGTAGAATTTTCCCTAATCGATTACGTCGAATCGTATGAGGGGCGTTAACGCGTTCCCGTTTGGAGGCGTTCGGATTTCGATGGCTGCTGCACCAAAACCTCAAGTTCCCACCGACCCTGAAGAACTAAAGAAATGGCGTGAAAACGAGCAGGCTCGCGAACGTGCCAAACGCGAGCGTGAAAAGGCTGAAATTGGCTCCCTATGGAGCCGTCGTGATTTCCTTGGCAAGCTTGGATGGGCCGGATTCGGTGCTTTTTCGCTGGTCGCCCTGCTCGCCGCGGTTCGTTCTGCCTTCCCGCGCGTACTTTTCCTGCCGCCGTCGAAATTCAAGGCCGGCTACCCGAGCGACTACGTCATCGGCGAAGTCAGTGAAAAGTATAAGCAGGATTATCGCACCTGGATCGTACGCACAAAGGCCGGTTTCTACGCGATTTTCGCCAAGTGCACGCATCTCGGATGCACGCCGCGATGGCTCAAGACCGAGCAGAAGTTCAAGTGCCCCTGCCACGGCTCCGGTTACTACATCAGCGGGTTAAACTTCGAAGGCCCGGCGCCGCGCCCGATGGACCGTTTCAAGATTTATATCGGCGACGATGGCCAACTGGTGGTGGACAAGTCGGTGCTGTATGAGATGGAGCCCGGAGTCGATCCGAACATCCAGCACCCGGAGAGCATTCTAAAGGTCGCCTGACGCCAACTCAGAATTAAGGACGAAAGGCCTCCCCGCGCATCGCGCCGGGAGGCCTTCTTCGTTGCGGTCGGACGGTGCGGCTAGCCCCGTGGATGCGGCGGCGCTTCGGCGGGGACGATCGTCGTCGCGATCTTCTCCGTGCCGCGAATCAACGTCATCGCGATGGCGGTGCCGATTTTGTCTGCCGTAAGCGCACGCTGCAAATCATCGATCCCGGCGATCGCCTGGCCGCCGAGTTCGACGATTATGTCGCCTTCGCGAAGTCCTGCGCGCGCCGCGGGGCTGGCTGGCTCCACGCTCGCAGCTCGCACGGCGGTCTCCCCTCCCAGCCGATAGAAGCGGACCAGCTTCCGCGGCAGCATCATGTTGTGGCCCGCAATCCCGACGTATCCGCGCGTGATTTTGCCATCTTTGATCAGGTGGCCGGCGACGAACTTTGCCGTGTTGATCGCGATCGCAAAGCAGATCCCCTGCGCCGGCAGAATGATCGCGGTGTTGACGCCGACTACTTTGCCCCGCGAGTTGACCAGCGGACCTCCCGAGTTACCGGGATTTAGCGCGGCGTCGGTCTGGATCACGTTGTCAACGAGGCGCCCACGCGTCGTCCTGAGAGAGCGGCCGAGCGCGCTCACCACACCGGCAGTGACCGAATACTGGAAGCCGTAGGGGCTGCCGATCGCGATCGCGACCTGGCCGACGCGAATCGTTTGCGAGTCGCCAAACTCCGCTGCAACCAGGCCAGCCGCGCCGATTCTCACCACGGCGAGATCGGTGTCGGGATCGTCGCCGACCTTCTCCGCCATGACCCTGCGGCCATCCGAGAGCGTCGCGGTAACGCTCGCGGCGCCATGCACCACGTGGCTATTGGTGAGGATGTATCCGTCGGGCGTGAAGATAAATCCCGAACCGCTGCCTGAAGGCGTCGGTGAATGTCCGTGACGAACCTCGATATTCACTACCGCCGGGCTGACCGCCTCCGCCGCTCCGGTGACGGCCTCTGAATAAGCATCGAGCAGGTCGCCGTCCGTAGGACGCGGGGCGCGCTCTTCGCGATATGCACTATTGCTGGAAACGAGCCGAACTGATGCGGGCATCGTAGAGACACTCCTTCTGGCTAACAAAGATAATCACGCTTTGCCGATTAGCCAGTAGGTTTCGCGGCGGATTTCCTCTACACCAGACGCAGGTTCTAGAATTCCGCCTTGCGCGCCAGCTTCTCGGCGACCAGCGCGTCCAGCGCTATGCCCATTGCGTTCAGCCTCGATCGCGAGCGCGCGATGCACGCGCTTATCGATGCGGACTTGAAAGACACCGCCGTATCGACGGGCCGGGGGGGCGACCGGAAGTCTCCCGCCGCTCCGCTTGTAATCATCTACCTGCTCGCCTACTCGCCGTATCACAATGTGCGCGAGGGCGTGCACTATCCAGCGGTGATGTTCGTCGCGGGCGACGCAGACACGCGCGCCGATCCGATGCATGCGCGGAAGATGACTGCGCTGCCTCAGTGCGCGACTGGCGCGGGCGATCGTCCGATCTTGCTCCACTACCGCGCCGAGGCCGGGCACATGGGCGAACCTCCCGATTGACGCCGCAATCGACGAGGCCGCCGACCAGCTGGCGTTCGTGTTCCGCGAGCTCGGCCTCGCTCTTCGCTGACATCATTCGCCAGAATGGCCCAGCAGTCGCTGCCGCATCTCCGAGGTTTTGGTAAGGTCGGAGGTGATGGAAACGCGGCTCTTTATCCACGGCGACTTCTTTGACGCGGCGGGCGGCGCGCGCTTCGCCGATATCGAGCCCGCGACCGAGCGTGAAATAGCCCGGGTCGCGAGCGCATCAGCCGCCGACATCGACCGCGCTGTCGTCGCCGCGCGCGAGGCATTCGATCGTGGACCATGGCCCCGGATGACAGCCGAGGCGCGGGGGAAAATCCTCGGCCGCTTCGCCGATGGAATCGAACGGCGCGCCCGCGAGCTCGGGACGCTCGAGGCGCGCGACGTTGGCAAGCCCCTCTCCGAATGCATCAATCATGACGTGGCGCGCGCCGCGCGAAATATTCGCTTCTTCGCCGCCGCCGCCGAAACCTGGACGCAGGAGGCCGCGCAAAGCGACGCCAAGTTTCTCGGCCGCGACTTGCGCCTGATGAATGTGACGACGCGGCCGCCAATCGGCGTGGGCGTCATTATCATCCCGTGGAATTCGCCGATCATGCTCGCCACCTGGAACCTCGGGCCCTGTCTCGCCGCAGGAAATACCTGCGTGATGAAGCCTTCCGAGCTGGCGCCGCTCTCCTCGATTGCTCTGGGAGCGATCGCCAACGAAGCCGGCGTTCCGCCGGGCGTGTTGAACATCGTGCCGGGACTTGGCGAGGCGGGCGCGGCGCTGGTCGCGAATCCTCAAGTCGACGCGATCGCATTCACCGGTGGCATCGCGACTGGGCGGCGTGTGATGGCTGCCGCGGCAGAATCCTTGAAGCGGGTAACGCTCGAACTCGGTGGCAAATCGCCGAACCTCGTCTTCGCCGACGCGGATCTCAGACTTGCCGCGGCCGGCGTCGCGCGCTCGATCTACCGGAGCCAGGGGCAATCGTGCGTCGCGGGTTCGCGCCTGCTGGTCGACGAGCGAATCGCGGAGGATCTTATCGCGGCGCTCAAGCGCGAAATCGCGAAGCTCAAGGTCGGCGACCCACTCGCTGATGGAACCGAATACGGCCCGCTGATTTCAGCGGCGCATCGCGAGCGCGTGCACCGCTTCGTGGCCGAGGCGGTCGCGTCAGGCGCGAAGTTGATCGCGGGTGGCGAGGCTCGGAAATCACCGGCGGTCGGCTTCTATTACGCGCCGACGATCCTGGACCACGTCGATTCGAAATCTAAAGCAGCGCATGAAGAAATTTTCGGTCCGGTGCTGACCATCGAGCGCTTCGCCAGTGAAGCGGACGCCATCGAACAGGCTAACGCCACGCGCTATGGCCTCGCCGCCTATCTCTGGAGCACGAACATCGACCGCGCGCTGCGCGTTGCCGAGCAAATCAAAACCGGGATGGTCTGGGTGAACAGTTTTTTTCTGCGCGACCTGCGCACTCCCTTTGGCGGCGCCAAGCTGAGCGGGCTTGGCCGCCAGGGCGGCCGCTACGCGCTTGAGTTCTGGACCGAGCCGAAGCTCATCTGCCTCGCCTACGGCGCGGAGGACCATGATGGGTAAGGTCGCCGCGGCGATTTTCACGACCCACGTCCCGCGCCTGATGATCACCGACCTGGAGGCACGGAAAGCATACATGGGCAAAAACGTCACGACCTTTTACGACGCGATGCCAGCGCTTGCACGCGTGCGGCTCGCCGCGCTCGACTTCGACACCTTCGTGCTGTTCGACACGCACTGGTTCACCACGCTCGAGTACGTGATCAATGCGCACGAGCGGCTCGCCGGCACCTACACGTCGGAAGAGTTGCCCGCCATGCTCCACGACCTCGAGTACGGCTATCGGGGCGATCCGGAGCTCGCGCGCGGAATCGAGGACGTCGCGATGGAGCGCGGCATCCGTGCGCTCGCGTCGGCGGCGCGAAATCTGCCGCTCCATTATCCGACGCTAAATGTGATGTATTACTTTAATTCAGATGCGCGCCGCCGTGTGCTCTCGATCGGCGTATGCCAGACCGCATCGGTCAGAAACGACCTCGTCTTCGGCGCTGCGGTCGCCGAGGCGATCTGGAAATCGGATCGCACGGTTGTGCTCGTCGCGTCGGGCGGCATGTCGCATCGCTTCTGGGATTACGATCGAATCCTTGACCACGCCTCCGCCGATCCAACCGATATCAGCTCGACGGCGAATCGGCTCTACGACGAGCGAATCATGGAGTGGTTCAAGGCGGGAAATCATGCGGCGATTATCGCAGCGGCTGATGACTTCCGCGCCCATTGTTCTCCGGAGGGCCGCTTTTCGCATTATCTGATGATGGCGGGAGCGCTCGGCGCCGAGGCTTGGAACTGGCGCGGCGAGCAATTCGGCCGCTACGAAGCGGCAATCGGTACCGGACAATCGATTTTCTTCTTCGCGCCCGAAACCCGCGTCACCGCTGCATCTTCGTGAAGAAGCAAATACACTCTGACGAGCGCCATCGAACGAATGACCCCCCAACGATCCAAACTGAACCAGCGCGCAACTTCCGCTGACCGGGCCAGCCGAGGTTCTTCTGCCACGCCGCCGACATGGTGTGGAATTTGCTCCGGTGCTTTAGTACCTCGAGTCTATGTTGCACCTGGCGGTCAATCGTCGCCTCATTTTCAGGACCATCCGGTCCATTCGGCTGAGTCTCAATCGCACGAGACTTGACGGCTGATACGGGGGGAAGGTCTCGAATTTTCCACCACCATGTCCGGCGTTCCGATTGCCTGAATCGATCAGCCTGCTGGTGTGGAGTAGCGCCCGGTCGTGAGCCTCAGCGCTGAATGTTGGTCCAGCGGAATTATGGTTTGCACGGATGCTTTGCCAAAGGGTTTGCGTGCCAACGATATTGGCTCGCCCATGGTCCTGAAGGGTGCCAGCAACGATTTTGCCTGCGCTCGCACTTGCGCCATTTGCGAGATCTGCCATCGGGAAAGAGTCGAAGCTGGCCTCCCGATGGGCGAAGAGTTTTTTGTTGCTCCTCGGTGCGTCCTTGCCTACAGACGATCAGGCCGCCGTCAGGAAATCGTCTGAAATTAGTACCGCCGAATCGTCGTTTCGACCCCCGACTCGGGTCCGTAGCTTATCTTCAGGCCACGGCTCAACGGTCAGGCTTCGTGCGAAGCGGTGGTCGTCGTCAGGACTCGAATAGAGTGGCGACGTGTTAAGCTCGTTTGGAGAGTTCTGGCGCGCGCGGAGAAATTCAAGCAGCGCGGGAGATGCGTTTGCGGTTCCGCGACCGGTGACAGGACTCGAGGATAACCGCGCCAACGCCGCGGCTTATGGAGGTTCGCTCAAGTGAAACTCGCACACGCGACAATCGCGATGCTCGTGACGCCGTTGCACGATGACTATCGCCTCAACGAAGACGCGCTCCGCGCCGAAGTCCGCTGGGCATTCGCCAACGGCGCCGAGGGCGTCGTCGCCGCGCCGAGTATCGGCGAGTTCTTGCATCTGAACGAAGCCGAACGCACGCGAGTGTTCGAAATCGTTATCGAGGAGGCGCGCAAGCGCCCCGGCGTGTCCGCGGTCGCGATGACTTCGGGAGCCACCACGCTCGAGACTCTCCACTACGCAAAAGTCGCCGGACGCCTCGGCTACGACGCCCAGCAGGTGATTCCGCCGTACTACTGGCGATGCGGTGAAGTCGAAGTCGAGCGCCACTACAAGATGATTGCCGAGGCCGGTGACCTGCCCGTAGTGATTTACCACAACCCGGCGCTCAGCAAGTTCAATATTTCGCCAAAGTTCGCAGGCCGCCTCGCCACGATTCCCGGCGTGGTCGCGTTCAAGGAGGTGCTGACCGATTTGCAGCATCTCGAGGCGCTCTACGACGAGGTCGCAGGCCGCGCCGAAATCTACAACACGTTTCGCGCGCTGCTCGCGGGCCTGATGCTCGGCGCCGCCGGCGGCTTTATCAACATCTTCGCCGTGCCAGCGGCTGCCGCACTTCATCGCGCATTCAAGGCGAGAGACTATGGGCGCGCCGAGGAAATCCAGCGGCGGCTGAATCGATGCTTCCCGCGCGGTGGCGAGGAGACGCTCGGTCATCTCGGTACGACCAAGGTGACGGCGAGCGTCGCGACCGGAATCGAGATGGGACCGGCGCGACCGCCTTACATGGCGCCTGACGACGCGGCCGAACGAATCAAGAAGCGCCTGCCTGCACTCGAGGAGATCCTCTGAGATGGGCGCGCGCTCGGGTAACAACTATCTCTCGTCGCTCAAAAAGCTCGGCGCCGAAGTCTGGCTCGGCGGCGAGCGCGTCAAGGACCCGACGACTCACGCGGGGTTCGCCAACTGCGCGCGCTCGGTCGCCTCGCTCTACGACTTGCAGATGGAACGCCCCGAGGCGATGACCTTCCGCACCGAGGAAGGCGGGCGCGCGGGCATGTCGTTCGTGATCCCGAAGAGCGCTGACGACGTAGCGAAGCGCTCGCGCATGATGAAGGCGTGGGCGGATTTCAGCGGCGGCATGCTCGGACGCACACCGGACTACCTGAACGTGAGTATCGCGGCAATGGCTGCGGCGCGCACCTTCTTCGCCGAGAGCGATCCACGGTTTGGCGATAATATCTGGAACTACTACCGCGAGGCGCGCGAGCGCGACTGGTGCGCGACGCACACCCTGGTCAATCCGCGGGCAAGCCGTGCCCAGGGATGGGCCGGGCACACCGACGCGGACCTCGCGCTCAAGCTGGTCGAGAAGACGAACGAGGGAATCGTCGTGAACGGCTGCAGGATGCTGGCGACGCTCGCGCCGCTCTCGGAAGAGCTGCTGGTTTTCCCGTCGACAGTCCTCCGCGCTGAGCCGGCAGCGGAGCCGTTCGCGCTTTCTTTCGCGATCAACTGCAACGCCAAAGGGATCAAGTTTCTGTGCCGCGAGACCTTCGATCTCAGCCGCTCGCATTTCGACCATCCTCTCGCCTCGCGCTTCGAGGAGATGGACGCGGTGGTTGTCTTCGATAACCTGCTCGTACCATGGGAGCGCGTGTTCCTCTGCGGCGACGTCGCGCGATGCAACGCGCTCTACGCGGCGACCAGCGCGGTCGTGCACATGATGCACCAGGTCGTGGTGAAGAACGTCGCCAAGAGCGAGTTCCTGCTCGGGCTCGCGGTGCGGATTGCCGAGGCGGCAGACGCGATGTCGCTGCAGCACGTGCGCGAGCGTCTCGCCGAGATGATCATGACGACCGAAACAATGAAGGCCTGTCTCCGCGCGGCCGAGGCCGACGCCGCCGCCGACCAGTGGGGCGTCTTTTTGCCGGCGCGCGCACCGCTCGATACGGCGCGCAACCTGTTTCCGCGCCTCTATCCGCGGCTCGTCGAGATAATCCAGCTCAACAGCTCGAGTTCGATGATGGCGACGCCGTCGGCGCGCGATTTCGCGAATCCTGCGGAGTTCCCCGCTATCGAGAAGTACTTCGCTTGCGCCGATGCTGCGGCGCGCGAGCGGGTCGCGCTCTATCGTCTCGCGTGGGACGTCGCCTGCAGCTCGTTCGGCGGGCGGCAGGTATTGTACGAGCGCTTCTTCTTCGGCGACCCGGTGCGGATGGCGCTGGCGCTGGTCGACAACACGGAGTTGAAGCCGATCGTCGATCGCGTCAGGCAGTTTCTCGCGCGACCGGTCTAGCTGACAGGCGGCTAGCAAGGGCTAATCGCGCCAGCTATCGTCATGGGGAACTATGGCGAGGCTTCGCAAAGCTGCGAAAATCTGGGCCAAGCCCAACGCGCGCGAACTGGCCGGGCAGGTGATGATTGCCGACGATGGACCGGTCTTCGCGATCAATCCGCCCGCGATTTTCGGACGCCGCGCTCCGCTCGAGATTGAGATCGGTGCGGGCAAGGGCGAGTTCATAATCGAGCGCGCCGGCACGCGTCCCGAGCACGATTTCCTAGCGATCGAGCTGTCGGCCGCGGTCACGCGCGTGCTCGCGGTGCGATGCGGCCGCGCGGGTCTCGAGAATCTCCGCGTCGCCAGGATAGATGGGCGGACACTGGTCAATCTCCTGCTCGCCGACGCGAGCGTCGCCGCGTATCACGTTTACTTCCCCGACCCTTGGCCGAAGGGCCGCCACCTAAAGCATCGGCTGTTCACGCCTCCGTTCGCGGCCGGGATTTTCCGGACACTGGAGCCCGGCGGTATCGCCTATATCGCGACCGACGTACGCGAGTACGCGGGCGAAATTTTTGCGATGATCGAGGGTGCCGGATTTATCCGCGCCGCCGAACTCGCGCCTGGTGCCCGGCAGACCGGGTTCGCGCGCAAGTATCTGGCGGCTGGAAAGGCGGTCTACTCGGCGTCATTTCGCAAGCCGGCACGCGCCACATCGCCAAGATGACGAAAAAGCAAGCTTAGCGTTGCAGCTTGTCCAGAGAACCAAGGTTTGCAATGCGTGAATGCGTTGAATAACCTTTTTGCGGCCAACGAATGAAGCGAAAAGTTGCGATATTGGCAGCCTTGGTTCTGCTGTCCGCGTCGGCGTGTAGTCTGCGCAAACATAAGCCGACGGACGAGGATTACTTTTCTCAGGCGCAGTGGGATTTCGCAAATAAGGATTACAAGCCCGCGGTCGAGAACTATCAGAAGCTGATTGACGAGTTCCCTTTCAGCCCCGACGAAGAGGAGGCTGAGCTGAAAATCGGCCTCGCCTACTACCAGCAGAAGGATTACGCCGAAGCGATCGCTTCGCTCGATGACTTCCAGCGTATGCATCCGACCAGCAAAGAGCTGGACCTCGTTACTTTCTACATCGCGATGAGTTACTTCGATCAGATCGGGCGCGAGGATCAGGATCAGAGCAAGACCGAGGCGGCGCTCAAGCGATTCGAAGAAATCGAGCAGCGCTTCCCCGAGGGCAGCTTCGACGAGCTTGCCCACGAACATATCGCCGAATGCCGCGAGATGCTGGCGCGGCATCAGATGGTGGTCGGCGACTACTACTACAAGCGCGCCAACTTCCGAGCCGCGGAATCGCGCTTCGCCGAGCTGATGCAGAAATATCCCGACACACCGGTCGCGCCCGATGCGCTTTGGGATCTCGCCGTGGCTCTCCAAAAGGAAGGCAAGAAGTACTCGGCGGCACAGGCATACGCGGCGCTCGAGAAGCACTTCCCCAACTCGCCCTACGCCTTGAAGGCGCGCACCGAGATTCGCAAGCTGCACGAGTCCGTCGATACCGAAGAAGATCCGCTGCCGATGGTGCTCGCGGAGACTGGATATCCGACGACGGCGGCGCAGGATGCCGCCGACCAGGTGCCTGTGCGGCAGCGAGCGGCGATGGACGACGGCAGCACGTCGGGTTACGGCCCAGACGGCCTGCCGATTATCGCCTCGGGGGATTCCAGGAAGTCACCCACAGCGTCTGACGCTGGATCATCCTCCGACGGCGGCGGAATGCAGCACTATGACAGCGGCTTGCCTGCCGCGGCAGGGTTGCCCGCGGGCGCAGCGGCGCCGCCGTCAGCGGGAGTGGCGTCGGACCTGGCAGCATCGGGTAACAAAGCGGCGTCGGCGGGCGATTCGCAGCTCACGTTCGGCGCGGGCTCCCCGGCTTCTCCATCGCCATCGGCGCCCTCAGGCAAGGGCGGCGATTTGCTGAACCTGAACGCCGCAGCGCCGAATCCGAACCTGCCGACGATGGACGCCGCAGCATCGCCACCGCCGCCTCCGCCGTCACCCGCGCCACAGATGCAGCCCGTGTCATCACTCGGTGGCGGAGACTCGTCATCGACGGATTCCAGCCAATCGGCATCAAACGCCAGCGCCACGTTACAACCGACCGGACCGATTCAGAACGACTCCACGCCCGGAGCCCGCTCGTCGCTCCCCGTTGCTCTGCCGCCCCAGGCCGGTCCTGCGACACTGAAGACGATTCGCCTATCGGCCAACGATCCGCCGCTTACGGTGATCTTCGATCTCACCGGACCGGTCTCCTACAGCAAGGACATGACGTCGAGCGCCGACGGCTCCACCGTGACAGTCGTGCTCAAGGACGTCACGCCGGATGCGAGTATCGGCAAGCACGTCGTGTTCGACCGCTCGATCTTCAAGGACTGCACTATCTCGAAGCAATCAACGGGTACGATGATCGTGCTCAACATGCAGCCGATCCAGAGCTACTCGGTGGTGCCGCTCGATGATCCGGCGCGGCTTCTGGTGACGTTCACTCCGCAGAGCATGCCCGGCGTAAAGACCAGCTCCAACTGAACCTGTCGCCTAACTTACCCAGACGAGGTAGGCGGCGAGCGCGAGTCCAAACCCCGATAGGGCGAGCGCGACGGCTATCGCCGTTCGCGAAGGCCGAGCGATCGTTTCGCCGCGATTTAGCCTGCCAACCAGTTTGACGTGATTGATTGTGGCGCCGATCGTTACCGCCGAGCCAATCAGCAGCAGGCTGGTTCCGACCGCTAGCGATAGGCCCGAGGATTCGAACCTCGGCATGTTTGTCAACGTCGTTCGCGCGAGTTCGCGCAGGAACAGGCCGAAGCGCGCGACCACGAAGCCGAATCCCATCAACGCCAACCCCGTTCGAATCCACGCAAGAAAGGTGCGTTCCGCCGCCAGGTAGTCACTCGGAGAAGCGCCGCGATCCGAAGCCATAAGAGTCAGTGGTTAAAGTCGAGACTCAGATGAATACGTCGTCGAACTTGATCCCAACGAAGCGCAGCACGACCTCGGCGTAAACCTTCAGTCCCCAGTTGAAGCCGTCGATCGGGATTCGCTCGTCGTTGCCGTGGAACAGCGATCCGAACGGCATGTGCCGATCTAGCTTGACGGGAGAAAATCCGTAACAGGCCGCCCCCAGCAAGGAATAGAACTTGGCGTCGGTCGCGCCGGGAATCATCCACGGGATCGCGCGCGCGCCGGGATCGTTCGCCTCGACACGTTCACGGATCAAATCGAACAGCGGAGTGTCAGCTGAGGTCTCGACCGGAGGCGCCGTTTTGATGAGCTCGAAGGTCGGCTCGGGACCGACGATCGCGCGCAGCTCCGCCATGATACTCTCCGGGTTCTCGCCGGGGAGCGTGCGACCGTCGAGCACCACCCAGGCCTCGCCCGGGATAACATTGTCCTTGTATCCGGCGCGCAGGATCGTCGGCGACACAGTGTTGGAGAGCATCGGCGCGAACAGCGCTCCCGCCGACTCGAGCTGCACGCCCATCGCCTCCAGCGTCTGCCGCATGAACGGCGACACCTTCTGGCGCATCGGCGTGCTGGTGATCTTCGCGATCGCCTCCGACAAACGGCCGATTGCGTTATGCCGCCGCGGCATCGAGCCGTGCCCGGGCGGCGCGTTGACCGTCATCTTGATAGTGACGAAGCCCTTCTCCGCCACCTGGATCGGATAGTAGCGATTGTTGCCGAGATGGATCGTGAAGCCGCCCACCTCGTTCAGCACGAAGGCCGCGCGCACGAGGTCCGGGTAGCGCTCGACCAGGAACTTGGCGCCCTCCTCCGAACCGGCTTCCTCGTCGGCGACCGCGACCATCATCACGTCGCGAGCGGGTTTCACTCCCGTACGCTTAAGAGCCATCATCAGCATCAGGTCCATCGCGCCCTTCGACTTCATGTCGATTGCGCCGCGGCCCCACACGCAGCCCTCGATAATGTCGCCGCTGAACGGCTCGCGCGTCCATCCGGAGCGCTCGACAGGCACGACGTCGGTATGCGACGAGAGCATCAGCGCGCCCTTCGCCGCGTCGGTTCCCTGAATTTTCGCGACGAGGCTCGCGCGGGTTGGTTTCGACTCGCGGATCACGGAATCGATCCCGGCGCTGCCCAGTTGATCTGCTAGGTAGTCGGCCGCGATACGCTCGTTGCCGGGTGGATTGGTAGTGTCGAGCCTAATCAGCGCACAAAGTCGCTCGAGCGCCTCGTCCTGGAACTGCTGCCACGAAATCTTCATTGGATTGAAGGGCCTCTCAAACTTTGGTCACGCGTCGATAACACGATAACCACGCGCGAGGAAAGACGCATCCAACAGGAGAGTGGCTTCGCGGGGCATGGAAGGCTAGCCTCGATCGCGATGGCTTCGTCGCCGCAGATCGTTGCGATCGAGCGCGTGATCGTCGCCGTCGCGGACCTCGAAGGCGCGCGCGAGCGATGGTCGCGGGCAGGTTTTGCGATCGCGCCCGGCGAGTTGAGCGCGGACGGCGTGCGCTTTCTGCGGACGGCTGCAGGAGCAATCGAGATCGATCTGGCCGCGGCAAGGGACGAATCGGGCGGCGCGCTCGCAAGCGTCGTGGCCGCGACGGCGGCGCGCGGTGGCGGAATGATCGGATGGACCTGGGGATACGATTCGCCACTACCGGCGGAATCGACAACAACAGTCAAGCTGCCCGGCGCGGATGGGCGCAATATTGCGGCGCAAGTATGCTCGCCGGGGATGCCTGCGGTGTTCACCGCATCGACGACGATTTTAGGCGACCTCGAAGCGCGGCGCGCGGCGCTCGGCGAAGTCTGCGGCGCCAACGCGAATACCGTCGACTCTCTCGAGCACATCGTGGTGAGAACTCCTGTGCTGGAGGATGCGATCGCAGCCAATGAGGCGACGGGCGTGCCATGCAAGCGCATCCGCGAGGCGGGTCACGGCACGCAGCAGGCATTCTTCAAGCTCGAACAGACGGTAATCGAGGTGGTGGCACCGGCACATCACGAGGTCGGATGCTGGGGGCTCGCCCTGATGTGCTCCGACATCAGGCGAGCCGTCGATCACGCTCGCGCGTCAGGTCTGGAAGCGACTGAGCCGAAGGACGCCATCCAAGGTGGCATGATCGCGCGCATCGTTAAGCCGCTCGACGGCGTCGCAATCGCGTTCATGTTCCCCGGCCCCCGCCGCGACACTTAGGGCGGCTATTCGTCAAGACCGCCAAAGACGGCGACGGAATTGGTGTGCGTCGAATTTTCGGATGATCGATTGGAGCACGTTTGTCCGGCCGGTCCTGCTCGCCGTCGTTGGCAGGGTAATTGGATCGGTGCTGGTGTCTATTCGCGCGAACCGGGCTGTTTCGGGATTCGCCGCAAGAGTGGTCTTGTTTGGGCGCCGGAGCACTTACAGGCGTTGCAATCGGTTTACTGGTCCGGCGGGGACGACCGCCGCTGAGTCCCTCAAGCAATACCTCTATCCGGCTCGCAATTGGGGCGATATTCGTTGTCAGAGGCTTCGCCCAAGACTTTCTCGACGTGTTTGATGGTGCAATTTCCTCACGACTCGTCGAGTCGACCACTTGGATACTTGTGGGCTTGTACTTTTGCTTCCATCGATTCATCCTTACCCGAGCTAAGTCTGCACGAATCCTGCTAACCGCAATTGCGTTAGTCGCGACTGTTTTGTACCTCGCAAGTAACTATGCAACGAAGCAATATACCGATCTGGCAATATGCCTCGCAGTTGGTTGCGGCGCAGCCTTATAGGTGTGTCGTTTCTGCAGCGCCGGAGAAAGCGCACCACCCTAGACTAATCCATCCCGGCAAAAGAGCGAAAACCGCAACACCTAAACAATTACTTCAATAGCAATCGATCCAGTTCTGCTAGGCGCGAGCGGGTTTGCTCCACCATGCATGAGCGGTAGAGCTGATTACCTTCGACACCGCCGACTGACGCGGCTTCATGCCATCGGCAATCGGCCTCGCGAAATCCAGCGAACGCCTTCTCCGCGGACAGAAACGCAGCCTGCGCGTGCATCCCCGGATTGGCCGCGTCGAGCGCGCGCATCTCGTTCATCATGCGCTGACTTGCGGCATCGAACTGGGCCTCGCTCTTCACGCGCAGATTCTCGAGGCATCGCGCGAGCGCGGCCGCCGATC
>JASHPB010000239.1 GCA_030038355.1 Candidatus Binataceae bacterium
TCCTCCTCCGCCTCCTCATTGACCAGGTCGTACGCGCTGAGCGTCTCCGACCGGTCGAACCGCATGTCGAGCGGACCATCCTGCCTGAAGCTCAAGCCGCGCTCAGGATCATCGAGCGCGAAACTGCTCATTCCAAGATCGGCGAGAATACCGTCGGCGCCGGGAAATCCGGCCTCGCGCATGATTTGGCCAATCGAACCGAAGTTGCCGTGGCTGAGCGTCACGCGATCGCCGAATTCGGCCAGCCGCTCGCGCGCCGCTTCGAGCACGCTGGCGTCGCGATCGATTCCGAGGAGCCGCGCGCGCGTGCGGCGCAGCAGAGCCTCGGCATGACCGCCCATGCCGACGGTCACATCAACGAAAGCGAGCGGGCCGTGTGCATCGAGCAAATCGCACACCTCCGCCACCATCACCGGCACATGCGTCCGGCCCGCTCCTTGGTCTTCGCGTTTCATCGCAAGCGTCATCGGCTATTGAATCCCAAGTTTGGAGAAAAATTCAGGGTCCATCAGCAGGTCCTCGCTCGCCTTGAGTTCCTTCTCGAGAAGAGCCTTATCCCACAATTCGAAGTGATCGTGATTAGCGGAGAATGTAACTTCGCCTTTGAGGCCGGCGTGCTCGCGCAGATGCTGGGGAATCAGAATACGGCCTTGCTTGTCGACGGAAACCTCATGTGCGCCGCCGATGTAGAAGCGCTCGAAGCGCTGGATATTAGGATTGAATCGGCCTTTTTCGCGCAAGCTTGTAAGCAGACGTTGCCACTCAGACGGCACGAAGAGCTGAAGTATCTTCTCCCTACCTACGACATAGTTTGTGATGAATAGTGTGTCGTGTTCTTCGTCATTGAGCGCATCGCGTAAGCATGCCGGCAGGCCAACTCGGCCTTTATCATCGACCGCATAGCTGTAACGCCCACTGAACACCTTTTCCCTCCCTAATCTCCCACAACATCCCACTTTAACCCACCTAGGTCAAGGAAAATGAGGCTGCGCGGCAAAAGATCGTATGCCAAAAAGGCGCCCGACATACGAAAGAAAGGCGAAACTCATCCAAGGCGGAGCGGCGTAAGCATTTTGCATACATCCCCGATCACGCGCGACGATCAGGCAGCGCCGCGGGAACGACTTCCAGTTGCGGCCGTGATCTAATTTCGAAATATTCCTTGACAGCGGCGTCGCTGTTCCGCGAAACTCGCGCGGAATCTTCAGAGTTAACAATCGTACAACCGATCGCCTCGGCATGCGGGCGGAGGAAGGGTGCAAGAATGACTGGAAGTACTTGGATGCGGAGCGCTGCGATTGCCGCCGCCGGCGCGATCGTTTTTGTCCTGCTGGCGAGCCCCGCGGCGCAATCGAGAGCGCATAAAGCTAAAGCCAAGGCCACGCCTACGGATACGCCGACGATGACGCCGACGGCGACACCGACGCCAGAGCAGAAAGTGTGGAATTTCGATCAGGATAAGGCCGGTGGAGCCGCCAACGGTTGGAAAGCGCTCGAGGGCGACTGGCAGGTGATTGCCGATCCAACCGCGCCCAGCCAGCCCAACGCCTACGGGCTCCCGCCGGGCCGCCTGGTGGCGACGCTGACGCACGCGCTCGAGTACTATCCGATGGCGATTCAGGAGTCGTCAACGGATTACGGCGACTTCACGCTCGAAGCATCTTTCAAGTCCGCCGGCGGCCGCTTTGATTGTTCTGGCGGCCTGCTGTTCCGCTACGTCGATAGCAACAATTATTACCTGCTGTCGGCTGGATGCCCGAGCGACTACTTCACACTCTCGAAGATGAGCGGGGGCAAGGCCGAGATCCTCAAGCAGCAGGTAGTGCCGACTGATCGCGATACTTGGTACAAGCTCAAGGTTATTGCGCAGGGTGGACACTTTACCGCTTATGACAACGACAAGATGGTCTTCGATGCCGACGATTCGAAGATCGCCAAGGGCAAGATCGGCGTATGGGCGCGCGACGATTCCGAGGCGCGCTTTGACAACATAACGCTCACGATCATGGACAACTTCACCGGCGGCGGAGCCGCTCCGGGTAGTGCGCCATCGAGCGCACCGCCAAGTTTGCCGCCGCCTCCCTAACGGTTCGGCGAAGGGCATAAGATACCGTCGGCGGCGGAGCGCCTTGCACAGGGGCGCTCCGCCGCTTACTGTTGACTGATAATGGACGAGCAGACTCCCACGCCCATCAAGCGCGACCCATTCAGCACCCTCGGATTCATCGGCGAGGTGCTGCGAGGCATCGGCGCGACGCTTGGTCTCGGGATCCTTTGGGCATTGGAAATCGTGCGCGATAGGTTTTTCAAACTTCTCGACAGGCTGAACTTTCGCCCTCGACGAAAGCGCGCCGGGGCGTTCCCACCGGGCCGTCCCAAGCACAGATCAGTAGCTTAACCGTCAACAATTCCCCACGTCATTCGGTGCGCGAGCTTCTCTCCCTCGCCTGGGTACGAGCTTAAGCATATCGAACTTGCAACCTGCATCCACCAGCTGGACTGGTCGCCGCGAGGCGGCCGCTGCAGCGATCGCATTATCGAGACGTTTCAGTTTGGCGCGAAGTTCCGGCCTGTCGCGCGCGCTGTTTAGGTCGAGTCGTAGCGCATCGTGACGATTAATGTCAGCTTGGTACGGCGCGATTTATCTGTCGTGTCGACGAGGTGGACGCAGCCATCTTTGCCTCACATTAAGCGCGTCCAGAATCGACTGCGATCGTGATCGAACGGAATCCGACACGCGCCGCCTGCGTGAGCGCCAGCTCAATCGCAGCGCGACCCTTGAGTCCACGCCACAAGTCGTCACCTCGTGGCACACGCCGATTTGCTCGGTGAGCACCGTCATCAGCTTGGCTTCGATTTCACTCTCGCGAGCACTTCCCACCCGCTCGAAGGCGCAGACTATGCGGCGGCGGTCGCGGCACGATGCTGGAGCGCGATCACGTAGTTCAGGAAATGAGTCTGGCCGCATCCCGCCGGGCCACCGTTCCAGAAGGGCGCGCCTGCGTCGCGTTCGAGATCATGGTTAGGCTTTTTCGCCACGACTTTTCTGCCGCGCGTGTCAGAACGTAGGATTCTATGGTCTCGGGGCGAAGCGAGAGCTCGAGGTCAATTGGCTCGGAAATACCTTGAGCGGGCGTGACATAGCGGCCCGATGGCCAGCTTCGCATCCCCTTTGCCATGCCATGCGATCGGTTAAAGCAGCTCCGACTGGGAGTTTACACCGACAAGCTGCTATCCAAGACGGGCAACGAATTGCTATTCGGTGCAATCCTGCCACGCCTCGGACGGCGCGTTATCGTAGTCAAAGCGATAGCAGGCAAGGTTGGAACACTCATTCGAAAGATCGCTAGCCATAGCGCTGGTATTCCCGGCGAGCCACAGGTTCAGCTCGCCTGCCATCTGGCGACCGAGCCCGTTCAGTTCCGGCACGACCTTTATGTATAGCGCCTCCTCTTCGCGCCGCGCCGTCACGAAAGCGCCCGGGCGCAGGTCAGACGCGAAGGCCTGGAGCTTTCGATGGCTCTCCGGCCCCACAATAATTTTCCAGTCGTTCGCGATTTCGATCGAGAGATGACGCGGGAACTCGGGAATCAACTTCTCGCGGAATGTTCTTTCGTCGGGCGATATCACGCCGTCGGCGCATCGATGAACTTCATCCCAGTAGCGATCGATCGCGGCCGCCGCCGATTTCTTCGTTGCTTCGCTCTTGTACTGGCCGTTGGTCTGAACATGAATTCCGGCCGGCGTGATGAGATCAGCCTTGAAGCCGTTGGGTGAAAGATACTGAGCGTACGACGGGCGCGGGATGAGGATCGCGGCGAAGGTGGCGATCGCGAGACTGATCACGAACGCGCGGATGTTGAGCACTACCTGACCTCGGCGCTACACGACCCCGTCGGCGCGGAGCCGAGCGACTTCGGCGGCGCCGATTCCGATGGACGCCAGCACCTCTGCGGTATGCTCACCAAGCTCGGGCGGTCGCGTGAGCGGCTTTGTTTCCTCGCTGGCCTCCGACAGTTTGATCGGCGTCCCCGCGACTTTCACCTTGCCACGCGTCGGATACTCGGACTCGATCAGCGTGCGGCGCGCGAACAATTCGGGATCGGCCGCAACTTCCTCGAGCTGGCGCACGGGAGCGCAAGGTATGCCAGCCTCGATCAACGCCGCAATCATGTCGTCGCGCCGATTGCGGCTCGTCCAAATCGAGACCGCCTCATCGAGTTCGTCGGCGATTCGAAGCCGCATCCCATGATTGGCGCATCGCGGGTCGGCGATGAAGTCCTCGCGCCCGATCAGCTTGGCGAGCGTTCGCCAGTGCGCCTCGGTGAGGCAGAAGATCAGGATCTCACCATCCTGCGCGGGATAGATGTTCGTCGGGCATGCGCCCCAGTGCCGATTTCCGAGTCGCTTGAACTTGAGGCCCTGAAGCGTCGGCGCCATCGCGCTGGTGAGCGCGGGAATCGCAACCTCGAGCATCGCAACTTCCACCTTCTGTCCGCGCCCGGTTTTGCCGCGATGAATCAACGCCGCCAGGATGCCGCTCGTCAGATGACTGCCGGTGCCCATGTCGATAAAGGTAGCGGATGTTTTCACGCCGCGATCGGGAAAGCCGGTAATACTGATGAACCCCGACGAGGCCTGGATGGTGTTGTCCATCGAGCCCAGCTTCGCCCATCGGCTCGTGGCGCCATAGCCTTTGCCCGAAGCGTAGATGAGCCGCGGAAAGCGCGGCGCGAGATCTGAATAGCCAAGTCCGAACGACTCCATCACGCCGTCGAGGTAATTCTCAACCAAGATGTCGGCGTCCTCGAGCAGCTTCAGCACGATATCGCGTGCTAACTCGTGCTTCAGATTCAGCGTGACAGACTTCTTGTTTGCGTTGAGCATCAGGAAGGAATAGTTCACGCCTCCCGGAAGCTCCGGGTGGCGCAACACCTCGCCGGTACGGGGCGGCTCGATCTTGATAATCTCCGCGCCCATGTAGGCGAGTTGCAAGGTGCAGTACGGCGCCGCGTACACCTGGCCGAGGTCGATTACGCGAATTCCTTCGAGCGGCAATGACATCGGTTGGTTCCCTTTCATCTCATCTGAGCAGCGTGCGCGCGATCACCATCCGATGCACCTCGGAGGGTCCTTCGCCGATGCGGCGGATGCGAGCCTCGCGATACCATCGCTCGAGCGGAAACTCCTTGCTCACGCCGTAACCGCCGTGGATTTGCACCGCACGATCGATCACGCGGCCGAGCACCTCGCTCGAGTAAAGCTTGGCGATCGAAGCCTCGGTGCGGAAATCCTCGCGCCGGTCTGCCTTCCATGCTCCTTCCCAGGTGAGCCATCGCGCCGCGCGAAGCTCCACTTCCGAATCCGCGAGCATCCACTGGATCGCCTGCCGCTTCGAGAGCAACTCACCGAAGGTGCGGCGCTGCTTGGCGTGATCGATCGCAAGGCGCAGCGCAGCGACGCCAACGCCGACATTGCAGGCCGAGTACGGAAAGCGCAGGCGAGTCAGCAGATCGAGGCATAGGTCGAGGCCTTCATTCTCCGGCCCGAGCCGCTGCTCGACCGGCACCACGCAATCCTCGAACTGGACTTCGTTTGGAAGCGCTGAGGTGCGGAGCGTCCTGATCGGCCGCGGCGTGAAACCCTTCTGCCCCTTCTTGATGATGAAGCAGGTGACACCCTTGCGCCCCGCCGACGGATTGGTGCGGGTGAAGACTACTCCCCACTCCGCCTCGTGCGCGTGGGAGATAAAAATCTTGGTGCCGTTCAGGATGTAGTTGTCACCCTTGCGCACCGCGCGACACTGGATCGCGCCCGCGGGATCGGAGCCGCCCGAAGGTTCCGTGATCGCAAAAAACGTAAACCACGCGTTTTGGATCGTGCCCGCCGCGTAGGTCTGAATCTGCTCTGGCGTGCCGGCATAGATGACCGGCGGTGGCGTGCGCCCGAAGACTCCGCATCCGGGGTTGTAGAGGCCCATCCGATGCTGCGCCATCTCCTCGGTCAGCACGCACATGTCGAACGTGCCGAGGCCCTGCCCTCCCACTTGGCGCGGCGCGCCCATGCACCACATGCCGGCGGCCTGCGTCTTCTTCGCGATACGCCAGTAATCATCGTCTTGAATCTCGGCAGCGTCGGGATCGACCTTGGCCTCGGCCGGCATGACTTCTTCGCGGATGATGCGGCGGACCTGATCGCGCGCCGAGGCTAGCTCGGGCGCAATCGCATAGCCGTTGTCAGTTTGCATCGGAAGAGCTCCTTTCGGGCTTCTTTTCGTCAAGCGCGCCGCGGAGCGTGTCGAACCACATCTCGCGCATCCAGGTAAGATCATAAGCGCCCCAGGTGCCTTTTAGGCGCGGATCGATTCGGTCGATGTGCTCCATCGCGCGAGCGATGCGCGCAACTGCTGCCTCGCCCGCGCTGATGCGCTCGGCGCCGGACGATGCGAGCGCAGCGAGATAACCGGATAACGCGCTCAGCACCTCGCTACTGTAGCGCCACAGATCGCGTTCCGCATCAACCAGCGGGCTTCGCGCGCCAGATGCGATCGAATCGGCCGCCGCGATCGCCTCCGCAATGGATTCGGATGCCCGCGCAAATTCCTCGCGCTTTCGCGAACGGCTTACGATCGCATTCTTCAGCGGCAGTACCACGTCTCCGTAATCGAGGACGAGGCGCGAGGCGCGCGCAATTGCCTGGTACGCCGAGGTCATCTGAGCGGGACATCGCGGATGACGCCCGTTGGCCACATCGCTCAGCGTGGCGTGCGGGGCGAAATTGATATTGCGCGTGCTGCGTACGAATGCCTCGAGGTTCACCGGATAAGCGAGCGCGCTGAATGCGCCAAAGGTCAGGCACGAGATGCTCTCGAGGCCGAGCGACCGATAGCACCTGAGGTCGGCGGCAATTACGCTCGGCGTCGCGAAACTCAAGCCGCTGAATAGGATGGCGTCGGCGTAGTACTCGAAGACATGGCCGCGGCCGTCGAACAGATCGATGTAGCGCTTCAGGCAATCGAGATAGCGCCGGTTGATTTCGCATTCGGCGTCGTTGATCGCATGGCGGTAACAGCGCTCGCGCGGTGCCCATTCGAACCAGACGTTGGCTCGAGGCTTGAGTCCGGGATCCGGTTCCATCGTATCGTGATAGGCGAGGTAAGCGACGGGTGGAGCCGCCGCGCCAGCTTCCAGAGCCTCCGCGATCGCGTTTACCACCTCCATGTACTGGAGCTGCGGTGGCAGCTCCCGGCATTCACCGCACCTGCACCACGCCCCGCGCCGTACGTCTGCGCCCCAGATGTGCAGCAGCGAATTCTCCGGATAGTCGCGCACGTAGCGGATCGCGCCGTCGCGCACGACTTCGATCGCGCGCCGGTTGGAGACGCATAGATTGCCGCCCGGCATCCGCACACCATGGTCGCTGGCGGGAAAGTAATCGGGGTGATCTTCGAACTCATGGCGCGGCATCAGGATTTGCAGCACGTGCCCGCCATACTCTACCTCGATGCCACGCGCTCTAAATGGCGGCCCGAGTTCATCGATCTTGAGCTGCGTGTCGTGCGCATGGCGGATGAATGAAAAGGCGTTCGCGCCGCGCCTTGCCATCCATGCGATGAACTCGCGATCGTGCTCGAGATGGAGCGCCAGGCGATCGGCGAAGTGGTAATTCCAGGTCATGATGTCGGAGACGAAGGCGCGGCGCTGGAAAGCCGGCGTGACCGAATAAGAAACGATTGATTTGAGCGCGGCAAGATTGAGCTTTGGATAGATCGCGGGCGCGCCGAGCGGGAATTTCGCCCCGAGCCGTTCCAGCAGATCCGCGGCAGCATGGAGCAAAGCGCGCTCGCTGCCCGCTTGAATGGCGATTGCCGATTGGCTGGCAGTTACAGCAAAGCCGTCCTGGTCAAGTTTCGACGGTGGCACGGCAACCACCGCATCGTCGAAATCGATGCGCAGCGTGCGCATATCGAGGCTCGCATCAAGGCGCGACGTCACTCGCCGCTCGAGCATCGCGGAGAGGCCCGTCCCAAGTTCATCGACGGCGACTGCCGCGACTTCGCTGCCACCGGCGCCGAATACAATCGTCGGATTCGTCTGGTCGGCAGCGCTGCTCACCTGGCATCTCTCAGCAAAAGGTCACGTTTTTCCGCGGATTACGGGATGATAACATGGCGGGACCAAAAGCATCGCGTCAACCGGCGCGCGAGCACCGATTGCGCCAGGCGACAACGAGCAAAGATGCCGAGTCCGCAGGAAATTCTCACTGAACTCAAAAAGGTCAAGTACCCGGGCTTCACCCGCGACATCGTGTCGTTCGGGTTGATCAAGGATATCGAAGTCGCGTACGCGGGCGTCACGGTCGCTCTGACAGCGCCCGCGGCCAAACCCGAGGTGATCGACCAGATCGTCGCCGACGTGCGAAAGACCGTGGCCGCGATGCAGGGCGTGCCTGCCGTCAATGTTCAGGTCGAGCAGGCCGCGCCGCAGCCGCAGCGGGCCACCGCGATGCCGGCGAAAAAGCCGATCCCGGGTGTGCGGCATATCGTCGCGGTCGCGAGCGGCAAGGGCGGCGTCGGCAAATCCACCGTCGCGGTAAACCTCGCGCTGGCCCTCAGCGCACTCGGCTGGCGCACGGGCCTCATGGACGCCGACGTTTACGGACCGAGCGTCGCGATGATGGTCGGCGCGCTCGAGCCGGTGAAGCTCACCGCCGATCGCCGCATCATCCCGCTCGAGCGCTACGGAATCCGCTATGTTTCGATGGCGCTCTTCATCAACGATCAGACTCCCGTCATCTGGCGGGGCCCGATGGTTACGAAGCTCGAAACCGAGTTTCTGTTCAACGTCGAATGGGGCGAGCTCGATTGCCTGCTGCTCGACCTGCCTCCGGGTACCGGCGACGCGCAGCTCACCATCACGCAACGCGTCGCGCTCGCAGGCGGAGTAATCGTTACCACGCCGCAGGACCTTGCGCTGCTCGACGTCAAACGCGGCGTGACGATGTTCCAGGAAGTGGGAGTGCCGGTGCTCGGCGTGGTCGAGAACATGAGCTACTATCTTTGCCGCAAGTGCGGGCATAGGCATGAAATCTTCGCGCATGGCGGAGGCGCGCGATATGCTGAAGAACTGGGCTTGCCGTTCCTCGGAGAGTTGCCGATCGTGCGCGAGGTTCGCGAGGGCGGCGACAATGCCAAGCCGCTCGTCGCGACTTGGCCGGCGCATCCGATCGCCGCATCCTTCAAGTCGATCGCGTCGCGAGTGATCGAGCAACTCGAGCATCGCGGCGACTGAGGTCATCCCTGTGAGCGAACGGCCGAAACTTTCGCTGATCACGCTCGCGCACGACGAAGAGGCGATGATCGGCGATTGTCTGAAGAGCGCGTGGTTCTGCGACGAGCGAATCGTGGTGGATTCATTCTCGACCGATCGCACGATCGAAATCGCGCGCGAGCTCGGTGCAACCATCTTTCAGCACGAGTTCGAGGGATTCTCTCGCCAGCGTAAGTACGCGCTCGATCGCGCAAGCGGCGAGTGGGTGCTGATTCTCGACGCCGACGAACAGGCGACGCACGACCTCGGCGAGGAGATCCTACGGACGATATCGTCGCCGGCCGCGGCCGAAGGTTATCGCGTGCGGCGGCTGCTCTATCATCTGGGTCACTACTACCCCGCGGGTATGATCCGCGACGTGCCGCTCCGGCTCTTCCGGCGCGAGCGGGCCGAGATAGCCGGCCGCGATCCGCACGACAAGGTGGTCGTCCGCGGCCGCGTCGGGTGGCTTCAAAATCCAATCCTGCACTTCAGCTATCGCGATATCGCGGACCACGTCGAGACCATCAATCGCCTCAGCTCGGACTCGGCGGCAGAGATTGAACCCGGCTCATTGTCCGTGCTCGAGATGCTGACTGATCCGCTGTGGCGATTCTTCAATCTGTATTTGCTACGCGGTGGATTTCGCGACGGCGGACGTGGATTCTACCTGGCTGCGACCAACGCGATTTACGGCTTCCTGAAGTACGCGAAGCTCTACGAGCGCCGGTTGAATTCGCGAAAGCAGCTCTAGCCGGTCCCGCGCCTCAACCCGAGCCCATCAGCCGAAGCTCTTCAATCGCGGCGCAGACCTGATAATTTGAGCAGGTCGTCATGAAACGCCTGTTCGTCTACGTGCGCCGTTACTGGTTGCGTTACCTGTTCGGCATCAGTTGTACGATTGCGACAGCCACGCTCGCGATGATCATTCCGCTGTTTATCCGCGGTGCGATCAACGCCACGCAGGCAAAACAGATTTCACTGGTCGCACACTATGCCAGGCTGATGATCGCGGCGGCCGCCGCGTTGGGCGCCGTGCGATGGTTTTCGCGCCTCACGATCTTCAACATCGGCCGCGACATCGAGTACGATCTGCGCAACGACTTGTTCGCGCACCTCTCGACGCTCAGGCCCGACTTCTACGAGAAGATGAAGATCGGTGACCTGATGTCGCGCATGATAAACGACCTCACCGCGGTGCGGATGATGGTCGGGATGGGCGTGCTGACGTTCGCCAACACTCCACTCTACTACATGTACGCCATCGTCTTCATGGTCTCGCTCAACTCGCATCTCACGATCTTCGCGCTGATGCCCTACATCCTGCTGCTCTGGGGAATTCGCCGTCTGACACGAGCGCTGATGATGCGCAGCCTCAAGGTGCAGGAAGGCCTTGGTATCATCGGCTCGAAGGTGCAAGAAAGCCTCGCCGGGATTCACGTCGTCAAGGCGTACACGCTCGAAGAGCACGAGGCCAACCGCTTCCGTCGAATCAACGATCACTACAACGAGCAGGGTCTCGCACTCGCGCGAATCCGCGGCGGCCTGATGCCGATGATCCGCTGCGCGTCGGCGAGCGCCACGATGATCGTGCTGATCTACGGCGGGCGGCTCGTGATGCTGCATCACATGTCGATCGGCGACCTGGTCGCCTTTATGAGCTACCTGAGCTCGCTCGCCTGGCCGACGACTTCGCTCGGCTGGATGCTCTCCATCTATCAGCGCGGCAAGGCCTCGATGAAGCGGCTCGGCGAACTGTTCGAGTCGGAGGGCTACGAGGACGTCGGCGCCGAATCGGCGACGATACAGGTCGCGGGCGCGCTCCAGTGGGACCACGTTTCGTTCAGCTACTTCGCGCGCGGCGGCGGCACGCTCAACGGCAAGATGCCATACGCGCTCAAGGACATCAGCGTCACGGTCGATCCGGGCGAGAAGCTCGCGATCGTCGGCCGCACCGGCTCGGGCAAGAGCACGATGGTCAAGCTGCTGGTGCACATGCTCGAGCCGAGCGACGGCCGCGTCCTGGTCGACGGCGTCGACGTGCAGAAACTTCCGCTACACGCGTTGAGGCGAGCGGTGGGGATGGTGCCGCAGGATCCAACGCTCTTTTCCGACTCGCTCGCGCGCAATATCGCATTCGGGCGCCCGGACGCGGAGCTGAATGAGATCGTAACCTCGGCGCGAATCGCGGGCCTCGAGCCGGATGTCGCCGTGCTCGCGCACGGCTTCGACACTGTTGTGGGAGAACGCGGCATGGCGCTCTCCGGCGGGCAGAAGCAGCGCGTAACGATCGCGCGCCTGCTCACCTACAAACCCGACGTGGTGGTGCTCGACGATGCGCTTTCGAGCGTCGATACGGAGACCGAGAAATCGGTGTTGAAGAGCCTCGAGGAGAGCGTCAGCGGCCGCAGCACGATTGTGGTCGCGCATCGCGCCTCGACCGTTCGCGACGCCGACAAGATTATCGTGCTCGACGAGGGAGAGATCGTCGAGCGTGGCACGCATGAAGAGCTGATGGCGCGGCACGGAATCTATGCCGAGTTGTTTCAGCGCCAGCTGCTGGAAGAGGAGTTGTCGCGTTACTGAGGATGCAGATCGCGCAAGAGCAACCGCTGCCGAAGATATACGATGTCGATCTGCTGCGATGGGTGTGGCAGTTCGTACGCCCGTATCAGAAGCTGTTTTTCCTGGCTACGGCGCTGATGCCGCTCAACTCGCTTTTCGCACTGGCCCAGCCGTACATCGTCAAACTCACGATCGATCTCTTTCTCGCTGAGCATCGCGGCCACACGCCGGCGTGGCTCACGCAGCTGTTTCACGTCGCCGGCGGACCGAGCCTCATCGTGATGGGTGCGCTCTATTTGGTGCTCGTGATCGGCGAGTTCAGCAGCTTCTACGGCCAGTTCTACATGACGATGATGGTCGCGCAGTACAGCCTCTCCGATCTCCGGATGGCGCTATTTAAGCACGTCGAGCAGTTGCCGATGACGTTCTTCGATCGCACGCCCGTCGGCAGGCTGGTGAGCCGCATGACGACCGATATCGATGGCATCAACGAGATGTTCGCGGCCGGTTCGCTGACGCTGTTCATCGACTTCCTCACACTGAGCGGCATCATCGCAATCATGTTCAGCCTTAGCCCGCGCCTGGCACTGTGGTCCTTCTGCGCCATTCCGCCGCTGCTGGTGGTGCTGAATTTCGTTCGCGTCCGCTCGCGCATCGTGTACGGCGAAATCCGCGACCGCCTCGCCGCAATTAACTCATATCTGTCGGAAGCACTCAGCGGGATGATGGTGATTCAGCTCTTCACCCGCGAAAAGGAATCGCGGCGCGAGTTCGATGTCCTCAACCGCCGGAGCCGCGACGCGCAGATGATGGCCAACGTTTACGAAGCCGGCCAGTTCTCGGCGGTCGAGGCGATTAGCTCGGTAACAGTGGCGCTCATCCTCTGGATCGGCGGCGGCAGCGTCATTCACCGGATGGTGTCATTTGGCACGCTGGTCGCCTTCATCCAGTACGCGCAGATGTTCTTCATGCCGCTGCGCGATATGTCCACCAAGTACACAACGCTCCAATCCGCGCTCGCCTCGGCCGAGAAGATTCACATGGTGATGCGTGAGCCGCACAACATCGCCAGTCCCGCCGAGCCGAAGCATCCCATTTCAGCGCGTGGAGCGATCGTCTTCGACAAGGTCACCTTTGAGTATCGTCCGGGCGAGGCTGTGCTGCGTGACCTGAGCTTCTCGGTCGAGCCCGGCCAGAAAATCGCGATCGTCGGCCCGACTGGCTCCGGCAAAACCACAATTATCAAGCTGCTCAATCGTTCCTACGACGTGACCGCCGGGCGCATCCTGGTTGACGGAGTCGACGTGCGCGATTGGGACCTGACCGCGCTCAGGCGGGCGATCGGATATGTCCAGCAGGACGTATTCCTTTTCGCCGGCGATGTGCTCGAGAATATCCGGCTCGCGCGCACGGATCTTTCCGAAGAGGAAGTGCGCCTCGCGCTAAAGCGCGCGCAGGCGCTCCGCTTCGTCGATCGGATGCCGAACCGGCTCGGCGAGCAAATCCGCGAGCGCGGCGCGAACCTAAGTGCCGGCCAGCGACAGTTGCTCTCGTTCGCGCGCACGCTGGCCTACGACCCACGCATCCTGGTGATGGACGAGGCGACCTCGAGCGTCGACAGCGAAACCGAACGTCTGGTCCAGATTGCGCTGAACGAGCTGCTCGCCGACCGCACCGCAGTTGTGATCGCTCACAGGCTCTCGACGATTGAGCGCGCCGATCGTATCCTCGTGGTGAGCAACGGCATCTTGCGCGAGAGCGGCACGCACGAAGAGCTGCTGAGTCAGCGAGGCATCTACTTCCGTCTCTTCGAGCTTCAGTACGCCGCCGCGGCCGAAAGCGCGGTGCGCCAGGCAGCAAATTGAGAATTCGATTGCGCTTGTGAGATTGCTTGAGTTGTTGCACGTTCGCATCGCACTGGCCGTCGCCGCGGCATTCATGCTCGGCGGCTGCTACACCGGATACCTCATCCGCGCCGGCTATGAGGGTGGACGAATCCTGTGGAATCGAAAGCCCATCTCCGAGGAACTCGCCACGGACGACCTCTCGCCCGAAATCCGCGCCAAACTCGAGACCGCCCTTGCCGTGCGCAAATTCGCTGCCGACGATTTGGGTCTGAACGTCGGCGGCGCTTACGAAACTGTAGCCCCCGTTGATCAGCGCGCCATCGTACAGGTCGTCATGGCTGCGCCGCGTGACTCACTGCAACCTTACACCTGGTGGTTTCCGATCGTCGGCAGTGTCCCCTACCGGGGATATTTCGAAAAGGCCAACGCCGATGCAGAAGCCGAGTCGCTGGAGAAGCAGGGGCTGGATACGATGGTGCGGCCGGCGGTAGCGTTTTCGAGTCTCGGTTTCTTCAATGATCCATTGCTATCGACCATTCTGAAGTTCGATCGGGTCGAAATCGCGGGCATCATGATCCATGAACTGTTCCATCGCACCTACTACCTCGCGAGCGATGCGATGTTCGACGAATCCGCGGCGACCTACGTCGGCGGCGCGGGCGCAGTCGGTTTTTTCACCGCCACGGAGGGTGCAAACTCCGCCGATGCTGAGGCCGCGCGCGGAATCCTGGCAAGCGATCTCATGTTCGGCAACTTTCTGCTGCAGGTACAGGCTGACTTGCTCACGATCTACATGAGCGACCAGCCGATGGAGGAAATTCTGAAGGAGCGCGAAGCGGCGTTCGCGAAGATACAGACGGACTACGCGCGGCTCGAACCGTCACTTTCGGGGCTGGAGCGCTTCGATCTCGACAAGCAGCCAATCAACAACGCAGTGCTGGTCAACTACCTCATCTACTTTCATGACCTGAACAACTTCGCGGCACTGCAGCGGCTCAACCACGATGATCTGCGTGCCACGATCGCGCAGATCATATCGCTCGCCAAGGCGCATCCCGACGATCCCTTCTACGCCATCTGGCAGGCATCGTTGAAAGCGCCGCGGGCTCCCTCAAGTTAATCTGATCGCGTTCTCGATCGTCTCTGCTAGTCGATCTTCGTAACCGCCGAAGAAGTGATCCGCACCGGCGATCACTTCGAGGCGTGCGCTAGCACCGAGCTTGGCCGTCAACTCCTTCAGCTTTGGAATCGGCGAATAACTGTCGCGATCGCCCGAGGCGAGCAGGATTGGCTTGGATGTGACGACGGATGCCATCGGCATCATCGCAATCGGCAATGCAACGGCGACCATTCGAGCGACGCCACCTTCGGCGCTTCCGGCACGCATCGCGACCGACGCGCCGAACGAGTAGCCTGCCATCACCGCATCTTGCGGAAGCACTCCTGCCTGCGCGGCGAGGAACTTGAGCGCGGCGCGCGCGTCGTCAACTTCGCCGACACCGCCATCGTGCTCGCCCTCGCTTTCGCCGACTCCACGAAAATTGAAGCGAAGCGTCGCGTATCCGAGGCGCCACATCGCACTGAGCACAGCCTCCACGACATTGTTGTACATCGAGCCGCCATACATAGGATGCGGATGGCAGACAATCGCCGCGCGCACTCC
>JASHPB010000240.1 GCA_030038355.1 Candidatus Binataceae bacterium
GTGCGCGTCAAATCGATCTTCCCGCCTAATTGCAAAATGCTGACGCAGCAGGAGGGCCTCAAGCATCTCTCGCCCGGCCAGGTCGTGTTCACCGTGATGAGCGATAATGCGACCAACGAGCCGCATCGTCTAGTCGCGTCTTCGATCGGCGTGGCGATTCCCGCCAATCCGGCGTACTACGGCTACCTGTCCGAGCATCACAGCCTCGGCGAGACCGATCAGAGGGCGGGCGACTACGCCGAGGACCTGGCCGCGATGATGCTCGCGACAATTCTCGGCGTCGATTTTGATCCCAACTCGAGCTACGACGAGCGCAAAGACATCTGGCGCGTGTCGGACAAAATCGTGACCACGCGCAACGTAACGCAGTCAGCAATTGGCGATCGCGACGGACTCTGGTCGTCGGTGGTCGCGGCCGCGGTCTTCGTCGATTTTCCCAACGGCAAGTAGTTTAAGCCCGAGATTTGAACGACACAGCGCCGGCAGCTATCCTCGTCTATATGGCGACACGAATTCTCTACTGCGCGGCTTGAGGCTATCAGCCTCGCGCGGCCAGTCTGGCCGCCTCACTCAAATCCAAGTTCGGCGAGATGGTTGAGATAAAGCCCGGCCAGTCGGGCCAGTTCGACGTTCTGGTCGACGAGAATCTGATCTTCTCCAAGGCAAGCACGGGACGATTTCCGGTCGACGGCGAAGTCGAGTCAAGGTTCGAGAAGCTCCGCGCTCACAAGTAGCGCGACGCGCGCAAACTTAACCGAAGTTACTAGCCGATGGCACCCGAGGTGCGCAGTCGATCGATCTCGTCCCGCGCGAATCCGTAGTTCGTCAGCACTTGGTCGGTATGCTCACCGGCGAGCGGCGGACGAGTGATTTTGCCGGGCGTGTCGCCGAGCTTCACGGCGAGCCCGGTGGTCATGAAAGTGCCGAGGATTGGATGCGGCAGTTTCAGCAGCATCTCGCGCGCCGCGATTTGCGGATGCGCCAGAATTTCCTCGACGGTGAGGATCGGCCCCGAGGGAATTCCTTCGCGGTTAAGAAGTTCAATCCAATGATCCGCGGGATGCGTGGCGAGCGCGCGATTGATTTCTTCAGTGAGCGCGGCGCGATGCCGCACGCGAAGGCGCGTCGTCTTGAAGCGCTCGTCGTCACTCAGCTGCGGGCGGCCGATCGCGGACGCGAACTTTCGCCACATCGCCTCATTACCGCAGGCGATATTGAATGGCCGGTCCGACGCCTGGAACACGCCATGCGGCGACGAGAGCGGATGATGGTTGCCGGTAGGACCGGGAGTCTTGCCGGTCTCGAAGAGGATTCCCGCCGACCATGTCAGGATGCCGATCGCGGCTTCGAGTAGCGAGGTCTCGACGCGCTGTCCGCGGCCGGTGCGTTCGCGAGCCGCGAGCGCAAGCAGGATTCCATTCGCCGCGAAGATACCGCCGAGCAAGTCGCAGACCGCCAACCCGACGCGCATCGGGCCGCTCTCGGCCGTCCCCGTGATGCTCATCAGGCCGGACATTCCCTGCGCGATCTGATCGAAGCCGGGAAAATCGCGTAGTGGTCCGCTCGCGCCGAATCCTGAGACGCTGCAAGCGATGATGCGGGGGTTGCGGGCCGCGAGCGCGTCGTAGCCGAGGCCGAGCGCGTCGATCACGCCGGGTCGGAAGTTCTCAACGATAACGTCGGACTTGTCGATCAGCCGGAGCAGGGCCAAGCGACCCTCGGGATGCTTCGTCGAGAGTCGCACGCTTTTCTTGGATCGATTCGTGGAGAGAAAGAAGTAATCGTCGCGTCCGCCCGGGTCGGCATGCTCGCCGCGCGGATTCTCGACCGGCTCGATCTTGATTACCTCGGCGCCGTAATCGCCGAGGATTTGCGTGCAGAATGGACCCGCGAGGTAGCGGGTCAAATCGATTACCTTGACGCCTGAAAGCGGCGCTCGGTCGGCCATATTTTCCTCCAAGGGCGGCGATTTCGGCCATGAAACTATCAATCGGTCTGCTTCGTCTACTACCTCAAGGGCCCGTGCACCTCAGCGCCGACCAGCATCTAGCTGGATCGGAAAGCCCGCAGGTACGATAATCGGGCACTCGGAATGAAATTGTCATCGAAAAGTCTGTCACGGCGATGGTGGATCGTCGTAGCCATCGCGATGATCGGCGGTGGATGGTACCTGATGCGCGGCAGCTCGAAGCCGTCGCGTTTCGTCACCGCGGAAGTAACCGAGGGACCGATTGTGCGAGCCGTGAGCGCGACCGGCACCGTGAATCCCGTCGTTACCGTCCAGGTCGGGACCTATGTTTCCGGTCCGATCACGGCGATTTACGCCGATTTCAATGCACCTGTGAAACAAGGTCAGATAATCGCGAAGATCGACCCGCGCCCATATGCGGCGCAAGTCGCCCTATCGACCGCGGCGCTTGCCAACGCCGTCGCCCAGGAGCAAAAGGATCGCGCGAATCTTGCCTATCAGAAGCTGACCTATGAACGCGACCACGACCTCCTCAAAGAGAAGGTAGTCTCGCAGGATCAGGTCGACAGCCAGAAAAGCGCCTCCGATCAGGCCGCCGCGCAAGTCGTCCTCGACGAGGCGAGTATCCAGCAGCAACAGGCCAACCTGCGAAACGCTGAGCTCAACCTCGACTACACCAACATCGTGTCTCCCGTCGATGGCACCGTCGTGTCGCGCAACGTCGATGTCGGCCAGACCGTCGCGGCGAGTTTCCAGACGCCGACACTGTTCCTCGTCGCCAAGGACCTGACCAAGATGCAGGTCGACTCGAACGTCAGCGAATCGGATATCGGCGGCGTGCGCCTCGGGCAGAAGGCGACCTTCAAGGTCGACGCTTTCCCTGATCGTGATTTCGAGGGCAGGGTCGCGCAAGTTCGCCAGGCGCCGATTACCGTCCAGAACGTCGTGACTTACGACGTGGTGGTCAATGTCGACAACCCCGAACTGTTACTCAAGCCCGGCATGACCGCGAACGTGACGATCGTGACCTCGCGTGCTGAGAGCGTGGTGCGTATTCCGATTGATGCGCTCCGCTTCATTCCTCACGGACACAACGAATCGCCCGACGCTGCGACCGCGAGCGACGTTCCTGGTACGCAGACGACAGTCTGGGTGCCGAGGGGCAGGCGTATCAGGCCCGTGTCGATCACTACCGGCCTGAGCGATGGTACCTGGGTCGAGCAGAGCCAGGGTCCGCTCAAGGAAGGCGACCTGGTCGTGACGGCAGAGAGCCATCCGTCTGAGAAATCGTCATCGGGTGGTGGCCACTCGCCGTTCAGCGGGATGCACATTCATTAAGCGCCTTCCGACGATGAGTTCGGTTATCGAGATCGTCAATCTCTCCAAGACCTACGCGCTCGGCGAGATCGAAGTTCATGCGCTCCGCGGCGTGAACCTCAAGATCGACCGCGGCGAGTTCGTGGCGGTGATGGGCGCGTCAGGCTCGGGCAAGTCGACGCTGATGAATATCCTCGGCTGCCTCGACCGCCCGACCGCCGGCCAATACTTCCTTGAGGGTGAAGACGTCGCCCAGCTCAACGAAACCGAGCTCGCGTCGATTCGAAGCCGCCGAATCGGCTTCGTCTTCCAGAGCTTCAACCTGCTGGCGCGAACGAGCGCACTCGAAAATGTCGAGCTGCCGCTCTTTTATTCGGTGTGGGGTCCGGAGAGCCAGGCCCGCGCGCGCGAGCTGCTCGAACTCGTGGGGCTCAAGGGCCGCGAGCTCAATCATCCGAATCAGCTCTCGGGCGGCCAGCAGCAGCGCGTCGCTATCGCGCGAGCGCTTATCAACCGGCCCTCGATCGTTCTGGCCGACGAGCCGACCGGCAACCTCGACTCGACCAACTCGGCTGAGGTGATGGAGATCATCCGGCGGCTGAATCGCCAGCAGGGCATCACCATCATCGTCGTCACTCACGACCCCGATATCGCCGCCTATGCCGACCGCATCGTGACCTTCCGCGACGGCGCCGTAATATCCGACGTTCGCAAGGAAGAATCCGCGCAGCATGCCGCGGCGGAATCTGCAACCGCCGCCGCAACCGCGGGAGACGGCGAACTTGCCGAGGTCGGCGAGGAGGCGCGCACGTTCGGTGCGATGGCTCTGGTGGCGGCCGCGCGAGCACTCACGCGCAATAAGTTGCGCGCCGCGCTGACCATGCTCGGTATCTTCATAGGGGTCGCGGCGGTGATTGCGATGGTCGCCGTGGGCGACGGCGCCCGTTCCTCCGTGCAGGATCAGATCGCGAGCCTCGGCACCAACTTACTGGTCGTGCTGCCCGGCGCCACTACCTCGAACGGCGTGCGCGTCGGGCTCGGCAGCACTTCGACCTTGACCACCGCCGATGCCGACGCGATCGCGCAGGAAGACAACGCGGTGCTGATGGTGACCTACACCGATCGGCAGGTCGCCCAGGTGGTCGCCGGCAATCACAACTGGAGCACCAGTATCCAGGGCACCACGGCTAGCTATTTTCCGATTCGCGACTGGCAGCCTTCCCTCGGCCGCACCTTCACTGACTCGGAGGAAAAGGCGGGCGCCGCCGTCTGCCTGCTCGGACAAACCGTGGTCAACAATCTGTTCGGCGAAAATCAGGACCCGGTCGGCGCGACCGTGCGGGTCAAGAATTTCCCCATGCGGGTGATCGGCGTGCTCGCGATCAAGGGCCAGTCCGGCTATGGCCAGGACCAGGATGACGTCGTGATCGTTCCGTTCAACACCGCGGAGCGCAAAGTGCTCGGCGTTTCTGCCCCGCTCGCGTCGGTACCCGCCGCGACGGCGACCTCCAGCGTGCAGAATCCCTACGGCGCGGTGCCGACGACCAACTCAATCTACTCGAGCGTGCAGACGCTCAGCCCATTTGGCGCGGCCGGCAAGATAAACGGCGTCGTCAACAACCTGATGATCAAGGTGAAGAGCGCCGACATGGTCGACACGGCGATGGACGAGGTGCAGGCAACGCTCCACCGCCGTCATCACATCCAGCCGGGGCAGGACGACGATTTCACCGTCCGCAACCTGAGCGAGATCGCCGAGACCGCGGCCAGCGCCACCAAGGTGATGACGATGCTGCTCGCCGCAGTGGCGTCGATTTCGCTGCTGGTCGGCGGCATCGGCATCATGAACATCATGCTGGTGTCGGTTACCGAGCGTACGCGCGAGATCGGAATCCGAATGGCGATCGGCGCGCGGCGAATCCATATCCTGCTGCAATTCCTGGTCGAGGCGGTGCTGCTGAGCGGTCTTGGTGGAATCGCGGGTGCTCTGCTCGGGATAATTTCGTCGAAGGTGATATCCGCCGTGGCCGGATGGCCGACGATGGTTTCACCGGCAGCGATTGCCGGCGGATTCATTTTTTCGGCCGCGGTCGGAGTGTTCTTCGGCTTCTATCCCGCGCGCAAGGCCTCGATGCTTCATCCGATCGACGCGCTTCGTTACGAGTAAACTCGCGCGCACCCACGGTCTTTGAATTTTCCTCAATTAGATTCCGTCAAAATTCATTGAAGCGCGCCTATTAGCCGCCACCCCATGAATCGGGTGCGCTCACTAATAGTGCACGATTTTTTGCGCGAGGTTGATCAATTATCACTTGACTCATCTACCTAACACCTGTTCGATCAATCTAAGTAAGTGGCTCACTGCCCGTCCGTAGTACCCCCAGGAGGTTCGTTTCTTTGATGTTTCAGCGTGGATTCGCGAAGACATTCGCGGTGGCGGGAGCGTTGACCCTCGGCGCTTTCCTCTGCTCCGCGAATGCCCGGGCTGAAGTCCGGCCCGGCGACACAATCACCCCGGAGAATGCCGCCCAGGTTCAGAACCTGGTGTCACCGGGCGTTTTCTACATGGTGCAGCACGGCATGCATATGAATGTCGTGCCCACCCAGCGTATCGACTGGCCGCCTCCCTACAAGGACGCAACTGAAAAGTACTCTTCGCAGGTGCGGCTCAGCGATGACCATCGGAGCGTCGTCGGCTACGTCGCCGGTCAGCCCTTTCCGCTGATCGATTCCAACGACCCCTACGCCGCAACCAAGATCATGTGGAACAACGTGTTCCGCCCGATCGCGTCCGATGACTACGATCTCCGTTTCTACGATTGCCAGGTCGAGTACGTGAAACCCGGCGCGCAGCAGCGCGTGATCAACGACATCCAGGTCGGCCACTACGCCGGTTACGATCTGATCGGCCGCACCGAAGTCGAGCCGGTTCCGATCGATCCGGATTTCCAGAAGACCAACCGCCTCTGGCTGTTCGGCCTTTATCCCGTGCTCGCGCCTGAGGAAGCTCGCGGCCAGGGCATCATCCGCTTCCGCTATGCCGACGCAACCCGCGGCGACGATAGCTGGTCGTGGACTCCAGGCACCCGTCGCGTGCGTCGCCTGAACGAGTCGCTCAATAGCTCGGCCACCGGCACGCAGAGCTTCGATCCCGACCATTACTCAGGCTTCAATCCGAAGACCCAGGAGTACGATTACAGATTCCTCGGCGAGAAGGAGATGCTGGCAGTTGCGCATGCGAAGAACTCGCCCGAGGTGACCTGCCAGTACGACGGCGGCGCGACCGCGTGCCCCGAGGACTGGGAGATGCGCCACGTCTATATCGTCGAGGCGACCCCTGTCCGCCGCACCGACGCCGCGAACAACGTGCTCGACTCTAAGACGATCGTGTATCTCGACTCCGAGATGTGGTTCGAGCCGTACGTTGACGGCTACGATCAGAAGGGCTCGCTCTGGCGGACCAATATCTTCTGGGCCACCTATCGCGACCGCCCGGTTCCCGATGCGAAGGTAGCCATCTATCCGTTCAAGCGTGAGTTCATCGTCGGCTCGGGGCGCTACGACGTGCAGTCGGGCTTCGCCACGATGTGCTATCTGCCGGCGCAGAATACGCCTGAGCGCGAATGCTGGTACATTAACATGGGCGCCGTGGACAAGGATTTCTTCACCACCCAGGCGATGGTCAAGGCAGCGCCGTAAGGCTCCTGATACCGTCCGCAACAGGGCGCCGTGGCAGCTGCCGCGGCGCCCTTTTCGGTGCGCCCAGCATGGCGCGTAACTAGGAGGTGAAAGTCCTCTGTGCGAGCATGCCGCGGCGAGCACGAGCGAAGCGCAAGGGCGTCAGCGTGAGGTGGGTCCGAAGGAAGCGCGGAGCAAAGCCGCGAGCCGACGAACAGGAAGCGGATGGAAGGCGGGGTGGTTTAGGGCGAGCGGGCACAAGACCGCGAAGCTCTATCGGCCAAGGGGCCATCGCGTAAACCCGGCGGCTGGGTGGTGAAGGTCACGGAGTGTTACCTGGGGAGATCTCGCACTGCGCCTGAAAGGGCGCCGCCTTAAAGCGGAGCGAGAACTCAGTCGAGACCCGGGTTTAACCATCTATTGTCTGTTTCTTATATACAATTGCCCGCAAGCGGATAAGCGCCGGTTGCGCCGCTCCTCGGTGGGTCGCAGTATCGTTGTCAAGCGGGCGCCTATGGATGCCGCGCCGCGGAGGACGAATGGAATCGAAACCGCTGACGATGGTAGCCGCGCTCTATATCTATCCCGGCACGGAAGCCGAGTTCGAGCGCTTCGAATCGGCGGCAGCCAGCATCATGGGCCGCCACGGCGGCGCAATCACGCGCCGAATACG
>JASHPB010000241.1 GCA_030038355.1 Candidatus Binataceae bacterium
TCGATTGGCCAAATCATGCGCGAGGCCGGATTTCCCGGCGCCGACGGTATTCTCGCCGATCTTGGAATGAGCAGTTTCGCGCTCGATGATCCTGAGCGCGGCTTGAGCTTCAGGCAGGATGGTCCGCTCGACATGCGGTTCGACCGGTCGGAGACGCTCAGCGCGTACGACCTGGTCAATGAGGAGGCGGAGGAGGAACTGGCGCGGATCATCTATACCTACGGCGAGGAACGGGCCTCCAGGCGGATCGCACGGACGATCGTGGAGGCCCGTCGCCGACGCCGAATCGAGACCACCGGCGAGCTGCGTGCACTCGTCGAACGTGCGCTCGGCCCGAAGCGGCGTGGCGGGATGCATCCTGCGACGCGGACCTTCCAGGCGCTCCGAATCGCCGTGAATCGCGAGATGGAAAGCCTCGCCGATTTTCTTCGCGACGCGCCCGCGATGCTGGTGCCGCGTGGCCGTCTCGCCGTTATCTCGTATCATTCGCTCGAAGATCGCCCGGTGAAAGAACGCTTTCGCGAACTCGCAAGCGACGGCGCCTTCAGCCGCGTCACGACCAAGGTCTTGCGCCCCGGCGCGAAAGCAATCGCGACTAACCCCCGCGCGCGGAGCGCGAAACTTCGATGCCTTGAAAGGAACGCGCCGTGAGTCGTCGTCCGCGCCCGCTCAAGCCGCCGTCGAAAGTTGTGCCCGCCGTCCTCATCGTGATGATCGCGCTGGTTGGCTTTGCCACGCTGATGGTGCGGCTCGAGGCTCTGCGTGAGGGCTATCGAATCTCCACGCTTCGGGTCGAGAACGCCCAGCTCGAGAACGACAACCGCGCGCTCTGGCTGACCGAGGCGCAGCTTTCTTCCCACGAGCGCCTCCGTGAACTCGCGCAGAAATACAGTCTCGCGCCGCCGACCCGCGGGCAGGTGGTGATGATGCCGTGAACGCGCAGTTCAAACAGCGCCGCACGCGAATCGGTACGCTGACCTTCGCGCTGGTGGGGTTGTTCGCGCTTGCGATGATGCGGCTCCTTGCGCTGGTCGCGTTCGAGGGCTCGCGACTCGACTCGCTCGCGCTCAACGAACACTCGGGAGAGGAGAAACTTGCCGCGGTGCGCGGCCCGATTGTCGATCGCAAGGGGACTCCGCTCGCGCTCTCGGTCGAGCGGCGCTCAGTCTATGCGCATCCGAGACAGGTTCTCGAAGACTCGACCGCCGCCGAGCGCGCCAAACTCGCGTCCGTGCTCCAGGTCAGCGACCGCGATCTCGAAAGCGACATTCGCAAACCGGCGCCCTTCGTATGGCTGGCGCGGCGCGTCGAGCCCGCCGAGGCGCACGCCGCGGAAGCCGTCGGAATCGAGGGGGTCGGCGCACTCAGCGAGTACAAGCGTTTCTACCCGGAGAGCAACCTGGCCGCTTCGGTGGTTGGGTTGGCGGGGATGGATGGTCAGGGGCTCTCCGGGTTGGAACTCGAGTACGACAAGCTGGTGCGCGGCCAGCCGGTCGAACTGCGCGTCGATCACGATGCGCTCGGTCACCAGATTTGCGACACGCCACTCGCTCTGAAAGGTCCCGAGCCGGGGGCTAAACTTGAACTAACCATCGATTCCTCAATCCAGGCGCTGGCCGAGCGCGAGTTAGCCGATGAAGTGGCGACCAGCGGCGCCAAGCACGGCGCGGCGATTGTGCTCGATCCCTTCAGCGGCGAAGTGATCGCGATGGCCAACGTCAACGCCGATCCGAATAACGTGCATGATCGGCTGCGTAACGCCGCCGTGCAGGACGCCTTCGAACCTGGCTCGACGATGAAGGGAATTCTCGCCTCGATTGCACTCGCCGACGGTGCCATCAATCCCAACAAGCAGATTTACTGTGAGAACGGCGCGTGGATGGTTGACCATCGCACGATTCACGACGACTCGCCGCACGGATGGCTCGACTTGGCCAATATCCTCGAGGTGTCGTCGAATATCGGCGCGGCCAAGATTGCGCTTTCGCTCGGCGCGAATCGCTTTTACGACGGGCTCAAGGCTTTCGGTCTCGGCGCGCATACGGGAATCGATCTTCCGGGCGAAGCGGCCGGGCAGCTCAACAAGCCGAATCACTGGCGCGAGATCGATCTCGCCAATCACGGCTTCGGACAGGGGGTCTCGGTGACTCCGATCCAGCTCGCTGTCGCCTACGCCGCCATCGCCAACGGCGGCCTAATCGTGCGGCCGCATATCGTGCGCGCCGCCTACGATGCCGAGGGAAACGAGCTCGTGGAGCATCCGGCACAGGTCGTGCGCCGCGCGATCTCACCCGACGTCGCGCACCAGATGAATCTGCTGCTGCGCAACGTCGTGAACGGTTCCGACGGCACCGGCCGCAAAGCGCAGGTCGATGGCTTCCTGGTGGCGGGCAAGACTGGTACCGCGCAGATGGTGAATCCGGAGAACGGCAGCTACTTTCAAAATCGGCATGTGTCGTCGTTCGTGGGATTTTTGCCCGCCGACGATCCGCGCCTTCTGATCCTCGTCGTGCTCTACGACGTCGGCCATGGCCACTTCGGCGGACTGGTCGCTGCACCTGTCTTCAGCCAAATTGCGGCCGGCGCGCTGCGCGATCTCAACATCGCGCCGCCGACTCCGACCTACGACACCGCCAGCATGATTCCGTTGCCCAAGCTCGAGCATCCCAAGCGCGGCGTGCTCGCGATTTCGGACAGCGATGAAATTCTTCCGGTGCTGACCGGCAAGAAGCTGATCAAAACTACGCCCGACTTTTCCGGCATGAGTCTTAGGCGCGCTCTGGAGGCCGCCAAGAGCCTCAAGCTCACCGTCGATATCAACGGCACAGGTTACGTAGTCGCACAGGAGCCGTCACCAGGTGCGCCGCTCAACCACGCCACGGTGAAGCTCGAGCTCGCACCGAGCACTGATGTTCTGCCGGCGCGAGCTTCGAGCCGCTCCCGCAAGGTGAGCCGCCGCCTGATGGCCAGGGCGGGGCTGTGAAACTTGCTGAGCTCCTCGCGGGTCTCGCACTACGCCGAATCGTCGGAACCGCCGACGTCGACGTCGCCGGGCTCTGCTATGACTCGCGGCAGGCGAAACCCGGCTACGTCTTTTTCTCGACCGCGCGCGACAAGGAGCGCGGCCGCGCGAACATAGAGGATGCATTCAAACGCGGGGCGCGGGTGGTGGTGGCGGATGAGGTTGAGGATGCAGCGACGCGCCCCGCGGTGACTTTGGTCGAGTGCGAGCGGCCGCGCCTTCTGATGGGCGCGGTCGCCTCGCGCTTCTACAATGCGCCGAGCCGCCGCCTTGAGCTGGTGGGCATCACCGGCACCGCGGGCAAAACCACGACGACCTATCTCCTGGCTTCGATCTTCGAGACTGCGGGCCTGCCCGCCGGAATCATCGGCACGATCGGGATCTTCGCGCGCGGCCGCACGCTCTATCACGGCCTCACCACGCCTGAGTCGATTGACTTCGAATCGTCGCTCGCCGAGATGGAGCGCGAAGGAATCGGACACGTCGCGGCTGAAGTCTCTTCGATAGGAATCGCGAACGGGCGAGTCGAGGAACTCAACTTCCGCGCTTGTGCTTTCACTAACCTGGGCCGTGATCACCTGAATGATCACGGCACGATGGAAGACTACTTCCAGGCGAAGCTCCGGCTCTTCACCGAACTCCTGCCGAAAAGTAATGGCGTCGATCCGATCGCGGTCGTGCGCGGCGACGATCCTTACGGCAAGCGCATTCTCGACGCGGTGAAGACCCACAAGGTGAGCTTCGGCCTCGATCGTGCGCTCGATGCTCACGCTGAGAGCTTCTCGGCAGGGCTCGAGGGAATCCGCGCCACAATCTCGGTGCTCGGCAAGAAAATCGAAGTTCACTCGTCGCTCATCGGCGAGCTTAACCTACTCAATATCCTCGGGGCCTCGGCCCTGTCGGTGGCCCTGGGCATCGATGCGGCGGCGGTGGCGGAAGGTGTGCGGCGATGCCCGGGGGCCCCCGGCAGATTGGAGGCTGTCGCGGCCACACCGGGTGTGACGGTGCTGGTCGATTACGCCCACAAGCCTGACGCGCTCGAAGCGGTGCTGAAGACGCTCCGCGCCCTCTGCAAGGGCCGGCTGGTTTGCGTCTTCGGATGCGGCGGTGATCGCGATCGTGGCAAGCGGCCGATCATGGGTGAAATAGCCGGCCGCATTGCTGACTTGCCCGTGCTCACCTCCGACAATCCGCGCACCGAAGATCCGCTCAAGATTATTGCCGAGGTCGAGCAGGGGTTGGTCGCAGCTAAACTTTCACGACTTGCCGACGCGTGCCTCAAGGGCCGCGGCTACGTCGTCGAGCCTGATCGCAGGAGCGCGATCAAACTCGCGCTCGAAGTCGCCGAGCCTGGCGATGCGGTGATTGTGGCGGGGAAGGGGCATGAAGATTATCAGCTCGTCGGAGCCAGAGTACTCCGGTTCGATGATCGCGCCGTCGTCCGCGACATTGCGGAGCAGATGGCGCATAGGCACAGTTGAAAAGGCCGCGATTGCCGCGGCGCTGATGCTGTACCTGCTGCTCTACAAACTGCACGCGCATCACGCGGGCATCAACGTTCTACGCTACGAGACGTTGCGCTCGGTGCTTGCAGGATTAGCTTCGCTCGCGATTGCTATGGTGCTCGGACCGATGCTGATCGAGCGGTTCCGCGCCGCCCATATCGGCCAGACGATTCGCGAGGTGGTGCCGGTCGCACATCAGAAGAAGGCGGGCACGCCGACGATGGGTGGCCTGATGGTGTGCGCGGCGACGATTATCGCCACGCTGCTGCTGGCCGATCTCACGAATCCTTACGTCTGGCTCGCGATCTTCGTGACCGTGAGCTTCGGCGCGATCGGCTTCGCCGATGATTACCTGAAACTCACGCGCGGCAAGGGCGCGGGACTAAGCGAATCAGCCAAGCTGATTTCGACTTTCTCGTGCGCATTTATCGCGGCTGCCTGGCTCTTCTGGGGGCTCGGCTTCGATACCCATTTGACCGTGCCGTTCCTGAAGAACGTGCATCCAAATCTGCACGCCTGGCTTTATGTTCCGTTCGCGATGCTTGTGATCGTCGGCTCGTCGCACGCCGTGAATCTGACCGACGGACTCGACGGTCTTGCGATCGGTCCGGTCATGACAGTGGCGCTCTGCTTCTGGGTTTTTTCGTGGACCGCAGGCAACCTGAAGTTCTCGACCTATCTGCAGATTCCGCACGTCATCGGCTCGGGTGAGGTTGCGATCTTCTGCGCCTCGCTGATCGCCGCGTCGCTCGGCTTCCTCTGGTACAACGCCTATCCGGCTTCGATGATGATGGGCGATGTCGGCGCGCTCTCGATGGGCGCGGCGCTCGGTCTGGTCGCGGTGCTGGCCAAGCAGGAACTCGCGCTGGTGATCGCGGGCGGAGTTTTCGTGCTGGAGACGGTGTCGGTTCTGATCCAGCGCTACTACTTCAAGTTCACCGGCGGGAAGCGTTTCTTCCTGATGGCGCCGATTCATCATCATTTCGAGCTTAAAGGATGGCCCGAGACCGTCGTGGTCGTCCGTTTCTGGATTATCTCAATCGTTTGCGGACTGGTCGCCTTGAGCACGCTCAAGATTCGATGATGGAACTCGCGGGCAAGCGCGTGATGGTCGTCGGGCTCGGAGTAAGCGGGCTCGAGGCGGCGCGCTTCCTTGCCGAACGTGGTGCGCGGCTCGTGCTCACCGATCGCAGCGAGACGATCGATCGCGCGAAACTACCTGCGGGCGCCGCTCATCTCGGCGCGGAGCGCGCCGAATGGCTCGAAGGCGTCGATTTGGTCGTCACGAGCCCGGGCGTGCCGCGCGATTCGGTTATGCTCGCGGGCGCCGCGGCGCGGCATGTGCCAATCATCGGCGAGCTGGAGCTCGCGAGCCGCTTTATCACGGCGCCGATCGCGGCGATCACCGGTACCAACGGCAAGAGCACCGTGACCGTTATGCTCGGCGATATCATGAAAGCTGCAGGCCGCCGCACCTTCGTCGGCGGAAACCTCGGCACGCCGCTGGTCGATGCGGTAGGCGGCAGATTCGATATCTGCGTCGCCGAAGTGTCGAGCTTCCAACTCGAAACGATCGTCGATTTCCATCCGCGCGTCGGAGCGCATCTGAATCTGAGCGACGATCATTTCGATCGCTATCACGGCCTCGAGGATTATGGTGTGGCCAAGGCGCGAATCTTCGAGAACCAGGGCGCCGGCGATTTTGCGATTTTGAACCGCGACGATCCGAACGTCTTCAAGCTCGCGAAGACAGTGCGCTCGCGCGCGATTTCGTTCGGCTTCCATCAGCAGCACGACGGCTGGGCAATCTGGCCCGCGGAGAAAACGCTCGCTTTCGATTTCGGCGGCCGCAAGGGCACGATCGGGCTCGCGGGCTTTCATCTCGGCGGGCGACACAACCTTGCCAACGCGATGGCGGCCTCAGCCGCGGCGCTCGCGTTTGACATCGAGCCTGCGGTGATCGGGCACGCGCTCGCGGCGTTCAAGGGACTGCCACATCGGATTCAGCTGGTGCGCGAAAAAGACGGCGTGCGCTGGATCGATGATTCGAAGGGGACCAACGTCGGCGCCGTGGTCGAGGCGATCGACGCTGTGCCCGCGCCGATAATTCTAATCGCCGGCGGCCACGACAAGGGCGGTGACTACGCGCCGCTCAAAAAGCCGCTGCGCGAAAAAGTCCGGCTTGCGATTTTCAACGGCGAAGCGCGCGAGGCGATGCGCGCCGAGCTTTCGGGTGCGACTGAGATTTTCGTGGTGCCGACGCTGAAGGATGCCGTGGAGGCCTCTGCGCGCGCCGCACGCCGCGGAGATACCGTCCTGATGTCGCCGGCCTGTTCGAGTTTCGATCAATTCAGGGACTACGCGCATCGTGGCAAGGTATTTGAAGAGCTGGTTCGCGCGCTTTGAGACCGTCGGCGCGCGGCGTCCGGACCCGTGGTTATGGGTACCGGCCGCGGTGCTGCTGATGCTCGGGCTGATGATGGTGCTCGACACCACGTATTTCCTCGGACTCGAGAAAACCGGCGACCCGTTTCACTTCTTCAAGCTCCAGCTGGTGCATATCGCGGTGGGCGTGGTCACGCTGATGCTGCTCTCGCAGCTCTCGGTTTACGGGCTCCGCAAGATCGTTTGGCCGCTCGCAAGCTTTGCGGGCGTGCTGCTCGTCGGTCTGTACGTTCCGGGCCTTGGAATCGTGCGCGGCGGCGCGCGGCGCTGGTTGCATCTGGGACCGGCGGTGATCGAGCCCTCCGAGTTTGTCAAAATCGCCCTCGTTTTCCTTTTGGCCGATTTCTTGAGCCGCCGCATCGATCGGATGAAATCATTCGCAGCGGGCGCGCTGCCTGCGTTCGTGATCGTCGCGCCGGTAGCGATCCTGGTGCTGAAGCAACCCGACTTCGGGAACACGGTGATGATCGCGGCGGTACTGTTCGCGATGCTGTTCGCGGCGGGCGCGAGCCTGAAGCAACTTGGAGTCGCGGGAGCGGGCGCACTCGGAGTTCTCGTGACGCAGGCGGTCGCGAAAAGTTACCGCATGAAGCGCCTCACGACGTTCCTCGATCCCTGGGCGACCGCGCGCGGTGCGGGCTTTCAGCTCACGCAATCGTTTATCGCCCTGGGAGAGGGCGGCAAGTGGGGCGTTGGCCTCGGTGTTGGGCGACAGAAGATGTTCTATCTCCCGGCGGCGCACACCGATTTCGTGTTCGCCGTGATCGGCGAGGATTTCGGCTTGGTGGGTGCAGCGGTGGTGACGGGACTCTTCCTCGTTATCCTGTTTCGCGGGATGAAAATTGCGCACGACGAGCCCGATCCGTTTGCGAGTCTGCTCGCGGTGGGGCTCACGTCGTTGCTCTCACTGCAAGCCTTGGTCAACATGGCCGTGGTGATCGGCATGATTCCGACCAAGGGGCTGCCGCTGCCGTTTTTGAGCTACGGCGGAACAGCGATCGTGATTTCGATGGCGACGCTCGGCGCGTTGCTCGCGCTCGGGCGGCGGCCCGCGGTTAGATGAGGGTCATAATCGCGGGCGGCGGCACGGGAGGGCATCTCTTTCCCGCGGTCGCGCTCGGTGAGGAAATGATGCGCGAGCGTCCCGACACGGAAGTGTTGTTTGTCGGTACCAGCGCCGGCATGGAAGCGCGATGGTTGCCGAAGAGCAGCCTTCGCTACGAACTCTTCCCGGTTCATGGAATCCGCGGGCACGGCCTCGGCGGGCGCGCCAAGGCGGTGTCGGAGTTTGCGCGCGCAATTTTGATGGCGCGCGCGCTCGTCAAGCGCGTCAGCCCCGACGTGATCGTCGGCGCGGGCGGCTACGCATCGGCGCCGATCGGCGTCGCGGCGATCCTCGCAAGGATCCCGCTCGTGCTCATGGAGCAGAACACATTGCCGGGACTTTCAAACAAGCTGCTTTGGCGATTCGCAAGTAGGATCTGCGTCGGCTTCCCCGATGCGACGGCCTACTTCAGGGGCAAGCGGGTGGAGGTCACGGGGAATCCGGTGCGGGCAGGGTTCCGGCCAGCGCCCCGGCAGGCCGATGGTCAAACTCAAATCCTTGTTTTAGGCGGATCGACCGGAGCACACAGGTTAAATATTGGTGTCCTAAAGGCTTTTAAAATTATCGGAAAAAGTGTTATAAATCTGACCGTTGTTCATCAGACTGGTGAGGCGGACGTGGAGTTGGTGAGGCAGGGATACCGGGAACTGCCGTTTCAGGCAGAAGTAGTTCCATTTATCGATGATGTTCCGTCGGCGCTCGAACGCGCCGATCTGGCGATTGCGCGCGGCGGTGCGATGACCATTACTGACATCGTGCTCGCGGCGCGGCCGGCGATTTACGTGCCATACCCCTTCCACAAAGACATGCAGCAACTTCAGAACGCGCGAGTAATCGAGAAATGGGGCGGCGGTGCAATCGTGCTGGACGATGATAAAATTGGCGAGAATCTCGCGTTCAGAATTGATGTGATGCTGCAGAATCTGGCAGAGCTAATTGAAATGGGTAAACGCGCGCATCGCCTCGCCCGGCCCGATGCGGCGAGCCGAATCGCCAAAGTTTGCTTTGCAGTCGCGGAGGAGAAACGGGCCGCGTGAGCGAGCTGCATCCAAACGGTCTTTTGACCCGTGAGCGGCGGCTACATTTTATAGGCGTCGGCGGCGCGGGCATGAGTGGGATTGCGGAGTTGTGTGTGCGCCTCGGGATGAGCGTCAGCGGATGCGATGTCAAGCCGGGCGCGGCTACCGAGCGGCTTGCGAAGCTCGGAGTCGAGATCGAGTACCGGCATCATCCGTCGCACTTGAGCACCGGGGTCGATGCGCTGGTGATTTCGTCGGCCGTCAAGTTCTCGAATCCCGAAGTAACGCGCGCTCGCGAACTCAAGATTCCGGTGATCGCGCGCGCGGAGATGTTGGGCGAGCTGCTTCGGATGGCCAAGCTCGGCGTGGCGGTGGCAGGGACGCATGGCAAGACGACGACCACGGCGCTCGTTGGCCTCATCATGGAAGAGGCGGGAATCGATCCGACCGTCGCGGTGGGCGGTAACCTTCGCAACACCGGCACCAACGTGCGCCTCGGCGGCGGCGACTTCATGGTCGCCGAGGCGGACGAGAGTGACGCATCATTCCTGCTGCTGATGCCAACCATCGCGATCGTGACCAATATCGACCCGGAGCATCTCGACCACTACGGCAACATGGACCGCGTGCGCGAGGCGTTTCTGAGCTTCATCAATCGCGTGCCGTTCTACGGCGTCGCGGTGCTCGGAATCGACAGCGTCAACGTGCGAGGCCTGCTCGCCCATGTGCGCAAGCCCGTGGTGACGTATGGCGTCGCGGCCGACGCTGATCTCCGCGCTGAGAACATAAAGATCGATGGCCTGTCGACCGAGTTCGACGTGATCGAAAAAGGCAGGCAGCTCGGCACGGTGAGTATTCCCACGCCCGGCGTCCACGTGGCGCTCAACTCGCTGGCTGCCCTCGCATCAACCATGCAGCTCGGAATCGATTTCGAGCGTGCCGCGGCGGCGCTCAAGAAATTCGCCGGTATCGGCCGGCGCATGGAGATCAAGGGCGAGGCGCGCGGACGAATCGTGCTCGACGACTACGCGCATCATCCTGCCGAGCTGCGCGCGACGCTTGCTGCCGTGCGCGCGGCGTTCCATCGCCGAGTTGTGGCGATTTTCCAACCGCATCGATACACGCGTCTGCGTGACCTGTTCGATGAGTTCCTCACGGCTTTCGATGATGCCGACGTGCTCTTCCTGATGGATATCTATGCCGCGGGCGAGGAGCCAATCGACGGCGTGTCTTCGCGACGGCTCTACGAGGCGATGCGCGCGCGCGGACATCTCGATGTTCACTACCTGAGCGCGGCGGATCCTGCGTCGGCGGTAGCGGCGGCATCGCGCCCGGGGGACCTGATCACAACGCTTGGCGCGGGCGATATCAACAAATTGGGGCCGGAGATTTTGTCGGCCCTCGGCGAGGA
>JASHPB010000242.1 GCA_030038355.1 Candidatus Binataceae bacterium
CTCGAACAAATGCTGGTACGTCCTAATCGAACAAAAAACTTTCGCTCCGACCGCTACAACGCCAAGGCGTCGAAGTGGTGCCAGCTCTGGCCCGAACTCAGAGTGATCCCAGCGTGATCTCATCGTCCTCAACGACGCTGCCAACGCCCGGACCGATGTTGGTGCCCCCTCGATCAGAATTTTTGAGCTACGAATCGCACAAAAGGACGCCATCGAGGGGCTGACGCCACTCCCTTTGGGCCGTACTTTTCCACTAACGGCATCCCGACCCACTCGAAAATCACTGCGGCGCGCGTCGGCCGGAGACGGAGATTCCTAGCCCTACGCCAACAGCTGCTGGTGTTGAACCGCAGTGACCGAGCGACGCGAGTCAAAGAGTACCGTGCATTTATGCCTGTTTGCCGGAGCGAAATGTTCGAACTCGCAGTACCGATCCATGGAGAATCCGCGAAACTAGCCGCGCGGAGTCAGTATCGGGTGACTCCTAGGGCTGATTACGCTGTGTTCGGCTTCGCGATAGGTTTGATCGCTCGGATCAGCGTTTGATCAACGCGGCGCCTGATCCTTGGGAAGGACTGTTATCTTCCCAGCCATTCCCGAAGTCTCATGCGGAGCGCAGAAATACTTGTATACTCCGGGCTCTCAGAACTTGTGCGAGAAGGTATCGCCCGGGCAGAGAAATCCTGAATCGAATGCTTTCGCGCCTGGCGGCGTACTGGCGTCGCCCGCCTCCATCGCCATGCCTGGATCGCTTTTCGCATGATGCACCCGAATTGCCGACGTTCTTCCATTCGACGCTTTCGCCGCCTTCCGAAAGTGAGCTCGCGAGAGATTCCGACGCTGCTTTCAAAAACGCTACTACCGCAGCCGCCACACAGAAGGTGGGGAAATTTGCGGCACGCCAGCCACGAACGCCTCGAATAGTTGTTCGAGCGTGCGGTTGGAGTTAACTGCATGCCGAGCATGTCCCCAAGCATCGCGATTCCAACCTGAAAGGCGACGCCAGGGAGGAATCCCACAAGCACCGTCTGAGACAGAGAATCAGCCAAGAAGCCGAGTGCAAATATTCTTGCAAGAAACAGGAGCGCGCCTGCCATCAGCGCTACCATTCCAGCTAACGCGACGAAGTGCTCGCTTGCTAGGGGCGCCATCTGCAGAGGCCCCCGGCAAGAATCGCCGCGGTCGCCGAATCCGCCGCCACCACTAAGTAACGGGACGAACCGAGCGCGGCGAAAGCAATCAACGGCAAGAGTAGCGTGTAGAGGCCCGTGACAACTGGAGTCCCGGCGATTCAAGGGTAGCCTAGCACTGGTGGAATACTCATCGCCGCCAGCGTAAAGCCGCAAGCGCGTCACGGATGGCCCCCGCCCGCGCCGCGCGCTACAAACGCGACATTCAACCGATGGATGAGCGCAGTGGAGGACTGCTCAAGTTACGGCCCGTGACCTTCCGCTACAAGCAAGATCCACGGGGTGAGCGTCAAGACGGGCTAATTGCGGAGGACGTCGCGCGGGTGTACCCGGAACCAGTGGGCCACGGCGTCGACGGCAAGATCGAAAGCGTGCGATATCAGGAGCTAATTCCGATGCTGCTGAACGAACTGCAGAAGCAGGCCACAAAGAACCAGAAGCAGCAGGAGCAGCTCTACCTTCAGGCTAAGCATATTCAACAACTGACCGAGCAAAGCGAGGAGCAGGAGACCCACAACCGGCGTTTGTCCGCACAAGTGGCACAGCTGGAAGCTCCGTTCGAACAAGTAATGACCGCACGGGGAGGGACCGACGCGCCACGCGGCAGCCTTTAACAGGTCAGCATGCCCGGCCCTCGGCCGCGGGGCCGCCATTGACAATCCAGCTTACTCGGCGCCAATGATTAGGTTCGACACTTTTAGAGAATTTAACAATGGGAATTACACACGTCGGATCGTTCAAGAATGTGTCGTGCGGCTATCGCAATCTCGCTGCAACAGTCGAAAAAAATCCGCCGAATTGGCAGCCTTTCTCAGATTATCGGGTGCCCGAGAGGACCTTTTCGTTCGCCCTCCTCCGAGTTTCGTCGAAATCTCTCAAACCAAAATGAGGACGGGTAACCTTCGAGACCAGCGCGAGCAGCTTGAGAGATCGTTCGCAGAGAGCCGGCAAGCAACGCATAACCGCGATGCGGCTACGTCGTCAACCGAGAGCGGAAGGTTATCGAGTGGGTAGGAGCAGGTAGGCGACTGTTGGCGCGAGCGGCGTCTGCAACGCGCCGAGTTCTACGTACCGCTGATTAACCGGCCGGGCGAAGCGCAGATCGATTTCGCCGAGCGAACTCCGGATGCTTGCTGCTAATTTGTTTAGACGCAACGCGGGATCGGTTGCTTAAGGAGACCAGGTCGATAATGTATCACCAAAACTGAGATCAACCCCTAGTGACTATGGATTTGATTTCCTCTATAAGCAACACCATCTATCCTCAAGATACCAGGATGGTTAGTCCTGTTTTTCCGATCGCGCCAGTTAGATACGAGCCCAGTAATCTGACTCAAGAGGAACAGGGTTGAGGCTCTGGATGCGGTGCCTTCGTTTATCGCTCATGGTTTTCATCGCCGTCATCATGGCCCCACGAACCATCTTCGCCGAGTATCCTTGGATGGTTCTACCACCGACACCAAAACTACCTCAGCCAGAGCGCAGTGGCCTGGCGCCAGTCAATGGCATTCGGCTCTGGTACGCAGAGTTTGGCCATGGCGATCCCATCATCTTCCTGCATGGCGGCCTGGCGAACTCGGACTACTGGGGATTGCAAGTGCCTGTTTTGGCCATGCAGTACAAGGTGATCGTCCTAGACAGCCGCGGACACGGACGTAGCACCCGAAATGGCACACCGATCCGCTACCAGCTCATGGCAACTGATGTCATATCTCTGATGAACTACCTCCATATTCGTCGAGCCGCCCTGGTGGGTTGGAGTGACGGAGCAATTATCGGCCTGGAAATCGCCATTCATCATCCGGAGCGGTTGACGTGTCTATTTGCCTTTGGTGCGAATTCCAACCCGGCTTCAGTAAAGGATCTCAGCAAAAGCTCCGTGTTCCATGACTTTTTCGAGCGTGCGTCAAAAGAATACTCGAAGCTATCACCCACCCCTACCGCGTACTCGAAATTCCGAGCAAACATTGAGCAGTTGTGGGCGAGCAAACCGCATTTCTCGGATGATGAGTTAAGACGCATCGCTGTGCCCACGTGGATCGTCGACGCGGATCATGACGAAGCGATCAAGCGTGAGGACACCGACCACATGGCCGCCCTGATTCCTGGGTGCGGAGAACTGATTCTGCCTGACGTCAATCACTTCGCGTTTCTTCAGGATCCCGTCATGTTCAATGAATCGCTCATACACTTCCTTCAGGTGCTACGACACCTCCAGCCACCCGTCACTGCGGGTCAGTAATTTTGAGGAGGCATAGGTGATGGGCCAGCAACACTTGAGGAGTCTGAGAGTCTCGTCATCCCTGCCGGCGAGTTGCCTGATGCTGTTGTTCAGCCGAGAACGTCCGTTCATCATCGACAACCCCTCTTCCTGAATGGTAGTTCCGCCGGGATGTGAGATCCGCGCTGCGACTCACAAGGGGAGCGATCGTGGGCCTTCTTGCGAGGGTAATTGCGCGCTCGTGCAATTGCGCAAGCAAAATTGGCGAAGCTGGGGGGCTACCTACGCAGGTAGCTGCTCGCCAGCACTGGTGGTACTCGCGATCGTACTCGCTGACACGATCGCCTACTGTGACGTTGATCTTTGTGGTCATATTTGTTTCGGTCACGCGCGCCGTCAAGAAGTTCAAGGTCCATCCCGCTCGCGGAAGGAACTCGTAGTCCTGCCGATGACCGTGCCCGCAGAAAACACAAGCACCGTCAATTTTTGACCGAAGACATCGGTAATCCGAGAACGCGCTTGGTGAAAACTTGAGCGGTGTTGAATGATCCGGGACGGAATCATGCCAGTCGCTTCCCGTCGCGTGATAGGACCGTCTCAACTTCCGAATCGAGCGTTCGGATGAGCGGCGCAGTCGCAATGCTCAAGTTGTCGCCGTGGGCCATCAGCCCGCCGCAGCAGACGTAGTATCCGAAGCCGCTTCGCGAGCGCACCTGCATCTTGGCCTTGCCGCGCAGGTGACGAGTCGAGCGGAATACGCCCTTCGCATCGCCGTTGACGCTATCCGGCCAGGCCATCTGCTGAGCCTTGCGGCGCGGCTTCTCTATGTCGGACACGTCGGCCGACGTAGACGGCGCTTGCCGTTGCCCGGCACGATGCGCCGCAACCTTATGCGCCGGAGTGCAGAACCGCTGATGTCGCTGTGCGGCTCGAACCGAACACCGCAGCCCTCAAGTCCGCAGATCGCCGTTTCAGGCATTACAGCCGCTATAAACGCTTCGTCCATCTCCACCTACCCATCCCCGCATCGCCTCTCGAATGCTGGGGAAACCCCAAGTGTGACGCCTATTGCGGGCCATTCCCGTCGCTGTCGTCTGAGTCGCCGTCAGCCGCCTACTTTGGATCATGTCTCGCGCGAGGCCTCGAAGCTGATCGAGCAATCGCTGCGGCTCGCCCTTCGACGTGATCGGATACTCACCGTAAATCTTCAGCACGGGGTGCAGCCGCTCGGCCCAATAGTCCAGCTCGGCGTAGCGGCGCAACAGCGGAATATTCACCGGCGTCAACCAGTCCAGCTTCTATCGGCGAGCATGTCGTTTATGTGCTTCGTGAATGCGCGATAGTGTATGCGTTTCGGCACTCGCGACTTCGCCCTGAGCCCGTGCGTGAGCGCCGGCGGATTGCTATTGCCGTGCGGCATGGCTGAACCTCGAAAATCGGTCGCTATGCGTTAATTCAGAGTCGCGGCAGGCAGGATAGTTTTTGGCAACACCGTCACGAAGCCCTTGTGCGCGTTGGACTTCGTGACGGGCGCAATACTGCAGAATTTGTGACTGTTTCGACCCGGCTATCAAAAACTCTGCGCAAGAATATAGGATCCCCCGTGTCACGCCTTCGCTTACCCAATGCCGCTCATCGATGAGGCAGATCGGCTAGTCCGCCAAAGCAATAAACGGCTGGCGGACCTCAAATAGAAGATAGAAGTCTTCGGGCAGACTCAGACAGGCACCGTCGCGGTTCAACTTAAGCGGTCCGAGCCGCATTTGTTTCGTTATCCATTGACCGAACCTCTCGATGACCTCGCGGTTATCGTAAGTGAGTGCCCTCAGCATCTGCGTACTGCGCTCAACTATTTGGACGTAGCATTGGTTGAATCTCGTGCTGGGCTGGTCGATAACCACCTGCAGTTTCCAATATGCGACCGCCCCGAGGATTTCACGAGTCAGATTCCGTCCGTGCTTAAAGGGCTCAGCAATGAACAAGTTGAATTGGTCGAGAAGTTGCAGCCCTACAATGTAAACAAGTGGCTTAGTCGAATTCGCGATCTGTCGAATCCCGACAAGCATCGGCACCCAATCAAACTTTCTGCCGGAAAAGCCGTATCCATTTTCACGCGCTTTCTCACAGAGAGGCCCCACCCCGGCTTGGATATCGGATCCTCGTGCCAGATACAGTGCAGCTGAATTACATGTTTGGCTGGCCAATCGTCTTTACGGAGGACCACGCCCCCGTTGTAGAGACACTTGAACTGCTCCGGTTGAAGGTTTTCGAGCCGCTTGATGCGTTCAAGCGGTTCTTTGATTGATTTTTGTCGGGCTTCAAAGGATTGGCGCACCTCCCCTCGAGCGGCTATCCAACAACTATCCAACGCCGGATCATCTGCGGTGACCCACAGTAACCAACCACTAGAAAAACTCTCGCAGGATCGTGCACGATGACCTATCGTGTGCGTACCAGGCAGAACTGGCAAAATTGCGCTCGTGGCAAACCGCGTCAACCTGCTCTGTCGCTCTTATCCGCAGCTATCGATGGATATCTTGCTTGAAATTGCTGATTCCTAACGCGGACGACTTTGGCCTCTCGGCCGAAGTTAATGCGGGCGTAATCGAAGCGCACCGCATCGGCATCATCACGAGCGCGAGCCTGATGGTGGCCGAGCGATTCGCCCCGGATGCCGCGGCTGCGGCGAAGGATTATCCCGCTCTCGACGTGGGACTGCATGCTGTCGTCTGCAAAGGCAAGAGCGTGCTCGAAGCGGCGCGCGTGCGCGGCGCAGTGAACGCGCAGGGCACGTTCATCGGCAATCCCGTCGTTGCCGGAATCCGATACTTCTTCGATCGTTCGATGCGCGCCAAGCTTGGACCTGAACTCCGCGCACAGGTCGAGCGGCATTTCGAACTGGTTGGACGGATGAATCATCTCGACGGCCACCTGAACTTCCATGTGCATCCGCTGATGGCCGATTTGCTGGTCGAGCTGGCGAGCGAATTCAAGGTTCCTTGTATCCGGCTCCCGCGCGAACGTGTCGCGCCGAACCTGAGCCTCAGGCGCGATCACGCCCCGCGCAAAATGGTCGAGGCAGTGATCTTTCGAGCGCTCGCGCGGCGGACGAGCCGGATGATGCGCGAGCGAGGAATCAAATCTACGGACTGGCTTTTCGGTCTCTACCAGAGCGGCCATCTGGACGAGGATTACGTCGTCGCGACGCTCGATAAGGTGCGCGAAGGTACGACCGAGATTTACTTTCATCCGGCCAAGGATATCGGCCGGACACCCCCGCGCGCCGAGGCACAGCGCGAGGTCAGTATCCTCACCAGCCGGCGCGTTCGCGATACGATCGAGTCGCGCGCTATTGAATTGACGACGTTTGCCGAGTTGGCCGCCGCCTAGAACTCGGGACGGTGGAGAAGAGGGGAACGCATCGATGCCGCCAACTACAGTTCGTCCCGCGACGCGCCACGATCTCCACAGGATCGTCGAGATCTACAACTACTATGTCATCAACACGCCGATCACGTTCACGATCGAGCCGGTCACGGTCGAGGGATTCAGCGAATGGTTCAAGGAGCACACAACGGGGCCGCGGTATAAGTTATTTGTCGCCGAGGAAGCGGGGCAGGTCGTCGCTTTTGCCGGCACAGGACGATTTCGCGAACGGGCGGCCTACGACACCACGGCGGAAGTGACCGTCTACTGCGCGCATGACGCGGGCGGCCGCGGTATCGGCACGATGCTTTATCGGACTCTGTTGGACGCGATCGCTGGTGCGGACCTGAATCGACTCGTCGCCGGAATCACGCTTCCCAATGATGCGTCTGTCGCGCTGCATCAGCGTTTCGGCTTCAAGGCGGTTGGCATCTTCAGCGAGAACGGGCGCAAATTCGGCCGCTACTGGGACGTGCTCTGGATGGAACGTCCGCTGAGGTTGCCTTGAGACAGGAGCGCGACACTTTGCAAGCACGGGCCTGAAGAGCCAAGAGCGATGTCGGAGCTCAATGCATGGGGTGGCTTCTATGAGATTGTCGGCTCAGCTGCAGGCGCGTTGATTGGATTGCAGTTCGTTGTGCTGACGCTGATTGCGCAACGGCCGCCGACTAGTGGAACGCAACTCGGTGCGGCATTCGCGACGCCGACCATCATCCATTTCGGGACAGCGCTGCTATTGTCGGCCATGTTGACTGCGCCGTGGCAGACGATTACTGCGCCAGCGTTGCTTTGCGAGATCATCGGCATAGCCGGAACGGTTTACGCGGCAATCGTGGCGCGCCGCGTACGCAGGCAAACTGTGTATCGCCCGGTGTTCGAGGATTGGCTGTTCCACGCGGCGCTGCCGCTTTTGGCTTACGTCGGGCTGGCTCTGTCGGCCTTCTTTGCGCCGATTCACACGCGACGCGGTCTGTTCGGTATCGGAGGCGCGGCGTTGTTGCTGCTCTTCGTCGGCATCCACAACGCCTGGGACAGCATCGCGTATCAGGTCTTCACCATCGGCGCGAATTCAAACCGCGAAGAGCACTGAGCGACGAAGTCTGCCTTCGGCTCGGGCGCGGGCTTCCTAGTTTACGCAAATCCGTGAGTAACTTTGCTCAACGCATTGAGTAAATCGCGTGAGTCTCTTTTTTTGGGTTCCCTCGCGCGAGGCGATGGATTGAAATAATCTTGACGACGCGGGCGTTGCGCCCAAACCTTTTTCAGATTTTCTCGACGGAAGGATTTCATCATGCGCGACCAGGAAGGAGCACCGCTTCAGGACAGGGCCCAGGAATACCGGCTCCCGAAAAACGTCACGCCGAAGCGCTACGAAATCAAGCTCGTGCCCGACCTCAAGGCGTTCACCTTCGCTGGCGAAGAAATCATCGACGTGATCGTGCGCGAGGCCACGGCCAAAGTCGTGCTCAACGCGCTCGAGCTCGAAATCAGGAGCGCGAGTGCCGAGCGCGGCGGCAAATCGATCGCGGGCAAGGTCGAGCTGGAGCCGTCACGCGAGCGCGCGCATTTCATCTTTCCGTCGATACTCGAGACCGGCGACTGGAAATTGAAAATCTCCTTCAGCGGCATTCTCAATGACAAGCTGCACGGCTTCTATAGGAGCCAGTACCAGGATGCCGACGGCAAGGCGCATGTCGCGGCCACTACGCAATTCGAATCGACCGACGCGCGCCGCGCGTTTCCATGCTGGGATGAGCCCGAGCTTAAGGCGAGCTACAAGGTGACGCTCGTGATCGACGAGCATCTCGCCGCGATCTCCAACGCCGGGCAGGAGAGCGCGCGCGCGCTCGCCGGCAGCAAGAAGGAAATCGTCTTCAAAGAGACGATCTCGATGTCCACCTACCTGGTCGCATTCATCATCGGCGAATTCGTCGTGAGCGAACCGGTCGACGCCGGGACGCCGCTTCGAATCGTGCACGTGCCGGGTAAGGAAAATCTGGCCTCGTTTGCCAAACAGATCGGCGCGTTCTCGCTCAAGTATTTCGCCGACTACTACGGCCTGCCATATCCGGGCGACAAGCTCGATCTAATCGCAATCCCGGACTTCGCGTCAGGTGCGATGGAGAACCTCGGCGCGATCACCTTTCGCGAGACCGCGCTGCTGGCCGACGAGAAGGCCGCGTCGCGCGCCGAGCTGGAGCGCGTTGCCGACGTGGTATCGCACGAGAACGCGCACATGTGGTTCGGCGATCTCGTCACGATGAAGTGGTGGAACGGCATCTGGCTCAACGAGGCATTCGCCACCTTCATGGAGATGCTCGCGGTCGACGCGTGGAAGCCGCATTGGAAACGATGGGACAGCTTCTCAGTGTCGCGTGCGGCCGCGATGGCGGTGGACGGTCTCCGCAGCACACGTCCAATCGAGTATACGGTGCTGAGCCCAGAAGACTGCCGCGCGATGTTTGATATCCTCACATACGAGAAGGGCGCGGCGGTGCTACGGATGCTCGAGCAGTACCTCAAGCCCGAGCTGTTCCGCGATGGTATCCGCCTCTACCTGAAGAAGCATCGCTTCGCCAATACCGAGACGAGCGATCTCTGGGATGCGCTGGAAGAGGCCTCGAAAGAGCCCGCGCGCAAGATGATGGATTCCTGGATCTTCCAGCCGGGATTTCCGATCGTCGACGCGGCGGCTGGCGCCGATGGTCGATCGATCATGATCTCGCAGCGCCGCTTTTACTACCTGCCCGAGGCGAACGATCAGATCTGGCACGTGCCGCTGATGATTCGGGCCAAGAACGAGCGCGGCCTCAGCACACATCGGATGCTGCTGACCTCGCGTGAGGCGACGCTCGAGCTTCCGGGCAAGCTCGAATGGGCACTGCTCAATCAAGGCGGGCACGGCTTTTATCGCGTGCATTACGCACCTGAGCTGCTCGACGAGCTGACGAAAAATCTCGTCGAGCTGGATCCTATCGAGCGCTTCGGCCTGGTGAGCGACACTTGGGCGGCGACAGTTGCCGGGATTGGACCGCTAAGCGAATTCCTCAAGATGGCACGGCTCTTCACCAAGGAGACGGATATCAACGTGTGGCGCGCGCTGATCGGCGCGCTCGCTTACCTCGATATGATCGCGTCCGACGATGATCGGCCGGCGCTGGCCGCGGCCGTGCGCGCGATCGTCGGCCCAGCCGCTCGGCGGATGGGATGGGATGCAAAGCCCGGTGAAAGCGAACTCGCCCGCCAGCTCCGCGGCGTGCTGCTCGCTTCGCTCGGCACGCTTGGCGACGATGCCGAAGTGCAAGAGCGCGCGCCCGAGATTTACGCGCGCTTCGAAGACAATCCTGCGTCTGCAGATCGCGATCTGGCGTCGCCGCTGGTTAACATCCTCTCGTACATCGGCGACGCGAAGCGTTATGAGGAATTCAGAGACAAGTTCCGCGCGCCGCGTACGCCGCAGGAAGAGCAGCGCTACTTATTCTCGCTGGCGGGCTTCCGCGATCTCGCTCTCCTCAAGAAGACGATGGAGATGACGCTCGATGGCCAGGTGCGCACGCAGAACGCGCCGTACCTGATGCATTCGCTGCTGCTCAACACTCACTCGCGTTACGAGGCTTGGGATTTCGTCAAGCGCAACTGGGCCGAGATGTCGAAGAAGTATCCCGACAACGCGTTGCCCCGGATGTGCGAGGCTGTCGTCGCGCTGCTTGATCGCGAGGACGAGGTGAAGAATTTCTTCGCCGAGCACCGTGTGCGCCTCGGCGGCAAGCTGATCGACCAGCATCTCGAGCGGCTCACAGTCGCGGTCGGCTTCCGCCAGCGCGAAGGCGCGAAGCTGAAGCAGACGCTCGCGGGCTAGCGCGCGAGTTTCAGGATCGAGCGCACCTTAGCCGACACGTCGGGCGCGCGCACGACGTCGGTGATGATCGCGGCGGCGTCGGCGCCGGCGGCGAGAATCTCGGGTACGCGTGCCTCGGTGATGCCTCCAATCGCAACGATTGGAATCTTCACCGCGGCGCGCACTGCGCGTAGCATCTCGAGTCCCTCGCCTTTGACTATTTCCTTGAGGCCGCCCGAATACATCGGTCCGAAGCCGATATAGTCCGCGCCACCAGCCTCGGCCGCGCACGCCTGATCAATGGTGTGCGTCGAGATGCCGATAATCATCTTCGCTCCGACGAGCTTCCGCGCCGCCGCGAACGGAAGATCGTCTTGTCCGAGATGAACGCCATCGGCGCCTGAGAGCATCGCGATATCGACCCGGTCATTCATGATGAACGTCGTGCCGCGGGCGCGGCTCATCTCGCCGACGGCACGCGCCGCAACGAGCAGGTCGCGGCTCGCGGCATCCTTCATACGAAGCTGCATCACCTTGACGCCGGCGTCGAGGTAAATCTCGGCGAGCGCTCGCGGCTCGTGACCGCCCGCGGAATCGATCATCGCGTAGAAGCGCGACGCCAGCTTCAACGTCATGTGCGCGGGTAGCGCGTCAGCACGATCTTATGGTCGGTGATTTTTTTTCTGAGCGTGTTGCGGTTGAGACCGAGGATACGCGCGGCGCGGACCTGGTTGCCGCTGGCCTGTTTCAGCGCCATCTCGATCAGTGGCCGCTCAATCTCGGCGACGAGCCGATGATAAAGATCGCGCGGCTCCTCGGAGCCCGGCGACTCGAACCATGAAGTGATCCGCGCGCTGATGACGTCGCCGAGACTTGCCCCCGCCTCCACAGGTGATGCTGAGGAAGAGGCAATCGCCGTGGCGGGCGAGAGCTCGATGTCTTCGGGGCGAATCGTGTTGCCGGGGGCGAGCAGCGCCGCGCGCATCACGGCGTTCTCCAGCTCGCGCACGTTGCCGGGCCAATCGTAGGCGAGCAGTTTGGCGCGAGCCTCGGGGCTGACGGCGTTGACGCGCGCGCCCATCTCCTGCACGGCCTTGCCGACGAAGTAGTCGGTCAGCTCGGAAATATCTTCGCGACGCTCGCGCAGCGGCGGCATCGCGATCGGAATGACGCGGAGGCGGAAGTACAGGTCCTCGCGGAACTGGCGTGCGGCGACCAGCTTCTGCAGCTCCTGGTTGGTGGCCGCGATGACGCGCGCCTTGACCTTCAACATCTCGACGCTGCCGACGCGCGAGAATTCGCGCTCCTGCAGCACGCGCAGGAGTTTCGGCTGAAGCTCGAGCGGCAAGTCGCCGATTTCATCGAGGAAGATCGTGCCGGTGTCGGCCATCTCGAACTTGCCCGCACGGCGCTCGGTCGCGCCGGTGAACGAGCCGCGCTCGTGGCCGAACAGTTCGCTCTCGAGGAGTCCTTGCGGAATCGCGGAGCAGTTGACGGCGACGAACGGCGAGCGCCATCGCGCCGACTTGAAATGAATCGCGCGTGCGACCAGCTCCTTGCCCGTGCCGCTCTCGCCGGAGAGCAGCACGGTCGCATCGTTGGTGACGACGCGCCCGATAAGCTTGTAAACCTCCTGCATCGCGGGGCTGCGGCCGATGATCTCGCCGCCGACCAGCTGGCGGTTGACTTCGTCCTTCAGGCGATCGAGGTCAGCTGCCTGCGCCGCTACTTCGACCGCGCGCTTGACCGCGGCGGCGACGAGGTCGAGGTTGGCGAACGGCTTGGTGAGATAATCGTGGGCGCCGCGCTTCATCGCCTCGACGGCGTTGTTCATCGTGCTCGCGGCGGTGATGACGATAATCAGCGTTCGGCTATTCTCAGCCTTGGCGCTACTCAGCACCTCAAGTCCGCCCGCGCCGGGCATGATGATATCGAGCAGCGCCACATCGAAGCGGTTGCTGCGGAGCGCCTCCAGCGCCGACTGGCTGTCAGGCGCTTCGTCGACGCGGTAGCCCTCGGCCTCGAGCCGATGCCTAAGGACGAGGCGGATGGCGGGATCATCGTCGGCGATCAGGACCGATGCCGCTTTGTTGGGATCTTTCAGACGCTCTGCGAAAGTAATGTCTCCGGCACCCATCGTTGTTTCTGCTCCGACGGGCAATATCGTAACAACAAGTGCGAAGTTGTCGCGAGTGGGATAGGGACTGCCTTTTTCTTAGGCGGTGCCGGACGGCGGAATCACGAACTAGAATGACCGCGGGGCACTTCTTAGTACAATTCTAAGCGCGTATTGTACTCGCCGAAGGTCTGAACGTAGTTCGAAACTCGAAATTACATAGCTTTCGACTGGTTAATCTCGGTCGCTATCGCTTCACGGCCGAAAGACGCATTCTGCGCCCAACGCGCAACATCGAGCAAACCGATCATCACCGGAACCTCGATCAGCGGTCCGATAACTGCCGCGAAGGCAGCACCGCTATTGATCCCGAAGATCACCACCGCCACCGCAATCGCGAGCTCAAAATTGTTGCAAGCTGTCGTGAATCACAATGTTGCGCGCTGTGGATAGGTCGCGCCGAGGCGCTTGCTCAGCAATAATGACACCGCGAACATGATCGCGAAGTAGAGCAGCAGCGGCACCGCGATACGCACCACACCAAGCGGCTTGCGGACGACCGCGCCACCCTTGATCGAGAACATCACGACAATCGTGAAGAGCAGAAACGTCAGCGTCGGCGGGCTCATCGGGGACGAACTGCTGACGGTATCGAAGCGCTCAACGATGCACGCTCTGCGATCGAGCGGGAGAAGCAGCTCAGATCATGGCGACGCGAAAAGAAGCTGAAACCTTATCGAAATCGATGAAGCCGAAGTGGCGCGATCTCTCATCTGAGATCGAGTGATGCGCACTCACTCAGTGTAAAAGCGGCTGGAGAAATCTTGGCTTTGAGCAGACCCCCTCATCTGGTGAGAACGCCCTGCGCGAAGTTATCTCTCGCGGCCTTGGTTGCCAGCCAGAAACCCGACCCCTAGTTCGCGGTGCTCCAATAAGAGGC
>JASHPB010000243.1 GCA_030038355.1 Candidatus Binataceae bacterium
TCCCAGCGCATCAGCATCGCCATCAGGCCGCCGATCGACATCATGAAGAGCGCGAGGAACAGGAACTGGCGGCCGATCATCTTGTGGTCGGTCGAGAATATATATGTGCGGAAAAAGCCGAGCTCATGATGCTCGGCGTGCGCGCCGTGTACCGCAACCGCTGCCGTGCTGCTCATCTTAGATTTTGTCCTCCGCCACGCGGCGGCTATTGCCCCGAATACGTGTCTTTAAGGTACTTCTGGAAATCCGCTTCCGATTGCACCGTCAGATGCCCCAGCATCCCCGAGTGACCGAAGCCACAGAGCTCGGCGCACGGAATCTCATAGGTCCCCACTTCGGTCGCCTCGAACCACACGTGGATGATGCGTCCCGGGACGGCGTCCTGCTTCAAACGCATATTCGGCACGAAGAAGCTGTGGATGACGTCTTTCGACGTGAGGTCGATTCGCACCACCTGGTTCACCGGCACGTGCATCTCATTCTCGACCGTCACGTCATCCTTGGTGCCGAGCTTGCCGTCCGGTCCGGGATAGGTGATCTCCCAGTTGAATTGCTTGGCGGTGACGTTGAAGAAGACCTGCCCCGGCGGCCCGTGCTCCTTGATATCGGCCCACGTCGAGCGGCTCATAAGTGCGAGCGTTACCATGATTGCTGCCGTAACCACCGTCCAGACCATCTCCAGGCGCGAATTGCCCTCGATATACTCGGCCTTGCGCCCCGGGCGAGTCCGATAACGGACCATGAAGATCACCATCGTGATCATCACGGCAGCCCAGACGACCACCACGATCCAGAAGATCAGCTCGAAGAGAAAATCGATCCGCGGACCGAAGGTGGAGATATCGTGCGGAAACCAAAGATGCTCGAGCATTAGTTCCTCACCACCACAGTTTGAGCCAGCCTTCCGAAAGCTCGCTGGCTGTCGGCGCTTGATGGCGCTCGAACGCTCGCGCGGCACCGCTTTCGGCGACCAAAAGCTCGCTGATTATGTACACGGCCCGACTAATCGTGAAATGAAAAAGACTTGTCGGTCGCATGAGATGAAATTCATCGTTGCGGGTCATGACGCTCATATTTCAATTGCATTTTCAAGCACTTGTGTATGGTGGACGCCGTCGGAAGGGTTCGCGTCCAGGCGGGGCCGACCAACCACGAAGCACAGCAAGTTTCAGCCTTGCTCCGCACATCAAATCGCGTCTACCCGAGTTGCCTCGCGTCCAAGCATGGATTGGCCAGCGTTGCTCTTTCCGCTAAAAGTCGCTGGTGCCCGGCTGCGGAGGTTTTTCGATGCCTGATTCGCCTACCACTCTCGCTGAAGCATTCGAACGCCAGGCGCGGCGCTACGGCGCCCGCGTCTTCCTCAGGAACAAGCGCGACAAGGCCTGGCATGATCATTCGTGGACGCAGGTATCTGAAAGCGCGGCACGGATGCGCGCCGGTCTGCACAAACTCGGCGCCCGCCCGGGCGATCGCGTCGCTATACTGTCGGAGAACTGCCCCGAATGGATCATCACCGATCAGGCCGTGCTCGGCGCGGGCGGCGTGATCGTCCCGCTCTACACCACCAGCGGCGTAGAAGAGACCCGGCACGTACTGGCAGATTCCGGCACGCAGATCGTCGCCGCCAATGGCGATGAGATGGTGAAGAAAATTCTCGCGCTCGCATCGAATCTGCCCAATCTTAAAACGATTATCGCGCTGCATCGCGATGCGAATTCATCACCCGCCAACGGCGGACCTGCGGTCGCTTCTCTCGCCATCCTGAGCGCTGAAGCGCCCGCCGCGATCGGCGAAGGCAGCCGCGCCGACCTCGCCACCATCATCTACACCTCGGGAACAACGGGCGAGTCGAAGGGCGTGATGCTCACGCACGGCAACATCCTCTCTAATGCCGAGGATTCGCTGGAAGTCCTCGGCCTCGGCGACACCGACATGACGCTCTCGTTCCTGCCGATCGCGCATTCGTTCGAGCGCACGGCGGGTTACTACACGGTCATGCTGGCAGGCGCGACGATCGCATTCGCCGAAGGGCTCACGCAGATCGCGGCGAACCTGGTCGAGATCAATCCAACGATCGTTCTGACCGTGCCGCGCCTGCTCGAGGTGATCCACGGCCGCGTGATGAAGACAGTCGAATCGTCGCCCGCAATCCGCCAGAGGATTTTTCACACTGCGCTCGCGGTCGGCAGCCACGCCGCCGAATATCGCGCGCGGGGCGCCAATGTGCCGCCACATCTCGAACTTGCGATGGCACTGTTTCGCAAGCTCGTGTTCAAGCGCGTGCGCGGGCTCTTCGGATCGCGCCTTCGCTACTTGATTTCGGGGGGCGCGCCGCTGCCAGTTGAGATCAACCGCTTCCTCTCTGCCGCAGAAGTTCCAATCGTTGAGGGCTACGGACTCACGGAAGCGTCGCCGGTGGTCTCCGTGAATCTCCACGGCCATAACAAGGTTGGCACTGTTGGACGGCCGCTCAGGCGGATCGACGTGAAGACGGCGCCCGACGGTGAGCTGTTGCTGCGCGGCCCCAACATCATGAAGGGCTACTACAATCGCGAGCAGGACACCGCAGAGACGATCGATAGCGAGGGCTGGCTGCACACCGGCGATATCGCGTCGATCGACGCCGACCGCTACATCAAGATCACCGACCGTAAGAAAGAAATCATCGTGCTATCGGGCGGCAAGAACGTTTCGCCGGCGTACGTCGAAAACAAGCTAACGCATGACAGCATGATTGCGCAGGCCTGCGTGTTCGGCGATCGGCAAAAGCATCTGGGCGCGCTAATCGTACCGAACATCGAGAACCTGGGACCATTCATCAAGGAGCATGGGTTAGAAGGCAAGGCGGCCGATGAGATCGCATCCTCGCCGGCGCTTAAGAAGCTCCTCCAGCAGCGCATCTATGAGGTCAACAAGCAGGTCTCGGACGTCGAGGCGATCGTGAAGTTCCGGGTGCTCGCGCAGCCGTTCACGCAGGAGAATGGCGAGCTGACCCCCACGCTCAAGCTCCGCCGTAAAATGGTCCACCAGCACTACAAGGACGAGGTCGCGGACTTATTCTCGTGACCGAGGAAGGCAACTTAAGGTGGGCGATCAGAGTTCGCCCAAAACGACTACTCAGATATGATCCCGGGAGGGTGTGAAGAAATCGGCAGAGTTCTCATCCCGAGCGAAAGCTGCCCAAATCGAGGAATCGATTCTTCACCCATCGCAGCGAACTCTCGCCGCGTCAGAGAAACCGCTGAACGTCTGACACCCTTTACCTGATGCGGAAAGGGGGAAGGTTGTGGCGCAGACCATCGCCGTAACCAAAATTCAGCTCAGAGGCCGTGCGCGTCACGAAAGGTGATCGCCGAGATCTTCGACTCCGCCCGCGGACTCGCTACGCTTCGAATGAGAGACGAGGTCACCAGACAAAGAGCACTTAGGCTGGCATTCTCTTTTCTCTCCCTGACCAGGGAGAGGACTAAGGTTAGGGTCGGCTGAGTCACATAATGACCACCATGCGAGGATGTTCGAACGCGTAGCCTCACCTCAGTCCTCTCCGAAGATGAGGAGAGGGGACCTCTAAGCATAAGGATAGAGAACCAGAAACGATAAGCCTGCCTAAGCGGGAGAGAACCGTAACCAATTAGGAGGCCCCCTAAGCGCTTCACCTGCCTGTGAAGCGCGGGGCGCGCTTTTCGATAAAGGCCTTGACACCTTCCTTGAAGTCCTCCGACTTTGTCATCATCTCCATCGATTCGTCGTCCTCGCGAATCCCAGTCGCGAGGTCGGTGAACAGATGCTGATAGAGCATCTTCTTCGCCTGCGCGACACCGAGCGGTGAGCACTTCTCCGCGATTTGCGATGCTGTAGTACGCGCCGTGTCCATCAACTCTGTCGCACGCACGACGCGATGTACCAGCCCGATGCGGTACGCCTCTTCCGCATCGACCAGGCGCCCGGTCACCGCCAGTTCGACCGCGCGCGCGATACCGATGATTCGCGGCAGCATCCAACTGCTGCCGTGTTCAATCGCGAGCCCACGCTGCACGAAGATGAAACCCATCCGTGCGTTTTCGCTCGCGATCCGGATGTCGTGGTAAAGACAGGTCGTGAATCCGAGCCCAACGCACGCACCGTTGATCGCGCCGATGACCGGCTTGTTCAGCGCGAGCGGCCACGAATAGACAGTGCGGTAATCGGCACGCGCGCCCGCCAGCCCATCGTCGCCGCTAGCGGCCGTTTCGCCACGCGCACCCGCTCGGCCTGAGGCGATATTCGAGAGCCCCGTCATATCTGCGCCCGCGCAATAGGCACGGCCTGCGCCGGTGACGATAATCGCGCCGATCGCGGGGTCGCGATCCGCGTCGAGCATCGCGGTCTTCATCTCGGCGCCCATCTTCGGCGTCCATGCATTCATCTTCTCCGGCCGATTCAGCGTAACGGTCGCGATTCGGTCCTTCTTCTCGTAGATGACTTCGTCAAAATTCATCGGGCAACCTCCGCTCGGCTGAGCCGGCCCGATCAAAGCACTTCCGGATGAGGAAATCTAATGATGCGCGCGCAACGCGCGTCCGAAACCCTACTTTCAATGGCGCGGAGCGGCTGTTAGTTAAGTCCCGATGCTCAAACTGATCATTCGCGGAGGAATCAAGCTTCGATCCGGTCTCATCTCATCTGCCTGCCTTCTGATCGTCGCCATCGTTCTTGCACAAACCGGATTCGCGGCGGTCACGCCGTCTCAGCAACTCCAGGCCGCCGAGGGCAGATCCGCGATGGTCGTGTCGGAGAGCGCTGACGGAACGCGCGCTGGCGTCGAGATTCTAAAACAGGGCGGCAACGCTGTTGATGCCGCCGTGGCGACTGCGCTCGCCGTCGGGATCACCAACGCCAGCTCGTGTGGCATCGGTGGCGGCGGCTTCATGCTGATCTACCTCGCCAAACTGCATCACATGTACGCGCTCGACTACCGAGAAACCGCGCCGCTCAAGGCGAATCCGACGATGTATTTCGAAAACGGCAAGCCGGACGAAAAGCTGGCGCGCGACGGCGGACTCGCGGTCGCCGTACCGGGCGAAATCGCTGGCGACTTCGCCGCGCTGAAGCGCTTCGGCACGATGAACTTCCAGACCGTGGCCGCACCCGCGGAGAAGCTGGCTGATGGTGGGTTCGCGCTGGCGCCGCATCTTGCGGGCGAGATCGCACATGAAGTCGACCTGCTGAAGGCTGATCCGGGCATGGCGGCCGTTTTTCTGAACCCTGACGGTTCACCACATAAGGTGGGCGACACCATCTATGAAAAGGATCTCGCGGCGACGCTGAAGAACCTGGGCGACGATCCCGCGCCGAAGTTTTATCGCGGCAAAATTCCGGCCGCCATCGCGAGCTTCGTCGGCGCGCATGGCGGCATCTTATCGGCGCAGGATTTCATCAACTTCCGGCCGCGCTGGCTCGATCCGCTCCATCGCGCCTACGAGGGCTACGATGTCTTCGCGATGCCGCCGCCCTCTTCCGGCGGCGTGCTGCTCGAGATGCTTGGCGCGCTCGAGAATGGCCATCTCGGCGGGCTCGGCGCGGACTCGCCGCCATATCTCGCGCGGCTCATCGAAGTGATGCGTCAGGGATTTGTCGATCGACAGAGCTTCGCCGATCCCAACTTCGTCAATGTCCCGGCGATTGAATTCCTGACACCGGAGCATATCAACGAACTGCGCGACCGCGCGCTTCATCACGCGGTGCCGGCGAATCCGCCCGCCGCGGCGCACGATCATGGCACCTCGAACATGCTGGTAGTGGACAAGGACGGCAATGTCGTTGCGCTTACGACCACGATCAACACCGTGTTCGGCGCCAAGATCATGGTACCGAAGCTCGGCATCATTCTGAACGATGAAATGGATGATTTCTCGGTCGCGCCCGGAGTTGCCAACGCCTATCACCTGGTCGGCGCAGTCGCCAACGACATCAGGCCCGGCAAGCAGCCGCTCTCCTCGATGACGCCGATCATCGTCCTGAAGGGAGGGCTGCCGTTCATGACCACGGGCGGTTCGGGCGGACCGACAATTATCTCGGGGGTTCTGCAGGTGGCGCTCAACGTGCTCGCATCGCACATGGATGCCGAAGCGGCGGTGGTCGAGCCGCGCATCCATGAGCAAGCCGCCCCGGATATGGTGTTCGTCGAGGAGGCTATGCCTCAGGCGACACGCGACGCGCTTAGCAAGATGGGCTACAGGCTGAAGGTCGTGCCCGCTCTGGGAGCAGTCGGCGCCATCACGATTCAGGCCGGGAAGCTGAGCGGCGCGTTCGATCCGCGAAAGGGCGGCGGCGCCGCGGGCTACTAGTCGCGCGCGATTGCGTCGCCTCGCGCGGGCTTGGGCGGGAAGGGCGAGCTGGCCGAGGAGACTTACAGGACGTTGACCGTGCCTGATCGTCGTTGACTGTTCAAAGCCTTACGAACGGATTTGCGAACGCGGGGATCGGGGTCGTTGTACCGATCCTCGAGGGCTTTGACAATTTCGTCGCGGTATCTGGCAGGTGAACCGTCGCACAGCACGTGAATCACCCAGCGACGCACGGCATTATCTTGGTCGTCCACCATCTCTAGCACGCGCTGCCAGACCTCGGGGTTGTCCGACTTAACTTCGCAGGGACAGAGAGCCTGCAGGGCGCGCCGTCGATGGCTGGCGACAGCGCTACGCGTTAGCTCGAGCCACTCCGGTATCTCGTTTCGCGCGGTACGCACTATTCGAGATTGTCGCAAAGGGAAAGATGGCTCAAGCCGAGCGGCAGCGGCATTTCGCGCGCGAATTTCGGGGGTTAGACTCCTCTGTCGTGTCTTTACCTCTCGCCGAACCTGTTCGCATCTCGCCGCCGAGGAGTGCCCGTGCCGCGTGGCGACCCTGGCTCGACGCCGCGGGACTCGCAGCGCTCGCAATTTTCGTCTTCTTCGCACATCTCTGGCGCTACGGGCTCTTTGAGCCGGACGAGGCGCGCTACGCCGAGATCGCGCGCGAGATGGTCACGAGCGGCAACTTTATTGTGCCGCATCTGAACTACGTCGCGTACGTCGAGAAACCTCCGCTACTCTACTGGCTCTCGTCGCTGTCGTATTTTGTGCTCGGCGTGAACGAGTTCGCAGCCCGCGTTCCGGCTGCGCTCTCGGCACTCGTCACGGTGCTCGCGAGCTATTATTTCGTGCTTCGCAGCTACGGAAGGCGGGTCGCGATCTTCGCCGGCGCAATTTTGATCACCACGCCCATCTTTGCGATTCTCGCCCAAATCCTGACCACCGACATGACGCTGACGATGCTCACGACCATCGCCTCGTTCGCGCTGTTCCTGCATTGGCGCGAAGGCGGGCGATGGTGCTGGCTCGCGTATGTGGCGATGGCGCTCGCGATTCTCACCAAGGGTCCCGTTGGCGCAGTCTTGCCGATCGCTGCACTCGCGGCGTTTCTAACCTGGCAGCGTGATCTGCGAGGCGCACTTCGCCGATTCCATGCGCTCGCCGGGATCGCCCTGATAATGGTGCTCGCCGCGCCGTGGTTCGTCGCGCTCGCGATCCGCGAGCCCGGCTATCTCGGTTTCTATATCGTCGGCGAGCACCTCGAGCGTTTCTTCGTCCCCGACTACAGCCACACCGAGGCGTTTTATTTCTACATACCGGTGATTCTGGCCGGGATGCTGCCGTGGTCGTTGATGGTACCGATTCTTACCTGGCGCGATTCGACACCGAATCCGGCGCGGCGCTTCTGCCTTGCCGCAGCCACGGTGATCATCGTGCTGTTCTCGATCGCGAGCGCGAAGCTGATTCCCTACGTGCTGCCCGCGCTACCTTTCCTTGCGATTCTTATTGCCGACGGACTTGGGGCTTGCCTATGGCCTGAAGATGCCGCGCGGGCGCCGCGTCCGCCCGACTCTCGTATCCTGGTCGAGAGCGGCGCGCTGCTGATCCTGATGGGCGTTACCGCCGGCGTGATTGCCCTGATGGCCGCGCATATCCGGACGCCATACGTGATTGCGGCGCG
>JASHPB010000244.1 GCA_030038355.1 Candidatus Binataceae bacterium
TTACGCCTGGAAGTAGCGGCGCGGATTCTCCACCATCATGGTGTGAATCTTCGCGTCTGTGATGCCTGCCCGCTTTAGCGCCGGCACGATGTTCTTGAACACGTGCGTCGGCGTCCAGTTCTCGATTTTCTTTGCCAACTCCGGCGGCAGATCCATGCCGCGCCCGAGCCAGCATGCGACGGTATCGTGCGAGAGCACGAGCTGCGATTCGTAGCCAACGCCAATAAGGCCGATCAGAGCCGCCAGGCGGAGCTGGTCGGGATGCAGGAAATCGAGGCCGAAGCGATCGAAGCCCAGCGTGCATCCGCGGTCAAGCATGTCGGTGTGATAGCGCAAATCCGAAGCCCCGCAGCTATGCCCGATAATCACGTGGCTTAAATCGACACCCTCGGACGCGAAGATATCAAGCTGCTCGCGGCCCATCGTGCCGTCCTCGGTATGCGTGGTGATCGGGACGCCCGTCTTCTTATGCGCTCGCGATGCCGCGCGGAGGCACGTGTCTTCGTACTTCGTCACCTGCCCCTTGCCCGTGGCGCACTTGATGATGCCGGCGCGGATTCCCGTCGTTCCAATGCCCTTCTGAATCTCGCTCACGTACACGTCGGCGATGTCGTCGACGGAGCGTTGCCTGAAGTACGCGGTGTTGCCGAGGTCTTCCTTGTAGAGACCCGTCGCGCAGATGATGTTGACGCCCGTAGCGTCCGCAACCTCGGCCATGAAGGTCACGTCGCGCCCGATATCCATCGGGCACGGATCGACGAAGCTCTTGAGCCCGAGGTCGCGCACCTCCTTGAGCCGTTCGATACAATTCTTGAGCGCGACCTTGCGGTCGAAGCGCGGCGCAGCGCAATCCAGCTCCCATCCAGCCCATCCGATCAGCAGATGCTCATGCATGAGGGTCGTGCCGAGCTGCTCGGGAGACGTGGTTCCCGTGACCGTATTGATTGATGTCGCCATGGCGGGCACTCCTTTCGCGTATCGCGCGTCCGAGCTTCGACCTTAGTCCCCGGACTCTGAAGGCGTCAAATGAGGGCGCGATTAGGGCGGCGGGGACGCCCGCCGCCACTGCGGAAAGAACGCCTTAATCCTGGTGCGGCTTTTCGCCGGAAGAACCGAACAAAGTGCTGAGGACAATAAGTGCAACGCCAACGGAAATCGCGCTGTCTGCCACGTTGAACACCGGCCAGTTCAGGTCGTAGTAGTGCGCGCGGATGAAATCGATAACCTGGAAGCCGCGCGTCAGCCGGTCGATCAGGTTCCCCGCGGCGCCGGCCAGGATCAGTGCAAACGCAATCGAAGTAAGGTCGATCCGCTCGCACTGGAAGAGCAGCACAATCAGCACGACGATCGCGATCGCGATGAACGTGACCAGGAGTCCGACGCGCATCCACGGCGGCATCGTCGCGAACATGCTGAACGCGGCGCCCGGATTTCGCGTGAAGGTGATGTCCAGGTAGTTGGGGATCAGCGTGATGCTCTCGTAGAGATCCATCCGTGAGCTGACGAGAAACTTGCTCACCTGGTCAAGGACGACGATCGGAATCGTGAGGAAAATGAGCAGGCGCCAGAACGGGCGGCGGCCCGAGGGCGGCGCGCTCTCTTCGGCGGCTACTGCCATTTCGGCGCTCACGGACGTCAGGCTCGCAGCACGGCGCGGCATCGCGGGCATAGCTCGGGATCTCCCCCGTCGTCGAAGTAGCACCAGCATCGTTGGCACTTGATTCCCGGCGCGTGGATGCCAGCGATTGCGAGCGACGGTGATTCAGGATTGCCGGCGGTCCGATAGAAGGTGCCCTCGTTGAAGAAATCGTCGGCCTGGGCCGAGCCTCTGAGATCGGCGATTTGCCTGAGCTCCTCTGGCCCGAGAGTCCAGACAGCAGAAACGATTAGAAGTTCCTTCAGCTCGTCGAGGACCTCGCTTAGCGGAACGAGCGGCGACACCAGACGCAATCCGATCGCGGCGTCGAGCGGCGCGCCGATTACCTTTTCCTGGCGCATCTTCTCGAGCACTTTGAGCGCTTCGTCGCGAATTTCCAGCAGCCACTCCCACTTCTTTTCAAGCTCGGCGTCGCGCCACTCCGGATGCTCGCGATTCAGCGTCAGCAAGTGCACGCTCTCGACCTGCGCGCCGGGGACGTACGAATAAACTTCGTCGGCGGTGTACGGGATGATCGGTGCAAGCATCCGGACCAGCGAATCAAGGATGATGAACAGAGCCGACTGCGCCGAGCGGCGCTCGCGCGATTTCGCGCCGTCGCAATAGAGTCGGTCGCGCGCGACGTCGATATAGAGCGAGCTCAGATCGACGACGATAAAGTTTTGCATCGCCTGGTGCGCCGCCTGGAAATCGAACGCTTCGTAAGCGCGGCGCACGTCATGCTTAAGCTTCTCGAGGCGCGCCAGGATGTAGCGATCGAACTCCAGCATCGAAGAGTACTCGAGCTGGTCGCGCGCCGGATCGAAGTCGGCGAGATTACCGAGCATATAGCGGCAAGTGTTGCGAATCTTCCGATACGATTCGCCGATCGCCGCGTAAATCGTATCGCCGAGCGCGATTTCGCTCGTGTAGTCGAGCGAAGCGTACACCAGGCGCAGCACGTCGGCGCCAATTCGGTTCACCACCTCGACCGCGTCGGGCGAGTTGCCGAGCGACTTCGACATCTTGCGACCCTTCTCGTCGACCGTAAGGCCGTGATTGATCACGCTGCCGAAGGGCGCCTTGCCACGCTCCGCCACCGAGCATACGAGCGATGAGCCGAACCATCCGCGCGCCTGCTCTACCGCTTCCAGGTATGCGTCTGCGGGCCACCTGAGTTCCGGCCGTTCCGCAAGCACCGCGTTCTGCGAGGAGCCCGAATCGAACCAGACGTCGAGGACGTCTTCTTCTTTCTCGAATCTGTCGCTGCCACACTTTCTGCACCTGAGCCCAGGCGCCGCGAAATCAGCGGCGGGCCGCGCGAACCAGGCATCGGAACCTTCGCGGCGAAAGATCTCCTCGACGCGCTTCATCGTTTCGACATCGAGCACGACGTTCGCACAATTTGCGCAGCCGAGCGCGGGAATCGGCACGCCCCAGGCGCGCTGGCGCGAGAGCGTCCAGTCGGGCCGCGTCTCGGTCATGTTGCGAATCCGATCGCGCGACCATGGCGGCACCCATTCCACCACGTCGATCGCTTCGACGATTCGCGCGCGCAGGTTTTCGTGATCGATATTCAGGAACCACTGCTCTGTCGCGCGGAAGATCAGCGGATTGTGGCAGCGCCAGCAGTGCGGATAGCTGTGCCTGTACTGATGCGCGTGCAGCAGCACGCCGGCGTTGCGCAGGGACTCGACGATCGCGTCGTTGGCCTTGAACACGTTTTGGCCCGCCCACTCGGGAACGTCCTTGGTGAACCGTCCCTGGTTGTCGACTGGAGTGTAGGGCGTCAGACCGTAGCGCGTGCCGACGACGAAGTCCTCATAGCCGTGACCGGGAGCGGTATGCACGAGACCGGTGCCCGTTTCCGCCGTGACATGATCGCCGTACATCAGCTTCACGTCGCGCGCGACAAACGGATGGCGGAAGATGTCGCGGCCGTCGAGCGCTCGAATCGCGTCGCGCTTCAGTTCGATTCGCTCGTCGATCGAAAGGCCGCATTCCTTTTCAACTGATTCGACGAGCTTGTCGGCAACGACGTAGTATTCATCGCCCACCTTGAGCGCGGCATAATCGAAAGTGGAGTTGAGGCAGATTCCGAGGTTCGCGGGCAGCGTCCAGGGCGTCGTGGTCCAGATGACGGCGAAGAGCTTGCCCGCTCTGAGAGCCGCTGCGAGCTCAGCACCCTCGGCAGAGTTCTGCGCGAGGGCGGCAGCGTCGCCGACGTTCGGGTTAATCGGAAATTTGACGTAGATCGACGGCGAAGTGTGATCTTCATACTCGACTTCCGCTTCGGCCAGGGCAGTGCGATCGCTGAAGCACCAGTACACCGGTCGAAGCCCGCGGTAGAGGTAGCCGAGCTCGACCATCTTGCGCAGCACCCCGACCTCGGCCGCGTCGTACTCGGGCGCCATCGTCAGGTAGGGATTGAACCAATCGCCGATCGCGCCGAGGCGGCGAAAATCCGAGCGCTGGAGATCGATCCACTTCTCCGCTTCGGCCTTGCAGAGGCGGCGCAGCTCGACTTTCGATATCGTGCGGGCCTTGTCGCCCAGCTCGCGCGAGACTTTGTACTCGATCGGCATGCCGTGGCAGTCCCATCCGGGAACGTAGGGCGTCCGGTAGCCGAGCATCGAGCGCGAGCGCACGACGAAATCCTTGAGAATCTTGTTGAGCGCCGTGCCGAGATGAACGCGGCCGTTAGCATAGGGCGGCCCGTCGTGAAGAATCCAGGTGTCCGCCTCTTTCCGCACTTCGAGCATCCGCTCATAGAGCTTCATCTGGTCCCAGCGCGCGAGCATCTCGGGCTCGCGCTTGGGCAGATTCGCCTTCATCGGGAAGTCGGTCTTCGGCAGTTGAAGGGTAGATTTGTAGTCGCTCTCTGCCACTTTATCCGGGTGCGCGTGGATACGTCGCACTCCCTCTCTACCGTCCGGATACTCCGGACGGTATCGGTCAAGACTAACGCACGCTGATTCCCCGTGCGAGCATGGAAAGGGAATCGTTTAGCCGAGCGTCGTGCGGTTGATAGCCGGCGGAAAGAGCGGGCGAGACGCACGGCCACTACACCAAGAGGTCAAGCTTTTTTCCGAAGTGGCGCGCGCGTCCCGGTCCGTTCTTCCTGGCTCTTTGGAAACGCGTGGCATCGCGTTGCGGCGCGGGCAGGCGGCATCCGCCAACGGCTCGCGATAGTGGTGTCGGCCGCAGCCGCCTTGGATTCCTCGCGCAGCGCTCGGAATGACGCTCTCGCCGTCGCGAATTTCACCCGAATCAGCTTTGGCGCGAACTCAAAGTTATTTGATCAGCTCAAAAACCTTGGCGAGCGCCTCATCGAGCTTGGCGGCGTCGCGGCCGCCCGCCTGCGCCATGTCCGGACGTCCGCCGCCGGTGCCGCCGATGATCGGCGCGATCACTTTTACCAGATCGCCTGCTTTGACGCGCGACGTCAGATCCGGCGTCACGGCAACCAGCAGCGCAACCTTGCCCTCGCCGAGATCGGAGCCGAGTGCAACGACCGCCGAGCCATGCTTCTGCCGGAGGCGATCGGCGACCTCGCGAAGCGTGCGCGCCTCGACGCC
>JASHPB010000245.1 GCA_030038355.1 Candidatus Binataceae bacterium
CCGATTCGGAGCGGCTCGGCACCTGCGATCAGGTTGGTCGTCAGTGGCACGACGAGGATCGACGGATGGCCGGCATCGAGCAACGCCTGCGCCTGAACGATCAGCACCGGCCGGACTTTACCGGCTTCCGTGCCGCGGCGGGGATTCAGGTTCGCGAGCCACACTTCTCCCCGCTTAGGCATCGGGATCTTTCTCGATCGCCGCGAATTCGGCGTTTACCGTCATGCTCGCGGCGCGCACCTTGCGCGACGCGCGCGCGAGGCGTTGAGCGCGTAGGCAAGTCTCGGTCTCGCGGTTCATCCGCTCTATGGCTTGTCGAATGTACTCGGCGCGAGGCAGTCCCAAAGCGCGAGCCATCCGATCGCTGCGCTTGAGGAGGTCCTCATGCAATTTCAGCGAAATCGCTTCCATGAATATCAAGATTAGATATTCGCTATTGATATTTCAAACGGCAAACGAAAGCCTCGCGACGAGAGCCGCGAGGCCGTCAGCGTTTTAGCCCTTGAGTTCTTCTACTCGATGCCGAGACGCTCGCGTGCCGCGGGCGAGATCATCTGCGGAGTCCATGGCGGATCCCACACCAGATCGACTTCCGCCTCCGATACTCCCGGCAAGCCCATCAGCTTCTGCTTCGCGTCGTAGGCGATCGAGGCGCCCATCCCGCATCCCTGCGCCGTCAAGGTCATCTTAACCTCGACCCGCTTGGTGCCGTCGCTCTGGTCCTTGACCTCCATGCCGTAGATGAGGCCGAGGTCGACAATGTTCACCGGGATTTCGGGGTCGTAGCAGGTCTTGAGCTGCTCCCAAACCATGTCCTCGATGCTGCCGGTCTGCGACGCGGGCGCGCCGGCATCTTCGGGCTTTTTGCCCACGGCGTCGGCGTCCTTGCCCGCGATGCGGAAGAGGCCGCCATATGCGGGGACCTGCAGCGTAATCGTGCTGCCAAGCGACTGCGTGATGTAAGCCTCGAGGCCCTTTTCCAGTGTGACCTTGGTGCCGGCTGGAATCTGGACTGCTTCGCACTCGCGGGATATCTCAACGCGTTCCATCAGTAAATTCCTTCCTTATCAGACCTGCTATTCTATGATGTGCGCGCGAGGCTCGCCATAGACCGCCGCTTCGGGGGCCGAAGTCATTAGCGGCAAACCGCGCCCGGTGAGATAGTCGAGCATCTCCAAAGAGAGGCAATGACGATGGCGACCTACATCATTTTCTTTCACCTCACGCACCAGGGACTCGACCATTTGAAGGGCTCACCGAATCGAATCGAACAAGCACGCAAAACCTTCGAAGAGCACGGCGCCATGGTAAAGGACGTTTACCTGATGATGGGGCATGCGCAGTACGACAGTATGTTCCTGGTCGAGGCGCCGAACGACGAGGCGGTTTCGCAGCTCGCGCTCACGCTCGAAGTGGCAGGCAACGTGCGCAGCGAAACGCATCGCGCATTCAGCCTCGCGGAGTTCAAGAAGATCGTCAGCGGCGTCCCCGCGCAGAAGTGACGACCAGTCCGGGCACCATTTGACCACAGGCTGCGAGCGGTTGCTGCATTTGCTAGCGGCTGTTACTCCTTGAGTTGAGGATGGGACGGTGGAGGGAGACGCGGCATCACTCGGCGCGCATCATCGCCATTTCGGCCAATCGGTCAAGGAAAAAATCTACTCGTTTCTCGCGGCGCGGCCGGCCGGCGCCGACGCGCGCGAGCTTATTGGCCTGCTCTTAAGCGGCGCGGGCAGCGACCCAGAGCTCGGCGCGCGCCTCGTGCGCGGACTGCTGGCCGACGATCCGCATTTCGTCTTCGATGAGGTCGCGAATCTCTGGCGACTCAACCGCAACGAACGACTGAAGGTGGCGCTCGACGAGGCCGAGTTCGTGGTCGTCGATCTCGAGACTACCGGCGGCGCACCCGGCCCCGGCGCGATTATCGAGATCGGCGCGTGGCGGATGGTCGGTCGGCGGATGACCGAATCATTCCAGTCGCTCGTTCGACCGCAGAGTTTGATTCCTCGATTGGTCATGAACCTGACCTCGATCACCAACGACATGGTTCGCGAGGCGCCGCCGATCGAGCGCGTGCTGCCTGCGTTCCGCGAGTTTCTTGGCGATCGCGTGATGGTCGCGCACAACGCGGGCTTCGACTATTCGTTCCTCGATTTTGAATTCCGCCGCATCTTCGGAATCGGCATCGACAATCCTGTTATGTGCACGATTCGGATGGCGCGCCGCTTCATGCCATCGCTAAGGCGCCGCCGTCTCGACCTGCTCGCGACTCACTTCGGGCTTTCGCTCGAAGGGCGGCATCGCGGACTCGGCGACGCCCGGATGACGGCCGAGCTGCTCTCCATCTTCATCGATATCGCGATGAAGATGGGCATCACGCGTCTCGACCGCCTACTCGACGACCATCAGCGCGGCGCGGCTGGCCGCCGAATCGAGCGCCACGTGCCGCCCGAAGTGATCAACGCGATGCCGTCGGCGCCCGGCATCTACCTCATGCGCAACGAGCGCGGCGACATCCTCTACGTCGGCAAGGCACGGCGGCTCAAGGAGCGTCTCTCATCGTATTTCAATTCGGCAGTGAGTTCGAAGACGGCGGAACTGGTAAGCCACGTGCATCAGATCGAGACGCTCGTCACGCGCTCGTCGCTCGAGGCCGCGCTCGACGAAACGCGGCTCATTCGCGAGCTCAAGCCGCCGTACAACCGGATGCTGAAGTCCGCGGCACCGGCGTACTTCATCCGCTTCGACATGATGGATGAGTTTCCGCGCCTGGTAGTCAGCCAGAAGATGACGGCGAAACGCGGCGTCATGCAGCTCGGGCCGTTCCTTGGTCTGAGGAGCCTCGACAATTCGGTGCGCGCGCTGTCGCGAATCCTTGGCCTTCGCAGCTGCGCGGGCAAGCTCGAGCCGCACGAAGATTTTTCGCCATGCGTGTACGGCCAGATGGGCCACTGCACCGCGCCATGCAACCTGAGTATCAACGAGGCTGGATACGGCGATCGCGTGCGGCAGGCGTTGCTCTTCCTGCGCGGGCGGAGCGGGCCGATTCTGGGCGCGCTGGTGAAGTCGCGCGACCAGGCGGCGAGGGCGCTTCGTTATGAGGAAGCGTCGCGCTTGAGGCGCGACCTCGAGGCGCTGACCACGCTCGCGCATCGCGCGAATCGGCTGAGCCGCGTCGTCACCGAAAACAACATCATCATCGTGACGGGCAGCGCTGACGGTCGATGGGCACACCTCGTGCTGAGCGGACGGCTCGCGCTGTCGCAGCCGCTCGATTCGGCCGATGCCGCGCGCGAACTCAGCGAGTTTGTCGCGGAGCACTACGAGCGTTTCAAATTCAAACCGGTCGAGCGCGATGAACTCGAGCCGATGACGATCGTGGCGCGATGGCTCAAGGAGCGCGCGCCCGACGAGGGCCGCGTGATTCATCTTTCCGGCGCATGGCTCGATCCAGCGTTGCTCGGTCAGACCGCCGCGAGCTAGGAAGACTCAGCAAAGCAGCTCTTCGCTGTCATTGTGGAAGCGAGTCCGCGAGCGGGGCGAACGATCCCGGGTGTTTTGCCGGTCGGACATTCTTCCGGGAATCTTCGCCTCGCAGACTCGGCTCGGAATTACAACACGAGTGGAATGACATGCTGCGGAACTTGCGCGGAGCTCCCTTAGCTCAGGCGCGCGCGATGGTAAGTCAGATAAAGCGCGGTACCGATCGCGCCGCCTAGTGAGATGAAGAGATAGAACCCGATGAAGCGGATCGTCGGATGCTGCCCCGCGCCGTGCAGGAACCAGAACATGACCTCGTTTACCGGCACCCAGAAGGCATAGACCATCGCGATCGGCAGCACCCACGCGCGCATGCGGAAAATGCCGACCGCATAGATCAGCAAGAAGATTCCAAACAGGTTACCTGCGATGATGTTGGCGCCGGGCGCTTCAAGTCTGTGTCCCAGGAGCACGAGGCCCAAGCCCGGATTTCTCATGTGCTGCAGGGTCTTGGTGAAGTCGGAGATCGCGAGGATGACGAACAGGATCGTCATCAGGGTGAGGAACCATCCGCGCCTTTGTCGAGGAGATGATGCTGGTGCTGTGGCCATGTGAGCGACGCTAGCCGCACGTCACACAACTGGCAACATCTCTATCGCGCAGAAATGAAAACGGCCGTGACGTTTTCCGCCGCGGCCGTTCTGCTGCAATCGCCAATGATCAACCCTTGATGAAGTTCCTCACCGTTTTCACGAACGCCTCGGGCTGCTCGTACATCAGCATGTGACCAGCCTGTTTGATGGTCTCGAGCTTCGACCCCTTGATGCGGCTCGTGAACTCCCTGGCGTAGACCGGCGGGATCAACCGATCCGATTCGCCCCACACTACGAGGGTTGGCGACTGGATTCGGTAGGCACGCTTCTTGAGCCCGCGATCGGGAATCGGCCACAGGAACTTGCTCGCCGTGGCGAGGCGCTTCACCCGTTCGACGTACATCGTCTCCAGCGCTTTGAAGTCCTCGGGAATCGCGGTCATCATCTGCGCCATCGGCGATTTCGGATCGTGAAAGAGCAGGGCGCCGATTTCGTCGAGCTGCGCGGCGAAGAAATCAGGGATCGGGTTCGCATCGAGCCAGAATCCTGCCGGCGACGCGAGGAGCAGCTTCTTCGCACGATGCACGTCGAGTGCCGCGATCTCCGCCGCCAGCATCCCGCCCATCGAGTGTCCGACGATATTCGCAGCTGGGATGCCGAGCTCGTCCATCAGTTGATGATAGAAGAGCGCGGCGTCGATCACGTCATCGATATGTTCGTTGCCTGTAGATTCGCCGTAGCCGGGGAAATGGGGAGCATAGACCTTGAAGTCCTTGCCCAGCTCCTCGAGGAAGCCCTCGATTCCGGTATTGCCGCCGGCGCCGTGCAGGTAGAGCAGCGGCTCGCCGCCGCTGCCGAACGTCTGCATCTCAATTGAGAACTTGCCGTTCAGAACTTTGACAGTGGTATTCATTTCGCCGAGCGAACCTCCTGTGAAACTCCGCTGCGCGCCGCCGTGCCGTTAGTGGTTTTCGATTCGAAGTGAACGGCCGCGGGCGTCGCGATCTCGTTCTGCGGCAGCCGCTTGGGTGACCACCGATCTTCGAAGTCGCTCCACAGGTCGCGCATGAAGGGCATGACCTCGGTGGCGAAGAGCTGCGTGTTCTTGCGCACCAGCTCCGGCGGCATCGAGCCGATCTGCATCAACAACATCAGATGCCCGCAGTTGAGCATCTTCATCGCCTCGCGCAGCCGCTCGCGCACGGTCTGGGGTGAGCCCGCGATGACGTAGCCCTGCTCGACGAAGTCATTCCAGCTGAGGCCCTCGCGCCGCATTGCCGCCCGATCGCCGACCTGGCCGAGCATGCCAGCCTTGATCGTTTTCACCGTGCGATAGCCGGGCGCGTCGGCGAAGCCCTGATAGACGTGCAGGCAGCGATTGTAGAAGTAGTCCATGTGCGGAGCGTAATCCTTCTCCGCCTGCTTGTCGGTCTCCGACACCGCGACGACCTGCGCGAATCCCATGCTGTAGGGATTCATCTCCTTGCCCTTCTTCGACATCACTTCCCAGTAGCCGTCGGCGACTTTCTTGCCCGCGATATAGCCGAAGTAAGAGAGGAAGCTGTACTGGTAATCGTGATCGGCGCAGAAGTCGTAGGTTTCGACCGAGCCGCCACCCGGAATCCAGATAGGAGGATGCGGCTGCTGGATCGGGCGCGGCCAGAGGTTGACGTAGCGGAGCTGCGTGTATTTGCCGTTGAAGGAGAACATCTCGCGCTCCTTCCACGCCTTCACGATCAGATCGTGCGCCTCGTAATACTTCTCGCGGAGCGTCGCCGGCACGGCGCCGTAACAGAAGTTGTCATCCATCGAGGTGCCAACCGGGAAGCCCGCGATCAAGCGCCCGCCGCTCATCACGTCGAGCATCGCAAATTCTTCGGCGACGCGGATCGGAGGATTGTAGAGCGCTATCGAGTTGCCGAGCACGACCAGGTTGGCGTTGCGCGTGCGTCGCGTCAGCGACGCCGCCATGAGGTTCGGCGAGGGCATCATGCCGTAGGCATTCTGATGATGCTCGTTGACGCCGAGGCCGTCGTAGCCCATCGCATCGGCATACTCGAGCTGATCGAGATAGTCGTTGTAGAGGCGATGCCCGACCTTGGGGTCGTAGAGGTTGCGCGGGATGTCGACCCACACGCTGCGGTACTTCTCTTTGAAGTCTTCGGGCAGGAAGCGATAGGGCATCAGATGGAACCAGGTGAATTTCATTTCCTTCTCCTTTGGGCCGGCACGCCGAGTCAGGCGGGCGCGGACGCGACGAGCTGCTCCTCGTTAACTTTTGATTTTTGATTTTTCGTGCGCGCGGCGCGAGCCGTGCCGCCCGCGGAATTTCTCTGGGTGCCGTTGCTCACGCGCGCTCGCGGCGCGTCAGGCGAGGCCGGTGCGGCCAGGTAAGAATCAAGTGTCTCCTCGACGAAGTGCTCCGGGTCGAGCCCTGTCAGATCGCGGAAGAAGTTGCCGTCGCCCATTAGCATGAACGCGCCGTTGAGGCTCGCCCACATCACCGCGGCCGTCTTCTTGGGATCGGTCGAATTGGCGAGCAGGCCCGCATCGAACGCGCGGCGCACGGTGCGCTCGTAGAGCTCCCAGACGCCGTGGCTCGAGTTCATCACGTGCTGGAAGTGCTTCAGCTCCGAAGTACGGCGAAGACGCTTATGCAGCTGCGCATAAACGACGGAATGCTGGCTCAGGAAGAGCTCGCGCGATTTGCGCATGTAGTCGAGATAAGCTGCCGCGATCGCACGCAGCTCGGCCAGCGGATCGAGACCACGAGCCTGGATCTCGGCGTAGCTCGCTCTCAGAGCATCAACGCGTTCACCGACGAGGTAAAGGTAAAGTTCGTCGCGCGAGCCGAAGTAGAGGTAGATTGTGCCGACGGCGACCTCGGCCTTGCGCGCGATCATTTCGATCGTCGCACCCTCGAGCCCATGCCGCGCGAAGATCTCGAACGCCGCGGCCAGAATCGCATCGCGTCGCGCGCGTCGCTCGCGCTTATGACGTTCCCGGACGCTCACCGGAGGCGATCCGTCCAAAATGAATAAGCATTCATTTTATGAACCATCCTTCATATTGCAGGATTCGACGCTTCTGTCAAACGCCGCTCCGGTTTTGCGCCGCGATTTGATCTCACGGTGCGAATGACCGCAAGATTAATTCGAAGGGTTTACTTCTCTGCCCCTGCGCGTGTTTGTTGAAATGAGTTGTCGACGCGACTTGATTGACGGAACTCTCTGTACGGCGATGCGGGCGGAAGGCAAGGTCAGGCGCCTGACCGATCCGTCAGGCTGGATGGCGCGGCGACTTCATTGCGAGTGCGAGAACGGCCATGTCTGGCATGAGAACTTGGACGACGAGCTCCATTTCATAGCCGAGTGCGACTGCGACGCCGGAAAAACCTAGAAGGCCAGCTTGAAGGATCAATGGAGCGCGTCGCGCTTCGGCGTCCGTCGGTTGACTCCGGCGACGACGAAGTAGTGTGCTCTCAGGCTTGCTTCGGGAAGCCGGTCACAGGCCGGCGCTGCCCCGCAACTGTGGCGAGCTGGCGCCAGAGTCGCGGCCTCCGAGCCAGGCAACCGGACAAACCGCGAAGCCGATTGAACCTTCGCGGCAGCGGGCGGCTTCGAGAGCCGGGCGGGCGCGTCCGTAATCAGCTCGATGCTCTTTGCGCTTGCGTTCGCGCGATCGAAGGCGGGACGCGTTGTACGCAACTCACATCGAAGATGATGTCGGTTCCGCGCCGGGAACGCCGTAGCGTCATGTCGCGTTCTTTGCCCTCTCGGCGGCGTTTCATGCGCTCGTCACCGCGGCAATCGTTTCGCTCGTTCCCGCCGTTGAGCGGCCGCATAGCGAATGGGTGCTCGCGTACCTCGTGAACGGAGGCCACTTCGGCGATTGAGGCGCGCGAGGCCCGGCCGCGCGCGGTGATAACGCCGCGCCCGCGCCTCACACCTCCGACATCGCGAAGCGCGCGGCGGCGAAATCGCCGCCGCCTCGCCCGCGTCGCGAGCGCGCACGTCCACATCAGCAGCTCCGTCGCGAACGGTGACGCCTTCGCTGCGCTCGCGGCGGCGCAGATCGTGACCGCATCGATCGCATCGCCTGCGGCGTCGCCGACTTACGGCTCCGCCGCGCGTGACGCGACCGCGTGCCGCGTGGTCGCGAGGCACCCACAGCATTGGCGCCGGCCCTGGGAGCGGACGGGCTGGTTCGGCGAGTGGCAGTGGCGGCGCGGGCGACGGAAGCGCCAGCGATTCCATCGCCCGCGCCGACTATGGTCAGGATGCCGCGCCGCCCTATCCGTCAGCCTCGCGACGCAGGGGAGAGCGGGGCACGGTGATGCTGCAGGCGCTGGTGGGTGCGGACGGCTCGCTCGAGCGCGTCGAAATCGCGACATCTTCGTGATTCGACACGCTCGACGATGCGCCCTTGGCGACAGTGCGCGAGCGATGGTGTTTCCTACCCGCACGCCGCAGTGGCATTCCAGCAGAGAGCTGGTTGATGGTACCGATTCGATTCGCGCTCACCGAGGCAAGCACGGATGCTATCGGTCGCTGATGGCGTGAGACGTTCGTTGACTTAGGGATGGTAAAAAAATGACTAGCCGTCATCATGTGGGTGCCGATCCAGGCGATGGCCCAGGTTCACATCGCTCACGGCTATCGGAGCCCCTAGGCGGTCTCATTTCGGTCCACGATGCTGGCCGTGATTCTGCGTTGTATCGAGCGAAGTCAGCCGCTTGAAGCGATCAAGTCATTGCGCAATTTGATTTCGCGCACCCAATGCCGCGAATCTCCGGGGTTCGACACCATCCGACCTTGCCCGCTTCGAAGCCGAGTTGATGAACCCAAAGATCGTCAGTCACCAACTAGTTGACGAGATGATGTCACCGCGGATTCAAGTCGAAGGAAATGTCGGGTGGGGACTTGGAATCGGGCTGCTGCGCCGCAAGGACGGCACCTGCTGCTGGCATTGG
>JASHPB010000246.1 GCA_030038355.1 Candidatus Binataceae bacterium
AGCCCAACCGCCTGCGACGTATCGACCGCGGTCGGCGCCTCGCTCTGCTGCGGCGCCTGGTCGGGCATCGGCACCTCCGGCATGTCGAGATCCTGCATCTCGTTGCCGCCACCCCCGCCGCCGCCCGCCTCCAGGTTCACCATGATCAATTCACGACCGCGCTGTTCGTGCACCGTGATGATCAGGAACAGCAGCAGCGCAACATGCAGCAGGACCGAGAGCGGAAGCGGACCAATGACGAAGCGGAACGCGCTGCGGAGCGCCTCGATAAAGCCGCCCGCCTCGCGGTGCGCTTCTTCTTCGTCGACGGTCTCGTAGGTTGGTTCAGCACCCGCGGTTTCAGCAGGAGATTCGAGCGCGCCCGCGCGAGCGATTAAGGCGAGGCTTCGCTGACACAGCGCACAGCCAGCCACGTGCCGCTCCAGTCGATCGTGTTCTTCTACCTCCAGCGCGTTGCCCGCGTACGCTGCCAGCACGTCCGCGTCGGGGCAGTCGCGGCCGTTGGTGTCGAGGCCTTCTGCGATCGCGCGCGCGACTACGCGCTCCTTCAAATCAAATTTGTCGTGGCGATTTGCCATTACTTCGCTTGCGAGAGCACGCGCCCAAGGTCGAAGGGCCAATCCTCGACCGCGAACTCAAAGCACCTGTCTATTTGATCGTTGCTAAGGCCATGCTCTTGCCGAAGCGCCGCTTCGACCGCGTGGCGGATTTCGACGCGCGCTGACGCAATTTTGCGCGACGCTGTCGATTCGTGCTCGCCGAGCATCGCGGCGACTTCCGCGAGCGTCAGTTCCTGCACGTAATAGTAAGAGAGCCGGAGTTTGTCGTGCGCCTCGAGCGCCACAACAGCTGCATTCAGAGCCGCGCCGAGCGCGCCGATGAGCCGTGAGCGGTCCGGATCATGTTGCGAAGTGCTCTCCGCCGCGCCGTCGCGATAACCATTGTCGTGAAGCTCGAGCGATTCCGTCGGCCGCGACGCGCGCCATTCATCGATCTGGCGCCGAGCGATCACGACGCGAAGCCACGCCTTCAGCGAGCTCCGGCCGTGATAATGAGTGAGCGGCGACTTTCGATTCGCGCGCGGCGCTTCGCGCACGCCATAGAGATCCGCCCATAGCGATTCCGCGGCCTCGCTCGCGCGCGCGGGGTCGCTAATCAACGACCGCGCGATCGCTTGCGCAACCGGACGGAACTCCTTGATAAACGCGGTCCAGGCTTCCTGGTTGCCTGAGAGGCACGCCGTCGCGAGCGCGAGTTCGCGAACATGCAGTGACTCGAGAAAGGCATTTCCAGTTGATGAATCTGGCGCGCGGTCGGCGAAGCGGCGCACGAAGCTTCGCTCCACCTTAGCGGCAAAATCTGAAGGGGAGAGTTTCCAACGCGCGGCGCCGCTCTCGGAATAGAGCCGCTCGATTACCGAGCGGTACTGGATGAAACTATCGGGCGAACCCGGGTTCATTCGGACCCGCGAGCGCCGGCGCGAGGCGCTGCAACCAGTATAGTGCTCAGTCGAGGTTTTGCAAAAACTCGATCAACAGTTCGTTGATTTCCTTCGGACACTCCTGCTGAATCCAGTGCCCCGCGCCCGGGATGATCAGTTTCTTCTTGAGTTTGGGCATGAACATCGAGACCTGCTCGTAACCGCCCGGAATCATCTTTCCGACCACGTCTTTCTCGCCTGCCGCGAATACCGTTGGCTGCCGGAGCTTTGCGCCGTCGAGAAACGGCGTCAGCTCCCAGTTGCGATCGGAATTGCGATACCAGTTGACGCCGCCGCGAAAGCCCGCACGCTTGAATTCGCCGGCGAAGAAATCGAGGTCCGCTTCAGTAAGCCAGGCCGGCAGCTTCTTAGGCACCACGCCGGTATCGATGAATCGCATGTTCTTCGGAAAGACATGCTTCCACATTTCGTTTGGCGCGGGATCGCCCGACGCCGAATATAGCATCATCGCCATCGTGCGGCGTGGGTCCTCATCGAGCTCCTTTTCGACGCGGCCGGGCTCCTGGAAGTAAAGCTGGTAAAAATTGTTGTCCCCCGCCATCGCTTTCATCATCTCGGTTGGACGGCCCTGCCCACGTGGAAAATAGGGAACGCTCAGGAGTGCGATCGCGCGGAAGATATCTGGCCGGAGCAGCGCGCAATGCCAGGCAACCGGCGCGCCCCAATCGTGGCCGACGACCACGGCCGATTGGACGCGGAGGCTGTTGACCAGGCCAACGATATCGGCGGTGAGATTCAGGATGTTATAGGACTCGATAGCTTCGGGCTTGTCGGTCTGTCCGTAGCCGCGCTGATCGGGCGCGACGACGCGATACCCTGCCGCGGCGAGCGCGGGGATCTGATGCCGATACGAGTACCAGGACTCCGGCCATCCGTGGCAGAGCACGACGAGCGGACCGCTGCCCTCCTCGACGTAGTGCATGAGGATACCGTTGCTGGTGACGAACTGATGCTTGAGCTCGGACATCGCAGCCTCCGCGCCGGAAGCTACACCCGCGCATCGTTCGAGGCGAGCGCAGCGAGCCCATCGCGGAAAGCGAACGAAAGCACGTGCGCGCGATCATCGTGGAGAGCTACGCGCGGCTTTAAGCCTGGCCGCGCCGCCTACATCTTCGCGAGCACTTCGTTGCCGAGCTTTTCGAGGCCGCGCGTGATGCCCTCAGCATCGAAGGCCGGCGGCGCCATCACCACGCGCGTCACACCAACCTCCTCGACCGCTTTCAACTGCTCGATCTTGCGCGAGCCCATGCACGAGATCTCGATCGCGTCGGGCTGGCGGCCCGCCTTCTCCGCCGCCGAGCGCATCAGCGCGACGATCTCCTTGAGCTGTGCGGGATCGCCAAGCGCAGGGAAGAAGCCATCGCCGTATTTTCCGGCCCGCCGCGCGGCGGCCGGCGAATGACCACCCACGTGGATTGGAACTCCGCCCTTTTGCAGCGGCTTCGGATTGCTTTTCACCGGACCGAAGTTGAAATGGGTACCGTGATAGTTGGAGACCGGCTCGCGCCATAGCGAGCGCATCGCCTCGATCGCCTCGTCGGTCCGTTTGCCACGCTGATGAAAATCGAGGCCGAGCGACTTGAATTCCTCTTCGAGCCATCCGCTGCCGATCCCGAGCATGAAGCGGCCAGCCGATAGCTGATCAAGCGTCGCGGATTCCTTGGCGAGATAAAGCGGGTTGCGCTGCGGCAGAATGATCACGCCGGTGCCGAGCCTTATCGTCTTGGTCATCGCGGCGAGGTAGGCGAGCGGGAGCAGCGGGTCGGGAATTGACACATCCTCGCCGCCGGGCATCTTGCCAGTGGGGGAGTACGGATACTTCGACTGGTAGCCCTCGGGCACCACGACGTGCTCTACAGTCCAGAGCGATTCGAAGCCGCATCGCTCGGCGGTCTGTGCCAGATGTGCGAGCAGTTCGCGATTGCTGAAGGGTCCGGAGTTGACGAACATCAGGCCGAATTTCATCGGATGCCTCGATCGGAGTGTGCAATTTTTCGCCAATCTATCGCGCCTCTCAAGCGAAGGAAAACTCGGCGCTTCACTTGTTCCGAATTCGGCGGCGGGCTAGTTGTGGGGCCATGGATATTGGCAAGATCGGAGTCTGGTATTTCCTCGATGCGATGACGGCGCCCGAAAGCCTCGATTTCGTCCGCAAAGTCGAGAAGTTCGGCTATAAGACGCTCTGGATTCCCGAGGCGATTGGCCGCGAGCCATTCGCGCACGCGGGTTTTCTGCTCGGCAACACAGATCGCATCAGCCTCGCGACCGGTATCGCGAATATCTGGGCGCGCGACGCGATCACGATGAACTCCGCGGCCAACACCGTCGGCGAACTTTCGAATGGGCGCTTCGTGCTCGGTATCGGCGTGAGCCACAAGCCGCTGGTGTCGAATCTGCGCGGTCACAACTACGACAAACCGTACAGCTTCATGAAAGAGTACCTGCCGAAGCTGAAGGGCGGGCTTTATGGTGCGCCGAAGCCCAAGGAGCCGGTGCCAATCGTGATCGCGGCGCTGCATCCAAAGATGCTCGCGCTCGCGGCCGAGCAGACGCACGGAACACACACGTACTTCGTGCCGCCGGAGCATACGGCGAAGGTGCGCGAGCAAATCGGAGCGAAGCCGTGGATTTGCGTCGAGCAGGCCGTCTGCCTCGAGACCGACGCGGCCAAGGCTCGCGCCGCGGCCCGCAACTACATGAAGACCTACGTGCCGCGCTTGCCGAACTACACCAACAATCTGAAGAATCTCGGTTGGGCTGACGCGGAGTTCGAAAACGGATGCAGTGACAAGCTGGTCGATGCGATTGTCGTGTGGGGCACCGAGGACAAGATTCGCGAGCGAATCGACGCGCATTTGCAGGCCGGCGCCACGCATGTATGCATCCAGCCGATTCGCTCCGACGATCCGCTGCATCCCGACATGAAGGCGGTCGAGGCTTTCGCACCACGCTCCTGAGGATCCACAAGGTGCCGGCAGCAGGATCTGTTCCTATGGCCGGCTATTGATTTGCGCAACTGTCGTCGCACTCGAACGTCTTAGGGAACATTTATAAAGAGAGATCGTCTTTGATGCCGTCAATCGTTAACCGGCTTATCGCTTCGACCGCAGCCATGCTTCTCATCGCCTCGATCGCCGGATGCGGCCCCACTCGGGAGCAGCAGCAGGCTATCGAAGCCGAGAACGCCGCGGCGAAGGCCGAAGAGTCCGCGTCGCGCGCTGAGCAGGCTGCCGCCCAAGCCCTCGAAGCGGCACAGAAAGCGACAGAAGCGGCAGACAAGGCGACCATCGCGGTGCAGGACGCGACGCGTGAGATCAATCGCGTCGCCGAGCATCTGGATCAAATCAACGCCGAGCGTGAAGCGGCGGCGCATCGCGTTCACCATCGGCGCTACAAGAAAACTGCGCCGAGCGTAACCGCCTCTGCCGCCGCTTCACCAGCCGCGCCCGATTCACCTGCGTCGCCCGCTGCACATGACTCGCCCGCGGCAGCCAACTCGCCCGCCGCGAGCTCGTCGGGCACAGTGGCAGACCCCAGGTAAGCGGCGTTGCGAACGCTGAGCCTCCGCGCGCTAGAATCAAACTATCGCCCAGCGCCGACAACCGGCCGCGCGGAGGCCTAAGCCGTGGCGGAACCATCCAGAAAGCCCACCGAAGCGGAAGTCCGCGGCGACCTGATTGCGCCGCAGGTCCGCCGGCATGCGTGGCTCAATATCGCGGGTCCGCTGAGCGCGCTCATCCTCGGAAGCCTGGCGGCAGCATTCTACTTTCAGCCGATTAAGGTTCTTCGCTGGATTCAGCTCGCGCGCGTTGGATGGTCGGATGTCACGGAAAACGACACGGCGATCAACGACGGCCTGATGACGTATCTCGTCACCGGCGGATACTCCGGGATGGATCCCGTAGTGCTGGTGCATGGCCTGGGTCCCAACGCGGCGCTGGTCTGGCGCGACACGATGCCGCTGATAGCAGAGGGGCACTTCAAAGTCGTCGCGCCCAATCTCATGGGCTTCGCGTCGTCGGAGCATAAGCAGATCAAGTACACGATTGGCTACCAGGCGGGCGCGCTCGGACAATTGATCGATCAGCTTAAGCTCGATCACGTCAACCTGGTCGGCGACAATATCGGCGCCGACGTCGCGCTCTACTACGCTGTCGATCATCCAGACAAGGTCGAGCGGCTGGTGCTGGTCGGCGGCGGGTTGTTCGGCAAGCCAGGCGCGGATCGGCTGCGCAAGATGATCCCGACCGACCTCGATTCGATGCGCGCTGCCGCGCAGGAGAGCTTCTTCGGCCTTCCGAGGATGCCGGACGCGATCTATCAGCGTATGATAGCCGAGCTGGCTGACGATCTGCAGGCCCAGACCGATATGCTGAACTCGGTGCCGGCCGACGAGGGACATATCCGATCGAAGCTCGGACAGGTTTTCAACACTCTGACGATCATCATTTACAGCGGGCGAAATCCGTACTACACGAGCGCGCAGGCCGAGGCACTGCACGCGGCGCTGCCGGGATCGGCAACGGTGAAGTTCAAGACCTCGGGCGTTTATCCCGAGCTCGAGCATCCCGACGATTTCGCCGATTCGCTCATCTTCGTTTTCAAACAAACCGAAGGCGGCCAGTGATACGGGACGCTGACCTGGGTGGCGTCCGACTGCGATTGCGACAAACTCGCGGATTCTGCCATAAGCGGTGCTGCGACGTCATCTAGAGGAGCACGCGATGAAACTCTACAACATGAATCTCTCCAACTTCGCGACCAAGTGCCGAATCGCCATCTACGACAAGGGAATCAATGTCGAGATGGCTGCGGTTCCCGGCGGCGATGCGCATTCGGCCGAATACTTGAAGATCAATCCCTTCGGCAAAGTGCCGGCGCTCGATGCTGACGGCGTCGCGATTGCCGAGTCTGAAGTAATCAACGAGTACCTGGAAGATAAATTTCCGACGCCGTCGCTGTTGCCCAAGTCGCCCGAAGCGCGCGCGCAAGTGAGAATCATGACGCGCTTTCACGATCTCTATCTCGAGCCGCCGATTCGCGCGCTGTTCCCACAGATGAACCCCAAAACGCGCGATAACAATGTCGTCAATGAGAAATTGACCGAGATCAATAGCCGGCTCGATCAGCTCGAAAAGATGCTGCCCGACAGCGGTTTCGCCTGCGGCGACTTTACACTAGCCGACTGCGCGCTCGCGCCGACGATATTCTTCGCCGTCAACCTGCTCGGGATGTTCGGCGCGAAGCCGCCGCTCGAGGGGCGCACCAGGCTCGCCAAATGGTGGACGCACGTGCAGACTCGACCCTCGGTAAAGAAAGGACTCGGCGAGATGGCCGAGGCGATGGCGGCGATGCGCGGCGGCCGCTGATTTTTCGGCTCGCTATTCTTCACGCAGAGCGCGGGCGCACGAGTGCGATCAACGCGACCGCGCACCAGGTCGCCTCAAGCACCACAAACGGCACGAATCCGATCATCCACGACGCGTAGCACGCGATCGCCGCGCCGGTCGCGTTCAAAGCCTGGTAGGCGCGCGATTCGTTCCTGATCATCCCGAACAAATTGAGGAAGAAAGCGCCGAGCAGGATCGCAACGCCAAGTGAGCCGATTAACTCCGAGGCTGACATTTTGGATCAGGGTTCGTCCGTGAGTCCGTTCTCGCCAACTAATCGGCCGAGGACGTAACGATGAAACTGCCAGATCGCCTTCTCAAGATGGGAATAGCGGCCAGATGCGGCGAAGCGGCTTCGATATCCGGCCTGGATACCGGCGCATGCGGGTATGTCCTGCTGATGTATCTGGTTGATCAGCGCGGCCAGATGGCGATGCACCTCGGCGTATTCTTCGGTTGCCGCGGCGCGCGGTACGCACGTGAAGATGCGCAGCATGATGTGTTCCGGCCCAAGCGGCTGGATCTGGTAGTACTGCATGTTGTCCGGCGACACGGCGAATAGATGAAACGGAAACACCACGACCACGATAAACTCGCGGCGCCGCTCGGCACTGAGCTGCGGTGACACGGGCATCGTCGTATCCATCGGCTCGCCACGCGTCGGATTGTGAAGAATCGCAAATGGGCCGTGTGAGTCCTCGGCCCACGTCGCCGCCGCGGGCGTGACCTGTTGCAAGGTGTCGGAGTGAATCCCCGCGTGATGGTACGATTCCATGAAATTGTCGACCATCACCTTCCAGTTCCACGGTGAATCGAATACGAGCGGCTCGAGCGCTACCCAGTCGGCGACTCCATAGGTATCGAGGATTTTGCTGAGCGGCATGAGCTCCGGCGCGAGAGGCGCCGCACTTGAATCGAGGTTAACAAAGACCCAGCCCTGCCATTCTTCATGACGAATCTCGGGCAGACGGCACGCTGGGAAATCGAAGCCCGCGGCCTGCTGCATCTCCGGCGCACCGATTAACCGCCCGTCGAGACCGTACGTCCAGCGGTGATACTGACACTGCAGCGAGTTTCGATTTCCGGCGCCCTCGACGACATGAAAGCCACGATGACGGCATACGCGCGACATCACGCGCAGCACGCCATCCCTGTCGCGGACTGCGACCAGCGGTTCGCCCAACAAATCGTAACTGAAATAGTCGCCCGGCTTCGCCACCTGGTCGACGCGCCCCGATCGAGATCCATGAGCCGTGCATTATCAGTTCGACTTCGGCCGCGTAGATTTCAGGATCGAGGTAGAAGCGCGGGGCGAGCGTCGATGCTTGCTCGAGCGGCTTGAGCGTAGCTGCGGCGTCCCTGGCTGCGGCCACTTTCGACGGAAAGTCTTTCAGTCAACATCGAAGGTTCCTCCATCGAGTAGGCGGAAGCCCGTGTCCAGATTACTACTCACATAGACCTCGCGGCACCAACTCGCTGTTGCCTGGAAGAATGCGAATGTGGTCGTATCGTGATCGCATGGAAGCGAGCACGTCTGAGACCACGCCGCTATCGGCCGATTCGTCGCCGCAAGATCTGGTCGATCTCGCCCGTTACCCGCTTCTCGATCTCAAGGCGCCCGCCGCAATTGCGCTCGCTCGCGAATGCCGCGCGCAACTTAATCGCACGGGAGCTTGCGAGCTGCCCGGATTTCTCAAAGCCGAGGCCGTCGAGCTGCTGGTGCGCGAAGGCGACGCGCTATCATCGCTTGCGTATCACAGCGTCGCGCGCGGGACGCCTTATCTCGAGCCGTCCGATCCTGCGCTTCCGGCCGATCATCCGCGGCGAATCCTTGACGACACGTCGGTTGGTGTGGTCGCCTACGATCAATTTCCCGCCGACTCTCCGATGCGCCGGCTCTACGAATGGGACGCCCTGATGGCTTTCATCTGCGCCGCGCTAGGCAAGGAAAAACTCTACCGCTACGCCGACCCGTTCGGTGCCTTGAACCTGGCCGTGATGCGCGACGGTGAGCGTTTGCACTGGCATTATGACATGACCGATTTCGTCACCTCGATTGCGCTGCGCGCGGCGGAGCGCGGCGGCGACTTCGAATACGTCCCTCTAATCCGGAGCGCCGCCAGCGAGAACTACCCGCGCGTGCAGCGCCTGCTGCTCGGCGATAACGGCGAGGTCGTTCGCGTGCCGATGCACGCCGGGACGCTGCTGCTGTTCGAAGGCCGCAACTCGATCCATCGCGTCACCCCGATCTACGGCGAGACTACGCGCCTCGTCGTGCTGCTCGCCTACGACACCAAGCCGGGTACGTGCAGCAGCAAGCTTCTTCAGAAGTCGCGCTATGGCCGCACGGCGTAGGAGCGCCCGCGGCAAGCCCGCGTCCGCCCCCGCGCGAATCGAACGAGACAGTTTTGGCGAAGTAGAAATTCCGGCCGACGCATATTATAGCGTCGAAACCATCCGCTCAGTGCGCAACCTGAGTTTCTCGGGCCGGAGCTTGGGCAACCTGCCCGCGTACGTGCGCGCGCTGGCGATGGTTAAACTCGCGGCGGCACGAGCGAATCGCGATGCGCGCGAGATCGACGCCCGGCATGCGCTCGCGATCGAGCGCGCCTGCCGGGCTATCATCGGCGGCAAGTATCACGACCAATTCATCGTCGATCCGCTGAGCGGCGGAGGCAGTATCGCGATCAATATGAACGTCAACGAGGTGATCGCGACTATCGCGAGCAAGTCGCTGGGCCGCCGCGCCTCAGTGCTCCCCAAGGATCATCTGAACGCATCGCAATCGACTGCTGACGTCTGCCACACCGCGGCGCGAATCGCGATCGTCGGCGAATGGGGTCCTGCTCGCGCGGCGCTCGACGCATGCGGCGCCGCCATGCGTCTGAAGGAGCGCGAGTTCCGCAACGTCATGACGATCGCGCGCACATGCCTGCAGGACGCATCTCCAGTTGCGCTCGGCACGCTGTTCGGCGGCTATGCAGCCGCGATCGCGCGGCGAACGGCGGCGATCGATCACGCCGTCCAAGTCCTTATGAAGATCAACATCGGCGGCACGGTGATTGGCTCGGGCGACGGCGCACCGGTCGTCTATCGGCGCACAATTCTGAAGCATCTTCGGGATGCTACGGGAATTAAACTCCGGCTTCGCCCCAATCTCTACGACGCCGCGCAGAATATCGACGATCTGGGCAGTGTCGCTGCTTCGCTCGGCCTCCTCGCCGAGGTGCTGATGAAAGTCGTGCACGATTTGCGGCTGCTCTCTTCCGGACCCGAAGGCGGCTTCGGCGAGATTCGCCTGCCTGCAATGCAGCAAGGCTCATCGTTCTTTGCGGGTAAGATCAATCCCGTGGTGCCTGAAAGTTTGAGCCAGTGTTGCTTCATGATTCTCGGATGCGAGCGTGCGGCGCGGCTTGCACTCGAGCGCGGCGAATTGAACCTCAACGTCTTCGAGAGCTCGGCTGCGATCCCAATTCTCGACGCGCTGGCGATGCTCGCGCGCGCTGTCACTTCCTTCACCGTCTACTGCGTGAGGGGAATCGTGGCCAACGAAGAGCGATGCCGCCGATTAGCCGCGCGCTCGCGCTATCGCTGAACTTATCGGCACGCTCCGCGCTTTGACTATCTGAGTGGATCTTCGTAGAAACGCTTTGAACGCATGGAGCGCGCCGCGCCGGCGCGATGATCCACTTATGGCTGGACTCTACTTCGAAGATTTTCACCTCGGCCAGACATTCGCGCACACGATCACGCGCACCGTCACCGAGACCGACAACCTGCTTTTCTGCGCGCTGACGCATAATCCGCAGCCGCTTCATCTCGACGCCGAGTTCGGCAAGACAACGGAGTTCGGCCGCCAGATCGTCAACAGCATCTTCACCTTCGGGTTGATGATCGGAGTGTCAGTCGGCGACACCACGCTCGGCACGACGATCGCGAACCTGGGCATGACCGATGTGCGCTTTTCGCACCCGGTTTTTATCGGCGACACGCTCCGCTCTGAGAGCAAGGTCGCTGAGATCCGTGTAAGCAAGTCGCGGCCCGGCGCTGGAATCGTCGTCTTCGAGCATCGCTCGTTCAACCAGCGCGGCGAGGAAGTTGCCTACTGCAAACGATCGGCGCTGATGCGCAAGCGGGAAGCGAAATGAACGCCGCACTTCGTTCGATGTTGTTCGTGCCCGGCGACAGCGAGCGCAAGCTCGTCAAGGGCGCAGGCTCTGAAGCGGACGCTCTCGTGCTCGACCTCGAGGATTCGGTGCCCGCGGCGCGGCTGCCAATCGCGCGCACCATGGTCCGCGAATATCTAACCGCGAACCGCGATCGAACTACGCAACAGCTTTGGGTGCGCGTCAATCCGCTCTCGACCGACAAGGCGCTGCCCGACCTCGCCGCGATCGTTGGTGGCGCGCCGGACGGAATCCTGCTGCCGAAGACGATGTCCGCGAATGACGCCGTCATGCTCGATCATTTCTTGTCGGCTCTGGAAGCGCGCGAGGGCGTCGATTCCCGCTATGTTCGTATCATAGCCGTCGCGACTGAAACTCCAGCCGCGATGTTCACGCTCGGCACATTTGCAGGAAGCTCGCCGCGGCTCGCGGGTCTCACCTGGGGCGCCGAGGATCTGTCGTCCGCGGTAGGCGCTTCGACGAATCGCAACGAAAAGGGCGAACTCGATTTCACCTACCAGCTCGCGCGCTCGCTATGCCTGCTCGCCGCGGTGGCGGCGGACGTGCAGCCGATCGATACGGTCTACGTCGATTTCCGCGATTCGAAGGGCCTGATGGAAAACTCGCGCGCAGCGCTGCGGGCGGGATTTACCGGAAAGATCGCGATTCATCCCGACCAGGTGCCGATCATCAATGAAGCGTTCATGCCGACAGTTGAGGACGTCGCATACGCGCATCGCGTGATAGAGGCATTCGCGTCAGGCGCCGGCACGGTCGGGCTCGACGGCAAGATGCTCGACATGCCGCATCTGAAGCAGGCCGAGCGCGTGCTCGCGATGAGCCGCCGCCTCAAAGCCTGAAGCGATTTAGTGGCAGCGCGAGCGGCGCAGCTCCGCCATCAGGCCGAACAGCTCGGCAGTATTCGCTGAAGTCTTGCCACCCGAGAATTCACGGTAGAGCGACGCGACGTTGACCGCGATCCGTTCGCCGTCGCCCCACGAATCATAGTCCTTGAGCGAAATATCGTGCGCCGCCTCCGCGATTGACATCCCCGCGTCGTAGCGTTTGCGCGCCTCGCGCGCGATGTACTCGAGGTAGCCCTTCAGGGCAGCCACGCCTTTCTTGTCGGTGATCGGTCCATGGCCGGGAACTACGGTCTCGACATCGAGGTCCATCATCAATTGGCAGGCGCTGATCCAGTTCTGCACCGGTCCCGCCCAGATAATCGGATGGCCGTTGATGAAGAGAATGTCGCCCGTGTAGATGACGCGATCGGCCGGCACGTAGGCGAGCACGTCGCCTGCAGTGTGCGCGGGGCCGACGTTGATCAGGCGCACGCTCTTGTTGCCGACCTTGCGGGTCAGTTCTCGCTCGAAGGTGACGGTCGGCATCGTGACGTTGATCCCTTCGAAATCGAATGGCGCGAAGATTTCCGCGAAAAAAGCACCCGACTCGCCCATGGCGGCGGCGTTGCGCTTGAAGTCGGCGAGACGCTTGGCGCCGCCGTCATGTTTCATCTCCTCGACGCACGCCTTCGACGCGATTATCTCGGCGCCCGTGACCAGCTCGTTGCCGAAGCAATGGTCGCCATTGGAATGCGTGTTAACGAGCGTTCCGATCTTTGCGGCGGCGCGCGGTTCAGCGCGGCGCATCGTGTCGAGCATCTCGCGCGTCAGTTTGAGATCGAAGAGCGTGTCCACGAGTAGCGACTCGCCCCCGTCGACGACGAGCCCGGCGTTGCTCCATCCCCACGAACCGTCGGGCTGCAGGTAGGCGTAGCATCCGTTGCCGAGGTCGTGCAGGCCCTTGCTGTAGTTCCATTTGCTTGCTGATGCGCTCATGGCCGAACTCCTTCGCTGAACTTTTTCTTATGTTTTGCGCTCGTGCCTTTATAGCCGCGCGCGCGATTCTCTGGCCAGCGCGCGCCTCAATTCCACCCACCATCGTTGCTCGCCCGGATCGCAGGATTACGGAATTCCAGAGCTGCGTTTTGGGGAACAGCAGGCTCATTTGGCAAAGCATACTGAATTGCGGTGGGCGCGGCGCAATCTGACGACAAGCCATCCACTCACAGCCGGTGGAGGTATCGATCGCGAGACCGGGCGACACTAACCATATCTTTCCCGAAGCCCGCGTTGATGGGGATCACCGACGAAGTGCTGCGACTTAAGTTGATAGTCCAGGTCGAGTCACTCGACTTCAGGTACCATCCGCGGGCTAACTGCTAGGTAACGATGGGCTGAAAGGTCAGCGAGCTTACCGGCGTCGATCGCGACGAGGTGCAAGCGAACGAGGTGGCTTGCTGCATCCGTCCGGCCAGATCCCGAGCCGGGATTTTGCGAAACGAAAGGGCCGCCGCGGGTCCGAGTTGCCACGCGCCCTGTCCAAGTTGCCGATTGGTCGCGGTTGGAAAGACGAAAGAACGGCCCCAGCGCCCATCGAAACTTGATCGCGTCGGTGTTCGGCCAGCGCATGATGAACAGGTCGAGCAGTTGCATGTCATCGTGGCCGGTCGAAGTCGAAGCGTCTTTGCCGCGCGCGGCGGTGACGACCCTGATTGTCGGCCGTATCAGCTGCTCACACGGGATCAGCCAAAACGGGGAGATAGTAGCAATTGGGCGGATCTGGAGTGCTTTGGCTGTTGCGTTGGTCCCGTACCGTGCGGGTGAATAGATGTCTCTGAACTGAACCTGCGCGAGGCTGGCCGTCGGATCGTACTCACCCTGAGCCAGCGGTTCGTCGCCCGCGAGGATTGCATGGGCAGGCTGCGCGCGAGGCAGGATAACAGCAGCGCTACGATGACGAGACCGATCGCGCGTGTGCAACCCCGAGCGAACGACGATGCATGGCGCATCGGGACCGGTCATCCATCGCAGAGTCCAACTTGGTCGGCAATGCCATCCATCGGCGCGCTCGTACCACACATCGAGCCACTCGTCACGCGCGACGCTCTTGCCAGCGCGAAGGTCGTTTCGGTAGCGTTCCAGCGACTTTGAAATATGAAAAAATCCACTCTCTCAGCTGTCATCTTCACCGTCGCGCTTGCTTTTGCGTCATCAGTTCCCGTGGTCGCGGCCGGCGGTCCCCAGCGAACGAACGTTTACGTCGAATGCCACTGCGACGATCCCGTGGGCAAGAAATTCTGCGCGACCTTCGAGAACGCAGTGAGCGGTTCCGACGAGTACACGCTCGCATCGAGCAGCACGAGTGGCTACGGAATCGGCGTCCACTTCGCCTGCGTCGACATGTTCAAGGGAATCAACGATCCGATGGCCGGGCACATGTCTGCAGTCGCGGTCGCGTTCACGATCTATTCGGAAAGGCTGCCGGGCGAGGTCTTCGCTGACACATCGGTGTTTCGCGTTGGCCAGGACGCAAGCTCTGATATGTCGGGCAAGATCCTCGACGCGGTTGGCCAGATCGCGAAGTTGAACGCGAGCGTGCTCAGCAAGATGGCGCCGGCCGCCGCGAAGCCTTCGCCTGCGCCCAAGCCAAAGGCTGAGCTGTCACCCGTAGGAGAGGGTTCACCGCCGAACAATTAGGCGATTGTCGGAACGCCGCCGTTCGCGCTACTGAGACTGAGCTTGCGTGGTCGGCAGACTCTGCGGCGCATCGCCCATCCGCTCGGTCGTCACCGACTGAATCATATTGTTAGGGCCATAGGTCACCTGGAAGAGGGTCAGCTTATTCTCCGCCATGTGGAGGCGCGCCTGACGGACCGCCACCGACGTGCCCATCGAGAAGACCGCGAGCGCAACATTGCGCGGCCGAACCTGCGGGTCGACGAACTTCGTGCCGTCCGGATTGAAGGCGTAGATCTCCTCGAGTTGACCGGCGGCGTTGTACTGCGAGGCGTTGGGTTCGCCGAACGCCGACCGCATCTGTGACTCCGCCGCGCCTACGGCGAGCACTGCGGGATCGTAGTGGATGCTCGAGTCCTTCATCGTGAAGCTCTGCTGCATCCCCGCGATGCCGTAGTCGTTCTGACTCGTCGCCGGAGAGGTAGGCTGAGAACGCGCGCATCCCGCGCAGGCGCAGGCACTGACTAGTATCGCGCATAGCGCTGTGAGTCCGAGCCATGGGTTCCGCAATATCACCGCGGGATCTTCACGAGTTGCCGCCGGCCGCATCGTAATACTCTTCGAGGAGATACTTGATATCGGGCCGGCCCAGCACTTCGATGAAGCAAATCTCGCTGGCGGCGTTGAGGTCAATAATAAGCTGCCCTTCCATCGACTGCAGTTCGAGGTAGTCTGCAACCTTCACTTCGAGGGCCGTGGCGAAGCTCGCGCAATTATCGTCGCCGCAGTCACAGACCGATTCGATACGGAGTGCGCGCAGTTTGGGCTCCAGCGGATCGGCGCCCTGCTGCTTAAGCAGGTAGACCATTTCCTCGACCAGGTCGGGCAGTACTTCGCTCAGCATCGGTGCGGACATAACCGAACAAGCGTAGCCGAAACCGGTCTCGGGTCAAGCTGGACGGTTTCGCCGCGAAGAATGGCGCGCCACGATGCGAGATCTGTCCCGCAGCTATCGCCATACACCGCCTCACGGTAGTAGAAGAGTACACT
>JASHPB010000247.1 GCA_030038355.1 Candidatus Binataceae bacterium
CAGCGAGTGCGATGGCGGCCAGGAACTTTCGGCTCCTACTCGAATCCGGGTTACGGAGTCGCGGGTGTCATCGTCGAGAAAATCAGCGGTGAACCGTTCGAAGAATATATCGATGCCAACATACTGCGCCCGCTCGGCATGACTAATTCGGATTTCAGCTTGACTCCCGCGGTCAAGGCAGTACTCGCGCAGGGCTATGAGTTCGATCCACCCAGGCCAGTACCCTACCTTCCGATTCTTTTGCGCTCCGCAGGAGAGCTTAAGTCATCCGCCAACGAGATGGCGAGATTCGTGCGAATGATGCTGAATCGGGGCGAATTGGATGGTGTCCGCATCGTGAGCGCCGGCTCTATAGACAGGATGGAAGTGTCCAAGACCAGTCTTGCAGCCCGCAGTGGGCTGAAATACGGCTACGGCCTCGGCAACCTGGCGAGCGTCGACCACGCGTTTATCACTCACGGTCACGACGGTGGTTTGGATGGATTCTTGTCCGACTACAAGTACGTTCCCGACCTGGGTGTCGGCTACTTCTTTTCGATCAATGATTCGTCATCGGGAAATGGCATTAGCGAATTGAATAATCTGCTCTTCGATTACGTGACCAGGGGGAAGGCTTCCCCGGCCAAAGCTCCTCAGGCTCCGTTGGATTCCAGAATCGGGGCAGCCACCGGAATGTACGAACTAGCTTCGCCTCGGGCGCAGTGGGCGCAGTTCATCGCAGAGCTGTTGCTTCCGGGGTGGACATATATTCAAGGTGACCGGCTATACCGGCGCGGACTGATTCCGGGGCCGCCCAAATCTTTGGTGTATTTGGGTGCGGGTCAAATCCGCACCGAAAAAGAAACGGCAGCCAGCGGCGTTTATTGCCAGGATCAGGATGGCGCCTGGTACGGATGCGGTGCGCTCGGCTGCAACCGCAAGGTGAGCCCAGGGTGGCCAATCGCGCGCTTTCTGCTGATCATCGCAGCGCTCCTAGTGATGGCGAGTTCGCTGCTGTTCGCCCTGATCTGGATTCCCCGTAAGCTGCTCGGCCGGATGCGCGGCGTGACGCATCTTTCAGTCAGGACCTTGCCCTTGCTTGCCGTACTATCAGTGATCGCAATGTTCTGGATCCCGTGGGGCCAAACTCCGATCGTGTTAGGGCAGATCAATCGCGTAACGGTGGGCATTCTCGTGATGTCCCTCGTATTTCCGGTATTGTCTTTGTTGTCCTTGTCGGTGGTGCTTGGCTCGTTCAGATCCGAGATCAAACGGGGGGTTCGTTTGCATTCGCTCGCGGTCGCGGTGGCCTGCTGCGGACTCAGCTGGTTTTTCGCATACTGGGGCCTGATCGGATTCCGCATATGGGCTGCATGAGAGGTCAGTCCAAGATGGTCCTGAGCTGCCATCGAGGGGCAGGCGCTGGACAACTGTCTCTTGAGGTCTTACTGGTTGAGCTAGGGTTTTGGATCCATTTGGGGGGGCGTCGATGGTGCACTTGCGCTTATCCGTCGTCCTCTCCGCGATAGGAACGCTGGCCGCGCTCCTGCTTTTGTGCCTCAACGTTGCGGCTCCCGCGGTTGTGCCGGACGCTCCGCCGATCGTTGGCGACTGGATTGGGACACTCCGGATGGGTCAACAGGGCCTGCGCATTGCCTTGCACGTTAATCGCGATGCCTCCGGAGATTTCACCGTGACAATCGACAGTCCTGATCAAAAGGCCTTCGATCCCGACTGCGACCAGCTAATCTTCAGGGGCGGACAGCTGAGCTTCAGGGTTCCGACGATAAATGCGATTTATTGGGGCACTCTAAGTCCCGACGGCAGAATTGTTGCGGGCGAGTAGGTCCAGAACAGCAGCCTCCATTGGATTTTTTACGCAAGACCCACTTTGCAGAATTGGCTTGCAGCGACTCGGCCAATTGCGCGGTTTTCTGTTGTACAAATTTCGGCTTCCGGAAGGACCTCAGAACGCGGCGATGGCGGTGGGTCGCAGTTGGCGTCGCTCCTGTTGTCGTAGTCGAGATTTTGCCTGCCGCAAGCCGTGCCTATGAAAGGATCGGAGAAGCGCGATGCGCGCAACTACCGCCCCGGGAAAGCTGCCCGATGTCAACGGCCTTAAACCCCATCTGCTCTGCAAGGGGAGCGGCGCTCCTGTTGTGGTATTCGAGACAGGTTCGGCTAATCCATCCAGCACCTGCTTTGAGGTAGAGAATCAGGTCGCGGACCAAGGCCTCCACTTACGATCGACCTGGCCTCAGATGGAGCCAGCCGTCGTTAACCCTGCTCACGATGGCTCAGCAAGTAGCCGATCGTCACACGCTGTTGAGAGCGCGGGAATCAGTGGACCTACATAGTGGTGGGCCATTCCTACGGAGGCACGCTGGTCCGATTGTTCGCCAAAAACTATCCGTCGCAGGTCTTTTGCATGGTTCTGGTTGAATCAGCGGAACAAGAATTCACCCATACGCCTTCCGTTTTCGCGGCAATGTGAAAGAATCTAGCGCCAATTCGGGACGACGAACTCAAGGCGCGATTCGGACTGATCCGTTTTCGAATGCGCCGCGACCCCGATGATGCCGCCGCGTTTTCGACGCCTCGATACTTCTCGGCTGCGCTCGATGAAGTTCGAATCAGTGGTTGGCGCTCCTGTCGAAATGCGCGTCGCCGATGGATCTGGCAAGCTCGGCGACCTCCCGTTAATTGTCATACGGCGCGGCAAGAAGTTCTCGGCTAAAGACGCGGCAAGCATAGGCATGCCAGCGGAACAACTCGAACAAAGCTGGAAAGAGGCTCAGGAGCGATTGGCCGCATTGTCCGAGAACAGCGATCTGATCGTCGCGGAAAGCAGCGAGCACGGCGTGCCATTCACCCAGCCGAGCCTCGTCGCCGACGAGATCGATCGAGTGGTGGACGCCGCGCGCCGCCGCCGCCCGGTCAAAGACTCAAGAATGTTGCGGCAACTGAAGCCGCCTCCAGCGCGACTCAGTTTCCCGAGAGCTTGGGACAGATGCTTGAGCACCTCCACCCGTCGAAGGATTCAAGAAGATGGGAGACATCTGATTGTCGACCCTCTGGCGACAGCCCGAAGCGAAAGCTATTTATGAGAGTTATGCTGGGTGATGACGCGCATTCCATCTTTGCCGGTCGCGGCATTTTGCGGCTGGAGCAGGCGCTGCCGCCGACTCTTGTGCGCGAAGCGCAGCGTGTCGTGCGCTCAGCTTTAGAGCGGCAGGGATTCTTGAGCGACGGCGTCTGGTGCTTCGACCGCATGACCCTGCCGCCATACCCGAGCATCGGCAAGATCGGGTTCAAGAAAAACGAGGCATTCGACGCGCTGTCAACATCCGACCTCATTGAAGCGGTGGGATTTCTCGCCGGCGACCGCGACCTCGTCACAATGGGTCACCAGCAGCTCCTGCTCACATTCCCCAACGCGGACCGGTGGTCTGTTCCCTCGTCCATATGGCACGTGGATGCTCCGCGTCTGCCGTCGGCAGCGTGCCCCGGCGTCCAGACTTTTATCTTCCTCGAAGCAAGCGAGCATGAAGGGGGCGGCACACTCGTGGTGGCCGGGTCGCATCGGCTGCTCAATGACGGTCGATTCATCCGCTCAAAGGACATAAAACGCCAGCTCAAGCGGTTTCCCTGCTTTCAACAACTGATGTCGGCAAACCTCGCCGATCGCGAACGGCTGTTAGGTTCTATAGGACACGTGGGCGAGGTGGAGATCGAAGTCGTGGAGATGACCGGGCGGCCCGGCGATGTCTGGTTGATGGACATGCGCGTGCTTCATAACCTGGCGCCCAACGCACGTTCCACTCCGCGAGTGATGCTCACCCAACGTTTCGCTACGAAGTCCGCCTTCGATCGGATCGTTGAAGGATTCAGACCGGAAGAGCCGCAGCCAGCAGCGACGTAACGTAGTAACCTCAGTACTGGACGCGGCCGCCGAATATGAACCGCGGGTCGTTGGCGATGCCGCGTTCGCGCGGCCTTCACGCCTGACCTTCATAAGTCCGCGATCAACCCTAACGGAGCGGCAAGCGGATTGGGCATGATTAATTACGCCCCTCCCATTGCGGGAATACGGGCGATATCGAATTTGCCTATCGGAATCCAGACGACCTCCTGACGATGAGCTTTTAATCAGAGGCTCGCTGCTATTTCGCGCCGATAGGAGCAAAATTCCGCTGCGAGTTGCTCTAGGCGCCAAGGACCCGCGCGGCGGACAGACCGAGTTCGAACAGATGGTCGCGGCGATCAAGAAAAATGGCGGGCCAGTGATTTAGGTGCTATGTCTCGACGAGCGCCCCGGCCTCGTTCGCCCCGCGCACAATCAGGATTTCATCGCACGGGGCGAGAAATTTCTTGCCGAACATCTGGACGGCCGATGCGAGCCCATGGAGGGTGAAAAAATCGAAGGCTCGTCGGCTGAAGTAAGGGCGATCGGTCCAAGCTAAGAAGGGTTCTTCTCTCGATTCCATACCGCGAAGGGCGCTGTATGCGCTCTCTTGAATTTTCTGCTGACTGGCGGGATCGCAACGCGCGCGCGGCTTGCCGTGGCCGGAGCGATCCGCCGATGATGGAAAATGGAAAGGATCGGATATAGATAGAGCCACAGGCGACATCGACCGACGGGCTCCATGACGATTTGCACCGGAGGTGGCCATGCCCAACTTTTCGCGCAATCGGACCTTGGCGGAATATCCGCGCGGCGCCCATCGATGGACCCTGCTGCTTCTGACCGTGCTCGCCGCCGTGCTCGCGGGCTATGAATTTCAGCTCGCACCGATCCTGCCGTTGTTGTTGCCCTTCCTGCACATGAGCCACTTACAGTACGGCTACTTCATCACTTTCACGGTTCTGATTGGCGCGATCTCGGCCTTCTTCGGCGGGCCGCTTGCGGATCGCTACGGACGCGTGATGATTCTCGACAGCTGCCTCGCAGTGATCACGGTGCTCGTTTTCTGCAACGTCCTGATCGTGGGAATCAAATCGTTCGTGCTGGTTCGCACGACTATGGCGATCGTGGGCGGGCTGATGGCGGGCGCGGGCGCCGCCCTGGTGCGCGATATGTCGCCGCGGCTCACGCGCGCGCTCGCGTTCGGGCTGCTCACGATCGGTCCGGTCGGCTCCAACTATCTCGCCAACTTCATCGCGGGACTGACGCTGCCCATCTATCACACCTGGCAATCGCAAATGTGGATCATGGGTTTTCTCGCGATCGCGATGTACGCGCCCATCTTCCTATATCTGAAGGACCTGAGCCCGGAACTAAGGCTAAAGATTTTCCAGACCGAGATCGCGGCGCTCGAAAGTTCGGGCCGCCGACGCCTGACCGCGGCCGAATTGCCATCGAGCACACGCAATGCGTTCGCGATGCTGCTGGGTCACTTCGAGCCCTGGCTGATGGTGGTGCCCTTCACGATCAGCCTTTCGCTCTACATCGCGATCCAGGCCTTCGGGCCGCTGATGTTCACCGAATCGTTCCATTACACGCCGGCCGACGCGGCGCGGATGAACTCCTACTTCTGGCTCGGCAACATCTTCGCGCTGATCGTAATCGGCGTGATTTCGGATCGGCTCCAGATGCGCCGGCCGATTTCGATCATCGGCGCCGTGCTAGTGTCGCTGCTGCTGGCGTGGTGGATTCCAACTTTCGGCGAAGCATTGCCGCGTCATCTGATGATCGTCGTCGCGACGCTGCTCGGATGCCTGCTCGCGATCGTGGCGGTGCCGTGGGCCGCGCAATATTCCGAAACGCTCGAAGACGCGTCGCCCGCTCTACAAGCGACAGGGTGGGCATTCTATGGCCTGGTGACGCGAGGATGGGTAGCGATTTCGGCGCCGCTGATGCTCGCGATCGCGGCGCACTACGGATGGGCCGCGTGGATGAAGCTCTCGCTCGCGGGGATGGTGCTCTACGCGGTGGCGATGCTTATCGCAAGCCGCCGCGCCCCAGTCGAAGAGCTCGCGCCCGCCGAAGCCCGCTCCGGCTGATGGAGGAATCTTCATGTCGGCGAAACTCAGCTCAAAGGAAATTCGCAAGCGTATCGGCCATCCGGTGATCGACGCCGACGGGCACTGGCTCGAGTTCGGGCCCTCGATCAACGACTACTTGAAGGATGTTGGCGGGCAGAAGGTGGTCGACGCTTTCCGCCAGCGCGCTCACCACGTCCATAAGTCGCTCACGATGACTCCCGAGGAGCGCGCCCAGACGCGGCGTGCGCAGGAGGCATTCTGGGGCGCGCCGACCAAGAACACGCTCGACCGCGCGACCGCGATGCTCCCGCGACTGCTCTACGAGCGGCTCGACGAGTTCGGCTTCGATTTCACGGTGCTCTATCCGACGGCGGGGCTCAGCCTCGGCCATATCGAGGAGGATGAAATCCGCCGCGCTGCGTGCCGCGCCTTCAACATGTACGCGGCACGCCAGTTCGGCGAGTTCAGTGACCGCATGACTCCGGCGGCGAGTATCCCGATGCATACTCCCGCCGAAGCGATCGACGAACTCGAATACTCAGTGAAGGAGCTCGGGCTCAAAGTGATCGTGATGACCAGCATGGTGCCGCGTCCGATTCCCGCCCTCGAGCGGAACGCATCTGAGTTCGGCGCGCTGGCGACCTGGCGTGACGTGTTCGGAATCGACAGTCCCTACGACTACGACCCGGTGTGGGCGAAGTGCGTCGAACTGGGCGTCATGCCCACGTTTCATGCGGGCACGCGCGGTGCAGCGTTTCGCACCTCGCCGAGCAATTTCGTTTACAACCATATCGGGCACTTCGCGGTCGCGGGCGAGGCCGTCGCCAAGGGCCTCTTCCTCGGTGGGGTGACGCGTCGCTTCCCGACGCTCAAGTTCGCATTTCTCGAGGGCGGCGTGGGATGGGCCTGCGGTCTCTATTCCGATCTGATCGGGCACTGGAAGAAGCGTAACCGGCGCGCGCTCGAGGAAGTCGATCCCGCCAACCTCGATCGCAAGCTGATGCGCGAGTTGTTCGAGAAGTTTGGCGGGCATCATCTTGCGGAGCTCCTCGATCACAGCGCGATTTTCGCGACCTCGGGCGCCAGTGCCACCGGCAACGTGAAAGACCTCGACGACTACTCCGCGTGCGGAATAGAGCATGCCGAGGATATCCGCGAGTTGTTCACACGGAACTTTTTTTTCGGATGCGAGGCTGACGATCCAGTCAATGCGTGGGCGTTCAGCACGAAGACCAATCCTTACGGCGCGAAGATTCGCACGCTGCTGGGCTCGGATATTGGACATTTCGACGTCGTCAACATGAACGAGGTGCTGGAGGAGGCGTACGAGCTGGTTGACGATGGATTGATCACGGAGAAGGACTTCTGTGACTTTGTGTTCACAAATCCGCTGCACTTCTGGGCTGACGGCAATCCCAATTTCTTCAGCGGCACGATTGTGGAGGAAGCGGCGGCTGAGGTGCTGCGCGCGTCGCATTAGATCTAACGACCAAGATCACCGAGGCATTTCCCTTGCTTATCCCGGGAGAGGGCTAGGCGAGATTACAGGTTTGAAACTCTACGCACCCAGGCACTATCGGCATCAGACGAACCTCACCTTAGACGTCTCTCTGGTCAGGAGCGGAAGCTGGATGACTGCGTGTCACGGACCGCTAGCGGCGCGATGAGCGGCGACTCGATTCTGCAGCCACTGCGGCGCGGCGCCGTCCCGCGACCAGGTCAAGAACTTCCACCAGCGTCGCGAAAGCCATGGCCGAGTAAATGTACCCCTTTGGTATGTGAAAGCCGGCAGCCTCGGCCACGAGGTTCATTCCGATGAGCAGCAGGAAGCCGAGCGCGAGCATCTTGATTGACGGATGCCGATTCACGAACTCACCGATCGCACCGGCGACGGTCAGCATGATGCCGATCGCGACCATCACCGCCGTCACCATCACCCAAATTTGGTCGACGGTGCCGACCGCGGTGATTACGCTGTCGATCGAAAACACCAGGTCGAGCACCACGATCTGAGCAATCACACGCCTGAGCGTCGGCGCCGGTTTCGCGCCCGCGGCGTCGTGCCCGTGTCGACCTTCGACCTCTTCGTTGATTCCGTGCGCGGCCTTGTAGAGAAGGAAGAGGCCGCCGGCCATCAGAATTACGTCACGCCACGAAAAACCGTGTCCCATCATGAGGAAGAGTGGCGCCGTTAGATTCATCATCCACTTGAGACTGGCGAGCAACGCCAGTCGCATCAGCAGCGCCAGCGACAGTCCGACCCGTCGCGCGTATACGCGCTGCCGGCGCGGAAGACGCGCGCCCAAAATCGCAATAAAGATCAGGTTGTCGATGCCGAGGACAATCTCGAGCGCAACCAGAAGAAGCAGACTGCCCAGGACTTCGAGGTCGATCAGCACGCGCCATCGTGACATGTGCCCATGCTGGGGGACAGTACGACACGTTGTGATGCGACTAAGCAGTGGATGAGCGCGTTCGTCGCACTGCGATCGATTGACTAATTGGCCCGGCGCCGCTATGCCAGTGTTCGGGCGGGATGCCAAGTATTATGGCAAGCAGCCGTAGCAAGTTTCGACGCGTGCAGCTGGAGTGGAGGACAATGGTGACTAGACATCTACGAGCCATCGGGTTAATCACGATCGCGACTCTTGTTGCCGCCGCGGCGCCTTGCAGCGCGCAGGATTTAGGATCGGCGATTGCAAACTACTTCATCAACTGGTTTCCGCGCGTTACACAAATCCAGAGCGAACAGCCGCACTGGGTCACGCCGCTGGTCACGGTGACGCCGCGGCTCGAAGAAGAGCTGCGATACGATCAGTTGTGGCAGGCTAACAAGCTGGGCGTTGCCACCGACAACTTCGGCGGCAGCAAGGGCCTCGAGCTGATACCTTTTCAGAACACGGAAGTAATTCTCGGTATCCCGCCGTGGATCGCCCACAACGGACATATCGAGCGCGGGCCGGATGACGCGAGCGACGGCTGGGGCGACGAGACATTCCTCGTGAAGTACCGGCTGCTCTCCGCCAATGAGGACAACGGCAACTACATCCTGACGGCCTTTATGGGTTTCTTGGCGCCGACTGGCGCGCGCGGCAACTCTGCAGGCCACGCGGAGTTTACACCCACGATCGCGGGCGGCAAGGGCTTTGGCGATTTCGATGTGCAATCTACTCTCGGTGTCACGTTTCCGAACGGCGGCGAGGATCGGCTCGGATGGCCGGTCGCGTGGAACACCGCTTTTCAGTATCGCCTCCTGAAATACTTCTGGCCCGAGCTGGAAACGAACTACACCTGGTTCGCGCAGGGCGAGCGCACGGGGCAGAGCCAACTTTTCCTTACGCCTGGAATCCTGCTCGGACGAATTCCGATTCACGATAGAGTCGGCGTGACGATTGGCGGCGGCTACCAAGTGGCGGTTACGACCCATCCCGCTTATAACCACGAGGTTATCCTCAGCGCACGTATTCCGTTTTGATCGGAAGTGTCGGCTCGCGTAGTGTGGTCGAATCTCATCGAGGGGATACACCTATGCCGCTCTCCGCGCGTAACCAGCTGAAGGGTGAAGTGACCGAAGTGGTCTTGGGCACGGTCACCGCGCTCATCACGGTTAAAGTCGGTGACAACCTGATCGAGTCTGTCATCACCAAGCACAGCGCCGAAGACCTCAAGCTCAAGAAGGGCGACAAGGTGACGGCGGTGATCAAGGCGACCGAGGTCATGGTCCAGAAAGACTAGTGAAGAGAGCCGATTTCGTGCGGCGAGCCCGGTCGAAGCTGCGCGACTTCCGAAAGGTCGCGGCGCTCGCGCTCATCATCTGTATAGGCGCGTCCGCCGCGCCGCTCCTTGCCCAGGCACCTCAAGCAACGCTCACCGTTGGCGGCGAGGTCGCCAAGCCGTTAGTTCTGAGCGACGCTGACCTCGCCGCGTTCGGTGAGCAGACGGTCAACGTCACGGACGAGAAGGGCGATCCGGTCGCTTACTCAGGCGTGCCGGTTGGCGCGATTCTCACGAAGGCCGGCGCTCCGTTGGGCAAAGACCTGCGTGGCCAGAACATGGCGATCGGAGTTATCGCGAAAGCCCCCGATGGTTACCAAGTGCTCTTTTCGCTGACCGATTTTGATCCAGCGTTCAGCGATCGTACGGTTCTTTTGGTGGATAAGCGTGACGGCAAGCCGCTCGACAGTCACGAAGGTCCGCTCAGGCTCGTCGTGCCGGGCGACAAGCGACACGCGCGATGGGTCCGTGGAATTACGAGACTTGTTGTCGTAAAGGTTCAGTGAAGAAACGGGCGCGACGGGAGCAGAATCATGGCCGACCAGATCGCAATGACGAACCTCAAGTTGAAGTACGCGAGCCTTGAAGAGGCGCGGCGGATGACGGGGCTGAGGCTCATCCTCGGCGCGTATCCCGTGCCCGGACCGTGGCGCGAGGCGTGCAAAAGCATCTGCTACGTCAAGAAAATTCCGTACGTGCCGGTCACCGCGGCGGGCAAGGACGGTACCGAGCGCGAGTTGATCGAATGGACGGCGCAGGCGAGCGCGCCCGTCGCGATCTATAACGACGAACGCCCGCGCTCGACCTGGATCGAACAGCTCTACCTGGCCGAGCGCCTAGCGCCGGAGCCGCGCCTGATTCCCGCCAACGCCGAAGACCGCGTGTTGATGTTCGGCTACGCGAACGAGATTTGCGGCGAGAATGGATTCGGCTGGAGCAAGCGCCTGCTGATGGCGCGTGCGGCGCTAATCGATCCCGCCGCCAACGAAGCCATGAAGCGGACCTGGATCCATCTCGGGAAAAAATACGGTTACAGCGAGGAAGCGGCGGCCGGCGCGAAGAACAAGATGATCGGAATCCTTAAGATGCTGAACGAGCGCCTCCAGAGCCAGCACGCGAATCGCAGCCGCTACTTTATCGGCAACCAGTTATCTGCCTTGGACATCTATTGGTCGACCTTCGCCGCGCTGCTCAAACCGCTGCCGCAGGAGCAATGCCCGATGGCGACGGCGTTCCGCTCGTTCTATCGAGAGACCGACGGCGAGATCACGGCGGCCCTGTCCGAGCCGCTGCTGCAGCATCGCGATTTCGTCTACCGAGAGCATCTGGAGTTGCCCGTCGTTTTCTAAGATCGCGGCCCACTATCGATACTCGTCGCCACAGTCGCCGATAAGCCGCATCAAGTCGCGCGACTTGGCGAGCACGGCGGCGATCGCGCGCCGATCCTCGTCGTCGAGAGCGAATTGGAAGACACGAACATTGTCTGCAATATGCTCCGCGACGCTGAGCCGCGCACCGACGATCACACCTCCAACCGCGGGCCGATCGAGAATGTAGCGAACTCCCACGTTGGCGATACTCACGCCATGCTGGTCAGCTGTCGACTTCAGCACGGAAAGCAATTCCTGAAAGAGACTCCATCCGCCCCACGCGTCGATCATGTTCTTGTATTTCTGCAGCGACGCGGTGTTGAGCTCAGAGCGCCCGGGCTCGGGACGGCCCAAATATTTTTCCGACAGCAATCCTCCGAGGACAGTGCCGTAGGTGAGCAGCGTGATGCCGTGATCGAGGCAATAGGGCCCCATCTTCACTTCAGGCCGCAAATCAACGAGCGAATACTGAACCTGGTTCGAGACGATACGAATGTCGTTATCGATGATGGTTCTCAGGCGTTCGGTGTCGAAGTTGGTTAGCGCTAGATGGTTAATCTTACCCTCGTGCTGGAGACCCGTCATGTGCTTCAACGCGTCGAGGTAGCTTTGATCGTCGTAGTCCCACCAGTGAAACTGCAGGAGATCGAGGCGCTCGACGTTCATTCGCCGGAGTGAGCGGTTGATCGCGTCTTCGACGATTCGCCGCGTTATCGCTCCAGGTCTCGGCACCCACTTGGTAAAGGCCTGGATTTCATTGAGACGATCGGCGCCGAAGCGCGCGATGAAGCGGCGCCGGAATGCGCCAATCAAATCTTCCGCAGGTCCGTAGTGATCGGCAAGGTCCCACGTCGTGAGGCCGGTCCCATGGTAGTCGAACATCTGGGTAACGGCCCGTTCCGCATCGATCGAGCCGTGCGCGCCCGAGACTTGCCACAGGCCGTTCAGCACACGGCAGATCGTCATGTCAGGGGTGAATCGAAAACGGCTAGATTCGGGCAGCGACATTTCATTTGGACGATAGAGATTAGTCCCGCGCGGTACAACTTGCCTGATTGGTGGCTATCCTAGCGCGCCGATCTCATAGGTGATTGCCGTTCCGATCCGCCGCGCCAAATCAAACAGTTTGAGCATCGGCCCGAACAGAGCTTCATGCTCGATTGCGTAAGAGAACGCCGGCTCGGGACGATAGCCGGTCTTCTCGCCGTAATCATCGTTCATGTCCACCGCGCCGCTGTCGTTGGGGAAGATTCGCCGCAGGCGCTCGACCGCGGCCGGTACGTCCATCTCAAAAATGCGCTCCACGATATCGTCGCGCGTTACTCCAAGCTGTGGACCGAAGTTCGGAATGTCCATCGTGAGCAGACAAATGCGCTGGATCACGGCGACGCGGATCGCATGCAGCAATATCAGACGCCTGCGCTGTGGCGTCGCAGCGGGCTGGACCGCCTGCAGCAGTGAGAATTCGTCACCTTGCAGACGGCGCACGAGGCGTGCGAGGCGATCGTAACTATCGAGCCGCCCGGTGAGCGCTGCGAGATCGCGCAGCGCTTTCACTCGCCGCGGCCGGCGCGCACGTCCCGCGCCGTCAAGCCACATCGACGGATTCACGATATTGACGTAGGCGCGCAACACGTCGAGCTCCGAGCGATCGAGAGCCGCGGCGACCATACGCATCGCGCGGCCGAAGCGCGCCGATCGCTCGCACATCGCGCGAAACATCTCGGGGTCTTTCGACACCGCGCGGCCCGCGCCGTAGAGGGTGATCGCCATGAAGCCGAGTTGCTGCAAAATCGCGTTGTTGGTAATTGCCCTGATCTGCGACGGATGCTCGATTTTGATCTGCCGCTTCCACCCTTCCGTCTCGCGCGCGACCGGCCGCGATCCGGTCCGATAAAGCAGGTTCGAACCGAAGAGGCTGAGCAGGGCGGCGTAATCGGGATCGTTCACGAGGCTGGTAAAGTCCTGCTGCACTGTCGCAAAAAATTCTGCGACATAATCGGGCGCTGCGTAAATCGGATCGTTGGCGGCCTCATCACTCACATCGAAGGTGAAACTTAGAATCTGCCGGATGCTCGCGATCGCGGCGGCGGGATTGAGGAACAACAGGTCGCCGTCGCCGCCCTGGAAGCTGACCTCTTCCTTGACTCGAAGTCCGCGATGCTCGAACTCTGCTCGGCTAACCGGCGGAGCGGCGTAGCGGAGGCGATCGGCGAGAGTTAGCGGATGGCCACCGCGCCCGATCGACTCGCCATGAGTATTGAAGAGAATGACGTCGAGGTTGTTCAACCCGTGGCGTTCGAGCAGCTGCGCAAGCCTGATTCTGAGGCGCTCGATTCTGAACGTGGCAGCCAGTTGCCCGATGAATCGGCCCGAATCTGAAAAACCGAATTGCACGGCAATCCGTCCCTGGCGTTCGAGCCACGCGCGATAGTGCGGACTTCGAAGCGCCTCGTCGATAACGCGTTCGCCGCGCTCGAACGCCTCCTCAGTCTCGAACAGCGGCGAAATTTCGATTCGGTCTTCGACGCCAAAGAGGCGCGCGCAGTAAAGCGCCGCAAGCAGCGTGAAGCCGGTCTCGGTTTCCGCGATCAAAAAACGGATGGGAGTCTCGGCGTCGACGAACTTGAGAATCTGCGCCACGGCCATCATCAGGCGCTTTGCTGACGCGCGCTCCTCCATCAGCGATCGAAAGCTGATCGCTTGCGGGCGCACGCGGCCGAGCCAGTCATTGATCGTGCTGATATACGAGCGCCGATTGCTGGGATCATTCGGCTCGGTCTCGAGCCCGACCTGCCGCCGCACCGCGTTGTGCAGTTGCGACGCATTGAGACGCACGTGGATATGCGCGAGACCAAGGCCTTGGGCCTTGAGACTCGCACGCAGCACGAGCAGCGCCTCGCGCGCATCGTCGTCGGGCGCGGCATTGAGGGCCTCGTCGATCAACGCGAAGAGCGGCAGCGAGTTCGTCAGCGCCAGGTCACGGCCCGAGACCATCGCTCGCGCGAACACCGCTGTGCTTGTGGGATCGCGCTCAGAGTCCGCGAGCAGTTCGAGCTGATGCGCGACGGTTGCGATGGCGGTATCGAGTTTGACGCTGAGTGCTTCGCATGCGCGGTGAAAATCCGCGCTGCCTGAATCCTGAATCGCGTCGACCCTGGCGCGATAGCGTTGCAGCATCGCGAGCTTGTCGCGGAGGCGTGCTGCGAAAGTCCGCGTCCAGGTCACGTCCGTACGGCCATCCTGATCGTAGCCGACCCACGACGCGAGCGTTATCAGGCGCGGTTCGAGCTTCATCCAATGCTCCGGCCAATGCTCGCGCGCGATGCGCAGGGCCGTTCGATTCACCGCGTCGAGTGCGTCGTGCGCGTGATTGAGTGCTTCAGTCGCCCACTCGTGCTCGACCTCCAAAGAAATATCCGCCGGCGGCCGATGCTCTGCGTGGAGCACCGCACTGGTGAGCTCGTCGCGCGCTTCATGCTCGAGAGTCAGTCCGCTGATCGTCTGTCCGGTCGCGAGTTCGACCAGCTTGTGGGCCAGTTCGAGGGGGACCGAAAACGTGGGATGAGCAGTAAAGACCGCGCCGAACTTGGTGCGGCGCATTGCGGAGTTGAATTCATCAAAACTAGCCGTGTGTGCCTGCCGTTCGAGCAGCTCGCGAATTGCGCGCAGATTTGCGGGAGCGGAAATTTCGCCGAGGTAGCTGGCGAGGCGATGCGCGCGGTCGCGAAAGGCTTCGAGCGTCAGTTCCGCGACGATTCGCTCAAGGCCGTTCACGTCGAGTTCGCCGCGGTCGATGCTCAGAGTCAGATCGAGCGCGAAGAGCAGAATCGGATTGCTGTACGGATCGCCAGCGGCATGTGCCTTTATCCGGTCGAGGGTTACGGCGAGGCTGCGAGCGTCAATCGCAGTTGGCGAATTGATTTCGTTCGCAATCGAACCGGAAGTGGTAGTCGCCATCGCAGTGGCGATGATCGTGCACCTTCCTTCGACCTATGGCCACGGCGCGGTATCCGCCAGGGAGCTAGGGTGATGATTTACGGTTCTGCTCGCTCTCTGAATCGTCAACCCTCTTGGATAGCCGGCTCTAGCTCATGAGGATGGTTTGATGGGCGTCGAGAATTGTTCCCAGCTTGGCGCCCTGTGGACTTTCGCACGACTGCAGCACCCGCGCCGAAAACTGCTACACAATTCTGGCCCTACTTATCGTCGAAACAACAGAAGATTTGTCCGTCCGGTGTACATCCCACGTAATGCGGGCTCGCGGAGCCGTTTCGCGTTTCTTCTTCTCCCTGGATGAAGCAAGCCAACCGCCCTCGTTGTTTACCCACGTCGAATTGCAATTGGATCCGTTCGCCGGCGGCAAAGCATGAACAGACGAAGCATCAAAGGCCAGCGTCGATAGCAAGATCAACCCTGCGACACGTAGGCGATCCATGAACCTGCTGGTGGCGATGAGGAGACATCGTCACCCTTTCGTGGTGGTCTCATTTTTCCTCCTTCGAAAAACGCATCCCTCGCTATCGTGAAAGGTAGCCGCCGTCCACGATTAGCGGGCATCCAGTGACGAACGACGATTCGTCGGAGGCGAGGAAAAGGATCGCGTTGGCAATTTCCTCGGGCTGTGCGTTGCGTCCGATCGGTTCGGCGCGGGAAGCCTGGCGCCAGAAGGCGTCGTGTTCCTCTTTCGTCGGCCGCTTCAAAATGTTGGTCTCGACATTGCCGGGGCATACGCAGTTGACGCGGATGCCGTCGGGCGCATAGCGTGACGCGAGCGACGTGGTGAGCTGGCGCACGCCGGCCTTCGTGATGTTGTAGGCGAAGGTGCTGCCGCCCTCCATTTCCTGTCCGATGTACGAAGAGATCGATGCGAGGTTTACGATCGATCCTCGCTTCTGCGCGAGCATGTGCGGGATGACGTGTTTGCAGCAGAGAAACATGCTCTTCAGGTTGGTGTCCATCAGGCGGTCCCATTCTTCGACCGTCGTGTCGGTGATTTCCCGCACCACGTGGATACCTGCGTTGTTGACGAGTACGTCGATTCGGCCGAAGGCGCTGATGGCAACGCGGGCGAGCCGGCGCGCGGTGTCCTCCTCGGTCACGCTGCCGACGGCGCCGCGGCTCCGCTCCTTTCCGCTCTCTGCCAGCACCGCGTTCAGCCCGACCTCGTCGATGTCATTGAGAATCAGGCGCGCTCCTTCGCGTGCGAAAAGGATTGCCGTCGCGCGGCCGATGCCACTCGCCGAGCCGGTGATGATTGCCACTTTGTCTTGAAGCCGCACGATTCGCCTCCGTTTTGCGCCAGGCACAACGCACATTTCGATCGCAGTTGGATCTCGTCATACAGCATCGATCCGACGCCCCGGTTTGACAAGTAAAAAGTCGTTCACTATGCTCGCGATGTAATCAGGTAAACGTTCGTTTACCACGAGTCGAGGTGGTGGTCGCGCGCCGCTCCTCACGTGCCGGGGTATCTAGCCCAAAGGAAGGCCAATCGATGGAATTCGCGTTACAGTACGAGATTCAGCGCAGCCGTCCGCATTACGACGGTTTTATGTACGACATCTACCACCAGGCCACAGAGCAAGTGAAACTCGCTGACCGCCTCGGCTATCACTCGGTCTGGACGGTGGAGCATCACTTCCTCAACGAATGGTCGTACTCATCGGCGCCCGAAGTATGGTACGGAGCGCTCAGCCAGCTGACGAAGCAGATTCGCCTCGGTCACGGCGTTTGCCTTCTGCCGATTCCATTCAACCACCCGGCGCGCGTCGCGGAGCGAATTGCCGTGCTCGATATCATGTCGAATGGACGTGTCGAGTTCGGCAGCGGCCGCTCGATCACCGAGGCCGAACTCGACGGCTTCCAGGTGCATCCGGAGGACTCGAAGCCGATGTGGGAGGAGGCGATCGCGGCGATTCCCAAGATGTGGACCCAGCCGACGTTCTCGTGGGACGGCAAGTATTTCAAGATGCCGGAGCGCGAAGTGATTCCGAAGCCGGTCCAGAAACCGCATCCTCCAATATGGGTCGCTGCCACGCAACCGACGACATGGGAAACCGCGGGCCGCAAAGGTATCGGTGCGCTCGGCTTCGGAATCTCCGAGCCGGGAGTGCTCGAGAAGCTGGTCGGCACCTATAAGAAGGCAATCAAGAACTGCGAGCCGGTAGGATCGTTCGTCAACGATCGCACCGCGGCAGCTACGGTCTGCGTCTGCGCGCCGACTCGCGAAGAGGCGAAGGTGCTCGGCAAGGATGCGATCGATTTCACGACGCGAAAGGGCGCGGAACTTTTCACGCCCTTCGCCAACCGCGAAGTGAAGGGTTACGAATACTACAAGAAAATGGCGGAGCAGGCGGTCGCGCTCGGCGACTATCGGCTTTCGCTCGCAGACATGGAGAAGCGAATCGAGGCCGGTGCGGTGATGGTCGGCGATCCCGACGACTGCCTCAAGGTCGCGAAGATGTACGAATCTGCAGGCGTCGATCTGCTGCTGATGCTGGTACAGGTCGCCGCTCTGCCGCATGAAAAGGTGATGCAAACGATCGAGCTGATTGGCAAGTACGTGACGCCGAAGCTGAGCTCGCGCAGCAAGACGCTACAGGCGGAAGCATCGCCGGCGGCTCGCCAAGCGGGTGAGAAGAATTGAACCTGCAGATTCGCCATCAGCTGGGTACCTCAGACTTTCCTTCCCTTGGAGGAAGGGTTAGGTCGGATTCCGTGATCGGCTTTCAGAGTCAATAGACTCAACCTGACCTCCAGCCCCTTCCCGCCTCGGTAAGGGGGAGCCGCGATGAGGCGACGATTAAAGTCGTGAATTCAATTTTCTTCATGGACGCTAAACGAACAGGGTAATAGCGATCGAAGGAGCACGAGCGATGGCATCGAACGAAATCGTCGTTGACGCGGATGGCCACATCCTCGAACCGCCCGACCTTTGGGAGAATTATCTCGAGGACCAATATAAATCTCGCGCGATCAAGATCGTCAAGAACGACAAAGGCCTCGAGTGCCTCGAGTACGACGGCAAGCTGTCGCAGCAGGCGCAGCCTGGGTTCCTCAGCGCGCTCGGCGGGATGGGCCGTGGGCAAGACGAGCTGCGCCCGAACGCCGAACGCACCTACGTGAACTGCGCGCCGTTCGGATCGATGGACGCGCGTGAGCGCGTCGAACTGCTCGATCGCGAGAACCTCGCCAAAGCCGTGCTCTATCCGACGCTCGGAATCCTGTGGGAGTCCGAAGTCGATGACGTCGAACTCTCGCAGGCCTACTGCCGCGCTTACAATCGATGGATCGCGGAATTCTGTCGTCCCTACAGCGATCGGCTGATTCCGATCGCGCATCTGTCGCTCGGCGATCCCGCTGCGGCCGCCGATGAGCTCCGACGCGCAGTCAAAGATGGATGCCGCGGGGCGTTCGTCGCACCGTTCACGATCACGCGCAAGCCGCATGGTCATCCGGATCACAATCCCGTCTTCGCGGCGGCTGAGGAACTCGACGTTCCGCTGGCCCTTCATCCGACGTTCGAGCCGAAGGGACTCAACCGCGCGCGCTTTCACGGCATGGAGCGTATGCCGCTGCTCGGAGTGATGGCATCGGTCATTCTGCAGCAACCGCTCACTACGTTCTTCCAGTTCGCGGTTTTCGATCAGTTTCCGAAGCTCAAGCTGGTCGTTCTCGAATCAGGTTCGTCGTGGCTTGGCTTCTGGATGGATCGGATGGACGAAGGATACGAAACCTGGATGGGCGCGACGACTGGGCTGAAGAAGAAGCCGAGTGAGTACGTGCGCAACCAGGTCTGGATCTCGGGCGATCCGGACGAACAGGCGACCGCCTACGTCATCGATTATGTCGGCCGCGATCGCTTCTTCTGGGCCAGCGACTTCCCCCATCCTGACCACGGTGGCAAATATCTCGAAGCGCTGGAGCGGATGGTCGCGCCGATGTCGCCAGAAGCGCGGCGCGGAGTCGTAGGTGACAATGTGATGAAGTGCTATAATCTGTAGGTTAACGTGATGCCAGGAAATCAATTGATCGTTGACGCCGACGGTCACATCCTCGAGCCGCCCACCATGTGGGACGACTACCTCGAGGACAAGTACCGCTCTCGTGGAATCAAGATAAAGCGCGACGACGCGGGTCTCGAGTTTCTCGAATACGACGGCAAGCCGGCACAGATGGTCATGCACGGAAGTCTGCAGGCGCTCGGCGCGATGGGCCGGCCGGTGAGTCAGCTTCGGCCCTCGCCAAATCGCACCTACGTCAGCGAGGCGCCGTTCGGGTCGATGGATATGAAGCAGCGCCTCGAGCTGCTTGACAAGGACGAGATCGACAAGGCGATTCTCTACCCGACGATTGGTCTCCTGTGGGAGGCCGAAATCGAGGATCCCGAAATCACTAACGCGTATTGCCGCGCATACAATCGATGGATCGCCGACTTCTGCCGCGACTCCGGCGGCAGGCTGATCCCGGTCGCGCATCTGTCGCTGCTCGACATTGCGGCCGCCGTCGCGGAGCTCGAGCGCGCCGTGAAAGACGGATGCCGGGGAGTGTTCGTCGCGCCGTTCAATCATCTGCGCCGCGCTCACGGGCATCCGGATCACGATCCGCTGTTCGCCAAGCTCGCGGAACTCGACATTCCGCTCGGGATTCATCCGACGTTCGAACCGATGTCGCTTGCGTCGCGCCGCTTCGAAGGGCTCAGAACTTCTATCTGGTATCAGCAAGCGCTCGCGTGTCATTCAGCGCAGATCGCTTTTACGACGCTGTTCTCGTTCGGCGTGTTCGACAAGTTTCCGCGTCTCAAGGTGGTGGTGCTGGAGTCGGGCGGCGGATGGGTCGGCTACTGGGTCGATCGCATGGACGCGCTGTCTGAGGTTCCGATCAATCGCGCACCACTGAAGCATCTGCCGAGCCACTATATCCGCACGCAGTGCTGGATTTCCGCCGATCCCGACGAACGCGCGCTGGCCGGCCTAGTCAAGTTTGTCGGCGAGGATCGCTTCTTCTGGGCGAGCGACTTTCCCCATGCCGATCATGGCGGCGAATACATGACGGAACTGGGCGAGTTGATGGCTACGATGCCGCCGGGCGCGGCGGCAAAGCTGGCTGGCCGGAACGCGGCCGACCTGTACCGAATATGAGTTGGTAGAAATGGACCGTTGCCACGGATGCGACCAGAAATTGGCAATGACATCGAAGCCAAAAATTGAATTCAGGAGAAGGTCTCATGAATAAAGACTTTGAGTTCCGTCAGCTGTTGCGCGCATATCGCTCCGGGATCCTCAGCGAAGCGGCGTTCGAGCTAGAGATGAAGAGCCTCGAGAACGGCGCGCATTCGGGCGGCGCCGGCAGCTTCATGGCCTTGGGCCGCAGCTATGCTTCGGAGCGCGAAGCCGTGATCAAGTTTCTTGAAACAGTGAGTCGGGCTGAGACCGCTGGCGGCGTAGCCGTACGTGCGTGGCTTGAGGTCTGCAAGACCGACTGCATCCGCGGCGGCCTTTTGATGGTGGCGGAGCGCGAGTCTTATCATGGCCGCGCGTTCGCGGCGCGCTTAAAGGAACTTGGCGGCAACCCGACCGAGCCGATGAGCGACGAGTCGCGCAAGAATATTGAGTATCTGCGCAATCCGAACATCAGCGACTATGACAAGCTGCTTCGCGGTGCCAAGCGCTTCCCAAATCCGGAGGAGACGATCAGGCCGCTTTTCGAGTTCGCGGCACTGCTCAAGGAAGATTTGCTGACCAAGGAGATGGTGAAGTTGTTCGCGCAGGACGAGCTGTCAACGCTCAAATGGCAGAACGCGCTATGCGCCGCTCTGACCGAGGCGCAGGCCAATCAGCAGCACGCAGCCTAGGGAGCGATCGCTCGGCAAGTGCTTCGAGACTGCGCCACGGAATCATAAGGTAGTTCGACAATGAACGCAGACGGAAAGTGGAATGCGATCGCGGCCACGCAGATGGGCGAGCAGAAGTTCACGCTTCGCTTCAAGACGAGTGGCGGGACCTTCACCGGATCGATGCACAGCAATTTCGGTGCGCTGCTGATCTCGGGAATCATCGCCGGCGACACGCTCTGCTGGTCAGTGGTTATGTCTCAGCCGATCTCGATGTCGCTCGACTACAAGGTTCGCGTCCAAGGCGATGAGTTGACCGGCGAGGTCAACGGCGGCGCATTCGGCACCGCGCCAATCAAGGGGACGCGCGCGGGCGCCGATGACGAGGAGAGCGCGCACTCAGACGAGCCAGATCCGATTGAGGCTGCAAGGGCAGGCTTGGATTTCGATCCGGACGCGTTGCGCGAGAAGTACCGCCAGGAGCGGGACAAACGCATCCGCACCGACGGCGAGGCGCAGTACCTCGAGTTGTCCGGGAGGTTCGCCCACTACAACGAGGATGACCCCTACGTCGAGCCGGGCTTCACGCGCGAACCGTTGACCGACGAGATGGACGTTGTGATCATCGGCGGCGGCTTCTCGGGTCTACTTGCCGGCGCCCGTCTCAAAGAGGCCGGCATCAACAACTTCCGGATAATCGAGGCCGGTGGCGATTTCGGCGGCACCTGGTACTGGAATCGCTATCCCGGCGCGCAGTGCGACATCGAATCGTATTGCTATCTGCCGCTGCTCGAGGAACTCAGGTACATCCCGAAGGAAAAGTATTCCTACGTAAACGAAATCTTCGAGCATAGCCAGCGTATCGGCCGCGAGTACGGTCTATACGACGTCACTTGTTTTCAGACGCGCGTGAAGTCGATCGACTGGGATGAGAAGATCAAGCGCTGGCACATCAGCACCAATCGCAACGACGATATCAACGCCCGCTTTGTAATCATGGCGCTGGGCACCGCGTCGCGCGCGAAGCTTCCTGGTATACCCGGAATCGAGGAGTTCGAAGGTCACAGCTTTCACACCAGCCGATGGGACTACAACTACACGGGGGGAGATACGACGGGCGGAATGACCAAGCTCGCCGACAAGCGCGTCGCAATCATCGGCACCGGCGCGACGGCGATCCAGGCGGTGCCATTTCTCGGCAGGTATGCGAAGCAGTTGTACGTCTTCCAGCGCACGCCTTCTTCGGTCGATCTGCGCGGCAACAAGCCGACGGATAATACGTGGGCGGAAACGCTTGAACCCGGATGGCAGCGCAAGCGGCGGGAAAACTTTGCCGCGATCCTGACCGGCCAGCCGTTCGCGGAGGACCTGGTCAACGACGGATGGACTGACATCTTCCGCAACGTGCTGTCGATCCCGAAGTCCGAAAAGCCGATGACTCCCGAACAGATCGGCCAGGTGATGGAGATCGCGGACTTCAAAAAGATGAACAGCATCCGCGCGCGTGTGGACGACACCGTTGAAGACAAGGAGGCAGCCGAGGCGCTCAAGCCCTGGTATCGGCAGTTTTGTAAGCGGCCGACCTTCAACGACGAATTTCTACCCACGTTCAACCTTCCGCACGTCGAGCTGATCGACGTGAGCGCGGCCAAGGGCGTTGAGCGAATCACGAAGAAGGGAGTGGTCGCGAACGGTAAGGAATACGAGGTCGATTGCATCATCTACGCTTCGGGATTCGAGATCTCGACGGCCTTCAGGCGTCGCATCGGAATCGACATCAATGGCGAAGGGGGGAAATCACTCTTCGACCACTTCGCTGACGGATTCAAGACGCTGCACGGCTTCTCCACTCGCGGCTTTCCGAACTGGTTCTATATCGGCATTTCGCAGAACGCATTGTCAGTCAACATGACTGCGATGTTCGATGAGCAGGCGCGGCACATCGCGTACATCATCAAGGAGACGCAAAATCGCGGCGGCGTGACAGTGCAGCCAAAACAGGAAGCTCAGGACGCCTGGGTCGAGTTGATAAACAAGCTGCAAATCAACAATCGAGCGTTCCTCGAAGCCTGCACTCCGGGCTACTACAACAATGAGGGCAGTGCCCGCGCTGGGCTGGGCGCCGGCATCTACACGCCGGGCATCAATGCGTTCAACAAGCTGCTCGAAGAATGGCGTGCCAAGGGTGACATGGAAGGTCTCGAAATCGAGAGCTAGAAGATCGCGCCCGAACGATCTCGGCGCAGTTTCGTTATCCGGGTCAGAGATCGCGGCCGCCGGCGGCGTCAACGAAACCTCGGATGCCGATGCCACCTTCGCAGATAATCACCCCGCCAGTCGCAGTAGATGAATTCTCCGCCGATGCGAGCAGGACGTAGCTGCCGGTGTAGTCGCGCGGATCCGGTAACTTACCGAGTGGCAGGCCACGCTCGACCATGTCTTTCAGCGGCACCTCGGCGATCGATCGCTCAGCCATCGCGAGCGAGGCTGGGCCCCGCAGATCGGTAGGGATTGCGCCGGGCGCGACTCCATTCACGCGGATCTTTGGCGCAAACTCGTACGCGAGCTGACGAATCAGACCGACGACCGCATGTTTCGAAGCCGTGTACAAAGGTCCGCCGCCACAAGGATAAAAGCCAGCGTTCGAGACCGTGAAAACTATCGAGCCGCGCGTCTTGGCGAGCTCCCGATACGACGCTTTCGCGCCGAGCAAGTAGCCTTTGACGTTGATGCTGAACAACTCGTCGAATGCCGCACCGATTTTGTCATCGGGAAGATCGGCGAGACGCGCGTTGAAATCCCAAATGCCGGCGTTGCCGACGAAACAGTCGAGGCGTCCGAAACGCTCGACGGTCTCGGTGACGGCGCGAACGTTATCGGCAAGAGAAGTCACATCGCCGATCACCGCGTGCACGCGATCGGGGAGTTTCGCCGCCAGTTCGTCGCTGCGCTCGCGCGACCGATCGAGTATCGCGACTCGTGCGCCCTCTTCGACGAAGCGCACGACGATCGCGCGGCCCAGTCCGGATGCGCCTCCGGTGACGATTGCGACTTTGTTTTCCAGCCAGCCCATATCAGAAAAAGTTGCTCAGGTTCCGCGACAGCAGCACAGTCTGCTCGAGGTAAATCTTGCGGTCAGCGATCTGAAACGATCCGTCCGTACGGCGCAGCAGATCGCGCCGCAAGCCGATCCACGAAGTCTCCTCGGAGTTGAGCCGCGTGCGATAGACATGAAAGTTTGACTCGACTTCGAGAGTGCGGCCGTCGTCTTTCACGATGCGAACATTCGTTATCAGGTGCCGCGTGCGCGAGGGAGGATCCTCGGCCCACGAGCGTCCCGTCTTGAGCTTGGCGACTCGGCCCGCGAGCAGGATCTTGTCATCGTTAAAGAAAGCCATCTCGCCAGGCTTGGTGAACTCCTTATCCATCTCACGCTGAGTGCGCGTGCGTCTGATAGGCATGAAGTAGTGCGCGTCGTCAGTGAACAGCGCGAGCCACTCGTCGTAGCGATGGGCGTCGAGCAGCGCTGCCTCGTCGTAATAGAAGCGCTCGACCTCGTAGTGCAGGAGCATCGCGGCGATACGCTCGTCGCGCGAAATCATTTGCGAGTGGTTGGACATATCAGATGCAATCGCCTGGCGTGGTTGCCTGTTTTAGTTCCTCCCAGCTGAGGCCCTTCATCCATTGCGCCCACGAGTAGTAAGTCCATAATTGGCCGTACTCGCTCGTGAGGCTTTCGATTCGCGCGAGGCCGCCTTCCTTGATGATCTTGCCGCGGCCGATTCCCATATTGAGCAGATGCTTTATGCGCCGACTCGCGATGCCGCGGGTCTGCGCTGTGGCCTGCGCCCAATTCTCGCCGTCGTCCTGTTCGAGCACGCCCGCCGGTCCGAAGATGCGGCACGCCATCGTGACCATGAAATCGCGCATCTCGCGCGGCATGTTGCGATCGACGAAGGTGAACCACCAGATCTCGGTGTGAGTCGGGTCGCGCGGGATACGCAGCGAGATTTGCGGTTGCGTAACGGTCGCCCATGTCGTTGGAAAAATGTTCGGATGCCCACCGACCTTGCAACCGACCGGACCAAGCGCGGTCTTCGTCCGCGGGTTCTCGCGCCAGGACGGGTCGAACTCGAAGTATCCCGTTGAAGAGGTGGTGGGGCCGCCGATCGCGTGCCCGTACTCGCCGAGCACCACAACCTGATCGAACTTCGTGCCGATGATTCCATTGCCGGGAAGATCGAGCCCCGCGCCGCTCTGCATGTTTACTCCACTCAGGTCGATCTTCTCGACGGGCGCATTCTCTAGGCGATTGGTCGAAGGAAGGACGCTCGGCTGAAATGCCGACGCGTGGGTTATCTGCGGATGATACCAGTCGAAGAGGTTGTCAACGGCGATCTTCCAGTTGCACTCGATCACGAACTTCTGGATGCCGGGCACTACTTCCATGTCGCCGCGGAGCGCTATCGTATCGAGGCCAAGCCGTCCCGTCGCTCCTAGAAATTCCTCGAGCGGCGGCGCGGCCGCATCGTGGGTGCCGAAAATGAATCCGCGGTAGTTGGCGACCTGCGCGACTGGTGCTAGCCCGTGACGCGATTTGTCGAGGTTCCCCTTATAGAAGGTGTTGTGTCCGGGCACGCCGTTGAGGCGGCCGTCAATCCCGTAAGACCAGCCGTGATAGGTGCACAGAAAACTCTTCGCGTTGCCTTCCTCGGCGCGGCACACCGCGTTTCCCCGATGCGCGCAGGTGTTGAGCATCGCCTTGATCGAACCGTCTTTCTGACGCACCACCAGGACGTTGTCGCGGCCCATCACCGCCTGGAAGAAGTCGCCCGGCTCCGCAATCTGCGACTCATGGCAAAGGAAGAGCCACGAGCGCGCAAAGATTCGTTCCATCTCGAGCTCGAAGATCGCCGGATCAGTATAGATGCGACGATCGACCTCTCCTCGCTCGAGTGAGACGAGGTCATCTATTTGCCTGGTATCGAAGGACATATGACTCTCCGTTTGGACGCGCGACGGCGCAGACGAAACAATCATTACCGACGATGCGTCGACAATCCAGCACGCAGGTTATCGAACTATGCGCCATGCTGTAGCAGAGTCAGCTCTAGGGCCACGGCAGGCGGATCAGAGATCGAGTCTTCGCCCTTATAGAATGCGCCCGCAAGGATCAATGGCGCCTCGCTCCTGAACCAGGCGACGCGCCGATAGGTCTCGCCGCGAAAGCCGGGCTTTCGATACACGATCCGCGCGCGCGCCGCGTAGAGACGCTTCAAGTCGTGGCCGGCGCCATGGAGCACGTCGGCGACGAATTCTTGCATCACACGAAGGTACACGGTTCCGTTAATATGCCTGTTCGAGTCAGTTTGCCCATAATGCCACGCATGATTCCGCGTGTCTTCGAACTCGGGCTTGCGCGCGAGATCGACGAGGTCCTCGACGCGAGGCACCTGGATCACGCGGCTTGGCACGCTGCCAAGACCCAACTCGGGCGGCAGTTCGGTGACGCGGCGGCGCGCAGGATCAGGATCGTAACGGGTGAAAACGTTTAACATCGTGCCGCGCGCGAGCACCGTGCCGTTGGCATCGAGCACGGTATGCATCCCCTCGCGCACGATGTTTCGCACGGTGCCCGATTCATCGAGCGCGCGCCCGAGATACGATTCGCCGCGGACTTCGACCTTATGCTGCGGGTCGCATGGCGCGTCGGTGGTCTCGAGGTCGACATACACGAGCGGAGTGAAAATCCCCGCCATGTTGGTGAAATCGTGCAGGCCGCCAAGAATTTTATGCCACGGCATGAAGTGCGAGCGGCCCACGTACTCGGAGACCGAGGCGAGCCGAATCGCGCGGTTTTCGGTAAGAGTCTGGAAGCCGACGGATTCTTTGAGGCGCGTGCGGATGATCCGGTCGCCGCGGTTCTGGTTTCTGCTCATGGCAAATTCCTAGTATTTGTGGTGCAGGCACTCAACTGTTCGCCATGAGATGAAGCGATCGATTCGCTGGGCAGGAAGGCAGGGCGGTACGTACTTGACATCGAGGAACGCGGCTCGCTACACCAATGGTTGAACCAATCGAATCGTGCGAGCTCATGGCTGAGCACGGTGAGGATCGCAACGAGGTCGTCGTGGAACAGACGCACTACGAAGTTGACGAGAAGAACCGCTACCGTATCGAAACTCCCGGCCATCAAGGCTGGAGGCGCACTGCACGGCCGGGCGATCCCAACAAGTACCTGATGATCTCCGCCGACTGCCACGCCAACGAGCCCGGCAGTCTCTGGCGCGAGCGGCTCGATGCCCAATATCGAAGCCGCCTGCCGCACGTCGAAGTCGATGCCCGGGGTGAGAGGTGGTTCGTCGCCGAAGGCCTCGGCAAGTCGCGCGTGCGCGCGCGGATGATCGCCGACGTGCCGCGCGAGAACAGCGAAGATCGCCTCCGCGGCAACGCCGGCGCGGACCCAAAGGAGCGCATCAAGGATCACAACCGCGACGGTATCGACGCCGAGATCATCTTCCCCAACAAGGGCCTGATGATGTTCGCGACCAAGGACCCGGCCTTCGGGATGGCGCAGTGCAAGGTGTGGAACGACTTCTCGTGGGAGATGTACGGCCAGTACCACGATTTCATGTCGCCCGCGGCGGCGATCATGACCGCGGATGTCGAGCTCGCGATTGCCGAAATCCAGCGCGTCGCGAAAATCGGATTTCGTTTCCTGACCCTGCCGTGCAAGCCGATTTTCGGCGGACACGATTCGCGCGATCCCAACTACAACCTGACCATCTACGATCCCATGTGGGCGTCTATCCAGGATTGCGATCTGCCAATCACCTTCCACGTCTCAACCGGACGCGACCCGCGCGCGGCACGCAAGGAAGGCGGCGCGGTCATCAACTATGTCTCGCATTCGCTGTCGCCGACGATCGAGCCGGTCGCGAGTCTTTGCGGCTCGGCTGTGTTCGAGCGCTTCCCGCGGCTCAAGTTTGCCGCAGTCGAAAGTGGAATCGGGTGGGTTCCGTGGGCGCTCGACGCGATGGACGAGGCGTATCGCAAGCATCACTTGTGGGCGTATCCGAAGCTCAAAAAACTGCCGAGCGAGTACTTCCGCAGCAATGGCGCCGCGACCTTCCAGGAAGATCGTGCGGGGCTCGAACTCGCCGAAAAGTGGAACCTGGTCGATAATTTTATGTGGGCCAATGACTATCCTCACGCGGAGGGAACCTGGCCGCATTCGGCGGAGGCGATCGAGCGCGAGATGGGCCATTTGAGCGACGAGGCCCGTGCGAAGATTCTCGGCCTCAACGCCGCGAAGATGTTCAAGTTCGATGTGGATTTGCTGTTGAAGCGGCGCGCGACAGCACAAGCATCCGCGGATCGCTAATCAGAAGTTCACGAACCTGCTCACGGGCGGAGGCTAACATGATCGAAATTGGCGTTTTTCATAATGGCGCATCTGATCTGCCGGTCGCGAAAACTCCTTCAGGCGTCGCGATCAACGACGGCAGCCTTGCCGAGGTTCACGAATCAAGCCAGCGCGGTCTCGTTGCCCAGGTGAGGCAGGGTATCCTCGCCGACAAGCTGGGTTTCAACTACTTCTTCATGACCGAGCATCATTTTCAGCCCGAAGGCGCGGAGTTCAGCCCGAATCCGCTCCTCGCTGAGACCGCGATCGCAGCGCGCACCAAGCAAATCAGACTCGGCCAGGCGGCGAATATAGTAACGTGGTGGCATCCGGTGAGAATCGCCGAGCAGGCGGCCATGCTCGATGTACTGAGCGGCGGGCGCCTCGAGTTCGGCATCGGACGCGGCTACCAGCCGCGCGAGGCGGAAGTCTTCGGTTGGCCCTTCGCAACGATCCAGGACCAGGAGCGCAACCGCGCTTACTATCAGGAAGCGTACGAGATCATCGTCAAGGCGTGGACGCAGCCGTCGTTCTCGCATCACGGACAATTCTTCACGATCCCGCCGGTGTTCACGCGCTGGAACCATCAACAGACGATCGCGTACTTCGAATCGGGCAAGGCGGGTCGCCGCCTCGAAGAAGTGATTGATGTCGGTGCGCCCGATCCGTACGGCGGTCCGAACCCCGTGATGCAGAGCGCGACGACGCTCAAGGAGCTGCAGGTTTTTCCGCAACCTCTTCAGCGCCCACATCCGCAGCTCTGGGAGCCGCTGACAACGGAACGCTCGATTAAGTGGGCAGCAGAACGCGGCCTCAACGGCTACTTTATCGTCGAGCCCAACTCGCGCCTGAAGCGCAACGTTGAGTTGTTCTACAGGGAATCGGAACGCGCGGGATGGCCTGATCGTCTGGGGCGCGGCGCGCTCAAATACGGATGGGACGCGGAGAAGCGGCGCGGCGTGCTGACCGGCCGCTACATCCACATGCTGTTGCCGGGAAAGAATCGGGAGCGCGAGCTAGTGCGCTACAAAGAAGCTCTCGAAGTTCAATGGGATTACTACGGGCCCTTCGGCTTTGCCTCGGTGTTAGCCGATGCCAATGAAGAGAAACTAGATCCCGCGAAGCGCGTCGATCCTGACCTGCTCTTAAAGAAAGAAGTCGCGCTGTTCGGTACCCCTGCCGAAGTCGCGGCGCAGATCATGCGGATCAAGGAGACATGCGGCTACGACGACTTCGCCTTCAACGCCTGGTTCGAGAAGGGCGGCTTAGACACTCTCGAGGTCGAAGACCAGATGCAATACTTTGCGGAAGAGGTGAAGCCGATGCTCGCGAAGGCATGCGGTGGGCAGGTGCAGAATCCAGAGCTAGGACTGGATTTCGAGTCCGCCAGGTGACACTCGCCGCGACTGTAATCGCGGCAGCGATGGTTGCGGCTAGTGCCGAATGGCGGAATGATCGTCCGAATGCTTCGGTACTACCGTCGAATCGGCGCCTTGCTCGATACGCCAGTGGAGGCGTCCGCCACAAACCCACAGGACGACGACGCACAGCACGAGGAACATCGTCACGATGTCGAAGGCCGAACCAACACCGAAACCAAACTTTTGTGTGAGCACCAACAGGCTGACAACAAGTGCAAGTGCCAGGTAGTCGATTCCGATAGCGATCAGACCACCAAGCGTCATAGCAACTTTGTTCCGCATGATACTTCTCTATATATCTATGACGACAAACCAGCCCGAAAGGTTTCAACCGGGCGATGAAGACATCGCTCGCGCACGCCCTAAATGAGTCGAAGATCCAGCCAAAAGAGACACCTTCATTGACCGATTGCGGATGCGTACCTCCCGCAGCGTCGAGCAGCCGCTCGCCGTTGAACTAAAGGAGACTACCAAACTCTCGCCACCACCGAGTGGCTCGAGGTATTTCAGGATCGAGCGACTCGAGGTGGCTGAGGCACAGCTCGCGACAGGCAAGTCAACAACTAGTCACGCGCGCATGTTGGCCGCGTGAGGTTCACCTTCCATCGCGTGCAGCCGGCGAATTCGCAGGTTCTCATCCTGTTCGATTCGCTCGCGCGCAACCTTGGACTCTCCGACCGGTACGACATCCTGCAGACTCGTCGCGTTGTAGACCTCGGCGAACGAGGCATAGCCGCCGATCAAGCCGGAGATTAGCGCCGAGATGCCGGCCAGAACCAGGAGCGCGCCTGAACCGGCGAACATTCCGATACCCGTCAGGCCGAAGCAAATCCACAGGAAGAGCAAGACCAGATTGAACGCCGCGAACTCATAGAATGACGCGATCCAGAGATACAACGTCACCACGCCGCATACGATAAAGGTCAACGCCATGCTGTTCACCGCCATGGCGGTGGCAGCATGAACGCCCAACACTGTCACATGTGACAATGCCCACCATCCGAAGAAACCGCCGAGGAACGTAAACGACGTGGCCGCCAGCGGATCACCATACGCAAAAGCCCACATCCCAGCGAGGATTTCGACCAAACCGCCGAACATCAGCGCTTGAGTGATGTATGGCCCCATCGCGGCGGGCGCTTGAGAAAACAGCGCGAATCCCAGTAGAAAGCTGGAAGTCGCGAGACCCGCCAGGCCGAGTGGCATCGGCGTCGCAAGTCCTTTGTCCCTGCCTGGTCTCAGCATATAAACCTCCTTGCGTGGTCAGCAGACCAGCTAGCCACGAGTTAGGAATTTCGGGAAGGTCCGCAGGCCCGTTGCAAAATGGGTCGGCGGTAAACACATTATCTCTAAATGTAGAGACGAGAGCGACTCTATCGATTATTCAAAACGTCTTATAGCCGAAGATTTTGCACATAGGTGCCGATGCGCACAGAACAGAAGGATGCGAGATGATCCACCGGGACGCTTCTGTGAGCGATTTTTCCGCGCGAATTTGCTTCGATGCGGAAATTCTGTGGTCCAGATTAAAGTTGAACGCTTAGAGTTATGCCGGCAGCGTCGGATCGCGAACCAGTATGCCCTCCTCGTACAACTTCGCGATCTGATCGTTGTTCATCCCCAGCAGTTCACGTAGCACACGCTCGTTATCCTGGCCGAGACGCGATGCGTGCACGTCTTCGCGAGCGGGCCAGGCTGAGAATTTCACCGGCATGCCTGGTATCGCGATCTTGCCGAGAATCGGATCGCTTACCCAGCGAACTGTCTTGCGCTCGTTCAGATGCGGATGCTTGATCGATTCGTTGACCGAGAGCACGGGAGCGCACGGGACGCGTTCCTTGTCGAGCACCGCAATCGCGTCGTCGCGAGTGGCAAATCCCGACAGCCACTTCTCGATCACATCGCGAAGTTGTTCCTTGTTGTCGCGCCGGCCGCGTGCGCTCCGAAAGCGCGGGTCACTCGCCAGCTCCGGCATGCCCATAGCGCGCACGAGCTGCGGCCACTGATGCGGCGGCACTGTCAGGAAAACATACTGACCGTCGCGATAATGAAATGCCCCGGTCGGCCCGCCATCAGGATGCAATGAGCCGCTTCGCGTCGGACGGAACTTGTCACCGCGCAGTGACACTACAGGCACCGACTTCTCGTGCATGTGGAAATAGGTGTCTAGCAACGACGCATCGAGGTACTGGCCTTGGCCTGTGCGCTCGCGATGCAACAGTGCGAAGCCGATTGCCATCGCCGACGCGACGCCGGTCGAAACATCGCCAATCGCCATCGTCGTCATCGCGGGCGGTCCATCGAATTGCCCGATACCGTCAGTGACTCCGGCGTAGGCCTGGCCGATGAAATCGTAACCCGCCTTGTACGAGAGTGGTCCCGTCTGTCCGGCCATCGAGATCGAGCACATGATGATCTTTGGATTGACCTTGCGGATCGCTTCGTAAGAGAAACCAAGGCGATCGATCACGTGCGGTGCGAAATTCTCGACCACGACATCGATGCTCGGAAGCAGCGCCATCACGATCTCCGTGGCGCGCGGATGCTTGAGATCGATCGCGAAGCTCAACTTCGAATGATTGTGCTGGACGTAGTAGGTGCTGTAGTTCGAGTCCTTCATCTCGGGCGCCTGCGACTTGAGGCCGTCGGCGCGGACTCGATCGCCGTGAGGAGCGAGCTCAACCTTGATAACTTCGGCGCCCATCTCGGCGAGCAGCCGCGTGCAGGTCGGGCCGGCAACGAACTGGGAGAAGTCGAGAACGCGGTAACCCTCGAGCATGCGTGGCGCATTCAGCATCGTCATCACTCCTTCGAACAATTTCCTCGCTGAGACTGCCTCTTCCTGAACATGTTCTCCAGAGCGGAGAAGTGGCGGAAATCGCGAAAAGCCCGAAATCGCCGCGATTTCTAGCGCAGGTCGCGGCTGGTGTAGTCGAGAATCGAGCGCGCGATGATGAGCCGTTGAATCTCGCCCGCGCCTTCGTAGATGTCGAAGATGCGGCCATCGCGGAAGCATCGATCGAGAGGGTGATCCTCGGCGAGAGCCTCGGGGCCGAGCAGCTCGACGCATCCCTGCGTGATCTTGCGGGCGGCTTTCCCGCCTGCGGCCTTGGCGATTGAAGCTTCGACCTTAGGCGGTACGTCCTGCTGCTCAAGCCACTTCGATCGGAGGACGGTGAGGAGCGCGGCCTCGAACGTCGCCTCCAGCTTCAGGAAACGATCTGCGATCGCGGAGCGGCTGCGGATACCGCCGCGATAGTCAATCTGAATTCCACTCTGGATAAGCATCTCGCGCGTGAAGTTCAGCGCCGCGCGAGCCACTCCGAGGGCCATCGCGCCGACCATCGGCCGCGAATCATTGAATACCGTCATGGTGGATTTGAAATTGCCCTTGATGTGGTTGAACTCGGGGATGCGGCAATTTTCGAAGAGCAGGTTGCAGGTGTCGTGCGAGCGGATGCCGAGTTTCCGAAGTTGCGGGCCGACGGTGAATCCCGGAGTGCCTTTCTCGACCAGAAATGTCGTCATGCCGCGCTGCCCGTCCGCGTCCACGAATCGCGAGAACACCATTGCGGCGTCGGAAGATTCGGCCTGCGAAATGAAGATCTTCTCGCCGTTAAGGACCCATTCGTCGGTCTCGCGATCGAACGTCGCGGTGGTGCGGATATTCGCAGGGTCGGATCCGGCACCGGGCTCGGTTATCGCGATCGCAATCGTGTGGTTCTTCCACTTTTCGACTTGTTCTGGCGTCGCCACCGTGTTGAGCACCGCATTGCCGAGACCCCATCGACTCCGATGAAGCGCGATACCGCCGCCGTAGATTTCGTGCATCACGAGCGAATGCAGGATCCGTGCGCCGCTGCTGTCACTGGCGTGTTCGGCAAGATCGAGCGGATTTGGCAAATTCTTGGCCTCGGGAAATTGCTCGGGCGGAAGTTCGTTCTCGTGCCGATCGTAGTAGCTCGCGTAACGCTGCGCGATTTTTCCCTGCTCGCGAGCGAGGTTGATAATTTCCCGATCTTTGGCAGTAAGTTCGAAATCTATCATCGTAAATCCTTAATCGCTGATCCCGCGGTCAGACGCCGACGACGCCTTCCAGAGCCGAAACGGTTCGCGCGTCGCGATACCACATCTCGACCGGGTTATCGCGAAGGTAGCCGTGGCCGCCGAGCATCTGCACGCCTTCATCGACGATCCACATCGCTTGTTCGCGCGCGTACGTGCAGGCGAGCTGCGCCTGGCGCGTCGCGTCGCCGCCTTTTTCGAGGATCGCTGCGGCCTTCCAGGTCATCCAGCGCATCGCATCGGTTTCGATCCGCATGTCGGCGAGACGAAACGCAATAACCTGCTTCTGCGCGAGTGCGGCGCCATGAACGACGCGTTCCTTGGTGTATGGAATGACGAACTCCATTACGGCGCGGCTGATGCCGGTCATGATTGCGGCGAACGCGGTTCGCGCTGAATCGACAATCCACTGCACATCGCAGCCAGCAAACTCGCCGAGCCGCACGCCAATGCTGACTTCGACATTGTCGAAGGTGACGGTCGCAGTTTCGAGTGCGCGTAGCCCAATGTTGGGTCTCTTCTCGCCGATGATCACACCTTTCGCGTCACGCTCGACGATGAAGGCCTGCAAGCGATCTTCGAATCGCGCCACGACAAGGAAATGGCTGCAGTAGCGGGTTAGAGGTACCGGCCCCTTGATGCCGGAGAGACGATAACCATTCGTCGTTTTGACAGCGGCGGTGCGAATCGCGGAGACATCGAAGGCGAAATCCGGCTCCACGATTGCCACCGCTGCGGACTGGTACGAGTCGCCGGCGAATAAGGGGAGCAGGGCTTTCTTCTGCGCGTCTGATCCCTGTGAGGCAATCGCGCTTAGGAAACCGATCGGCGCTGCTGCTGCGATCGCGAATGACGCACCGGCGACCGCCAGCTCCTCCAGCAGGATCGCATTCAGCGTTGCCGAGCGAGTGGCCTCGGCGCCCGCCTGTGACTGGACGATTCCAGTTGCCCAGATCTCCTTTAGTATCGAGGGCGGAATCGCAAGATGCTCGTCGGCGTCGCGCGCCGCGGGGCGAAGCGTCGATCGCGCGAGTTGGGCGGCCATCGTTTGAGCAAGGCGCTGCTCTTCAGTGAGTTCAAAGGAAATCACGTTACACTCCGCGATGGTTTGACTTTGACGATCGTGCATAGTAATGGTTGAACCAATGAAAAGCAAGGCCGATACGTCCTCTCACGCCGGCGCCGCGCCTGCTCCTTCGGCGGCGCCGCGCGAAACCGCGCGGCGGCTGGTGTTTCGACGCATTCGCACGCCGCGCGCGTTCGAGGAGATCGCCGAGCAGATTCGCAAGGAGATCTCCGATCGCCGCCTCAAGGCCGGCGACCGCCTGCCTCCCGAACGCACGCTGGCGGAGCAGTTCGGCGTGTCGCGCAACACGCTGCGAGAAGCGCTGCGCTCGCTCGAGAACGCCGGGTTGCTGCGCTTGCAGAAGGGCGCGAGCGGGGGCGCGTTCGTGCGTCACAGCACGGGTGACGCGATCGTCACTGGTCTGCGCGACATGTTCCATCTTGGCGCAATTAGCCCGGAGCATCTCACGGAGGCGCGCGTGCTGATCGAATCAATCGCGGTGCGCGAGGCGTGCGAACGTGCGAGGCCCGAAGACATCAAGGCGCTGAACGAGAATCTCGCCGCTGCCGAGCGCGCTGAGCGCGACAAGGTTGACTTTTTCGAGCAGGCCGCGATTCACCTCGAGTTTCATCGCATAATCGCCCGCGCCACCAAGAATCCCGTGATGGAAATCGTGATGGAGGCGCTGATCGACGTGATGCAGCACTTCATCCGCGCCATCGGGCAGACGCGCAATCCGTGGGTCCTGCCGTCGCGACGGCGCTTCATGAAACATTTTGCTGCGGGCGACGTCGAAGCCGCGGTCGCCGAAATGGAGCAGCATCTCGAGCGCCTCAACCGCTACTATCTCTCGCTCGCGAAGGAGCGCGACCGGGCCGAGGTCGTTAATGGCTAACGAAGTCCTGGGAGGAGTGCGAATTCTCGACTTCACGACGATTGTGTCGGGTCCGTATTGCACCCGCCTGCTTGCAGATCTCGGTGCCGAAGTGATCAAGATCGAGCCACCCGAGGGCGACTTCATCCGTACGCAACCGCCGCAGCGCGCGGGCAAGAGCGCCTACTTCGCGCACCTCAATTGCGGCAAGAAGAGCGTCGCGATCGATTTGCAAAAGTCGGGCGCTGGCGAAGTCGTGCGTGCGCTCGCGACTAAATCAGATGTCGTGGTCGAGAACGCGCGGCCCGGAGTGATGGCAAAGCTCGGTCTCGACTACGCGACGCTCTCGACCGACAATCCGCGCCTCGTCTATTGCTCGATCTCGGGTTTCGGGCAATCTGGACCATGGGCGAAGCGGAGCGCGTACGCGCCGATGCTTCACGCGGCGAGCGGGTTCGACCTCGTCAATCTTTCGTATCAACCCGGACTCGAGCGCCCGCTCAATACCGGTATCTACATTGGCGACGTTCTCGGCGGGACGTACGCATTCGGTGCGATTCAAACGGCATTGCTCAACCGCGAGCGCACCGGTCTCGGCGATCATGTCGATCTCGCAATGATCGACGCGATCATCGGCATGATGATCTACGAATTCCAGGAAGCGCAATTCCCGCAGGGCAAGCGCGCCAACACCTTTCAACCGACGCGTGCGAAGGACGGGTTCATTATGATCGCGGCCGTCAAGCCCAACAACTTCGAGGCGCTTGCCCGCGCCGTCGCGCATCCAGAGTGGATGCGCGATCCGCGCTTTGGGAGCCCGCGCGGCCGCGCCGAGAACTGGGCGGCCCTTATGTCGGCGCTCGAGGAATGGGCTTCGACGCGCACCGCCGCCGAATGCGAAGCGACCCTCAACGCCGGCGGGGTGCCGTGCTCGCGCTATCATACCGTCGCCCAAGCGCAGGCGCACGATCAGTTCCAGGCGCGCAACAGCTTTGCAACGATCGATGACGGCGCCGGTCCGCTGAAAGTTCCGAATCCAGCGTTCAAGATGCTCAACGCGAAAGCTCGCGCGCGCGACTACGTTCCGGAGCTCGGCGCCGATAACTCCGGCGTTTTCTCCGAGCTCCTTGGCTACTCACGCGAGCAAATCGCGGAGCTCTACGATCGGCGAATTCTGCATGGCGGCGGCGATCAAGCGCGCGCAGAAATTGTCAACCGGTCGAAGCAGCGCTAAACAAGGGACGAGGTTCCACACATGGCTGAGATCCTCCCGCTTGGCATCACGCATTACCCGCCGCTCGCGGGCAGCGACGAAACGATGTCCTGGATTCTGAAGCGCATGCTGCAAAATCCGCGGCTGCCTGAAAACCTGAGAAACGCCGAGAGTTGGCCAGAGGCGATGCGCGCGGAGTGGAGCAACGACGAGGGCCTGGCGGCGGCGCGCCGTCACCGCGCGCGCCTCGTGCAATCGCTTAGGCGCACGCGCGCGCAAATCGATGCGTTTCATCCCGACTTCATCGTCATCTGGGGCGACGATCAGTACGAAAATTTTCGCGAAGACGTGGTCCCGCCTTACTGTATCTATGCGCACGGGTCGTTCGAGTTCGGCTCGCCGGCGCACAACGTTTGGAAAGAGCCATCAGAGAAGAAGTTCCACGCGCGCGGTCACGTGGGCGCGGCGAAATTCCTCGCGACCGGTCTGATCGAGGCCGGCTTCGATGCCGCCTACTCATACAAGCCGCTGCATCATCCGCTCGGCCACGCGTTCGCCAACGCGGTTCTCTACCTCGATTACGATCGACAAGGATTTCCGTATCCAATCATTCCGTTTTCGATCAACTGCTACGGCCGCAAGGTGATCGCGCAACGTGGCGGTCTGCCGGTGTTCGATCGACCACCGTCGGAAGTACAATTTGATCCGCCCGCGCCGACGCCGCGGCGGCTCTTTGGGCTGGGCGCTGCGACCGCTCGCGTTTTCAATGCCAGTCCGTGGCGCGTTGCTCTGCTCGCATCCTCGGGATGGTCGCATGCGTTCCTGACCGAGAAAAACAATTTCCTCTACCCGGACACTGCCGCGGATCGAAATCTGTTCGAGGCGCTGCGGAAGGGCGACTATGAGAAGTGGAAGAACTATCCCGCGGCGGCGATCGAGGAGAGCGGCCAGCAGGAGCTGCTCAACTGGATGTGCCTCGCCGGCGCACTTGCGGAACTGAATCGCAAGCCGACCGAGGTCGAATTCGTCGACACCTGGATCTTTAACTCGTCGAAGTGCTTCCTGGCTGCCCCTCCGACCAATTGAGAACACGAGTATGAAGCTGAGTGGCAAAGTGGCGCTGGTAACCGGCACCAGCCCGAATATCGGCGGCGGAATTGCGGAGGGGCTCGCTGCGGAAGGCGCCGCCGTCGCGTGCATCGACTCGCGCGCGGAAAATGCCGCCGATTGCGCGCGTTACATCGGCACCACGGGCGGCCGCGCGATTGCGATTACCTGCGATGTTACCGATGAGCACCAGGTTTCGTCGGCCGTTGCGAAAGCACGCGAAGCTTTGGGCGGCGCCGATATACTTGTCAACAACGCGGCGTTCTTCAATCGTAAGGGCGTGCTCGACATGCCGCTCGACGAGTGGCAGCGCCAGCTCGGTGTGATTCTCGGCGGTGCGTTTCTATTTACGAAACATGTCTCGAAGTTGATGATTGAGCAGAAACGCGGTGGCAGCATCATCAATATCATTTCGACCGCGGGTCATCAGGGCGAGCCCAACAACATTGCTTACTGCACGGGAAAGAGCGGGCTCCTGAATTTTACTCGCTCGGCCGCAATGGAGCTGGTGAGCCGCGGCATTCGCGTCAACAGTCTGACGCCGACTGCCACGGATCCATCGGAGTCGTTCGAGCGGGCCGCGCGATGGGGCCGGCAGGCAAAAATATCGCCGGGTTTGAAGCAGGCACTCGAGCCGTTTCGGACAAAGGTGCCGATGCTCAAGTTGCCCAGCCCTAGCGACTACGGCCGCGCCGCGGTTTTTCTCGCATCCGAAGATGCGGGAATGATCACCGGCATCGATCTGCGCATCGACGCTGGCGCGATCGCGCGCTACTGGGCTTGGGATCCAACGAACAAATGAAACGTTGAACGTGCGTCGCATGCAGGAGAAGCGTGATGGACAAATCAGCCGAAGCCTTCGTCATTGACGATCAGGAGGCAGGAATCTTTCGTGTGAATCGGCGCGCATTCACGGACGCCGAATGCCTGGAGCGCGAGCGCCGCTGCATTTTCGATAAGTGCTGGATATACGCGGGTCACGAGTCCGAGGTTGCGCATGCGGGCGACTTTCAGTCACGCAATGTCGCGGGCCGTCCGATGATTCTTGCACGCGGCGACGACGGCAAGGTGCGGGTGCTGCTCAACACCTGCACGCATCGCGGCGCGCTCGTGTGTCGGCAGAAATCCGGCAGCGCGAAGACCTTTCAATGCCCCTATCACGCCTGGACCTACAACTCGCGCGGACAGTTGATCGGAGTGCCGGGAGAAGATGCGTACAGCCCGGCGTTCAAGCGCGACGAATTCGCGCTCGCACAGCCTGCACAGGTCGATAACTATCGCGGCTTTATCTTCATATGTTTCGACCGCGCCGCTGACAGTCTCTATGACTATCTCGCGGGTGCGAAAGAGTATCTGGATTTGGTCGCCGATCAATCAGAACTTGGCATGAAAGTAGTAGCCGGTGTGCAGGCCTACAGCGCGCGGGCCAATTGGAAGCTGCTGGTCGAGAACAGCTACGATGGCTATCACGGATTGCCGACCCATCAGCGCTATTTCGGTTTTCTCTCTGACATCGGCGTCGAAATGAGAGGGAACAATCTTGGCGCTCCGCGTCAGCAGCGAGTCGTTGACCTTGGCAACGGCCACGCGGTGCTCGAGTACCAAAGTGCGTGGGGCAGGCCGATCGCGCACTGGGTGCCTTCGTTCGGCGAGCATCGAAAGGCGCATTTCGAACAGATGCGGCGGCGATTCGATGAGCGCTTCGGCGCTGACCGCGCGTACCGCATCTGCGAGACCAGCCGCAACCTTGGCATTTTTCCGAACCTCGTGATCAACGACATCATGGCGATCACGATCCGCACCTTCTATCCCGTTGCATCCGATTACATGGAAGTGAACGCGTGGGCGCTCGCGCCGAAGGACGAAAGTGCGGAAGACTCGGCTCTAAGGCTCGACAACTTTCTCACCTTTCTGGGTCCCGGAGGATTCGCGACGCCGGACGATGTCGAAATGCTCGAATCCTGTCAGCGCGGCTTTGCCAACCGCGAAGTTGCATGGTCGGATATCTCACGCGGCATGAAACGCGAACCCCCCGCCCTCACCGACGAGCTCCAGATGCGAGCGTTCTGGCGGCGATGGAATCAACTGATGATCGAACCGCAAGCGGCGAGGGCACGGAGAGCGGCGTGAGCGCCGCTCAGCTTCCGACGCGGCAGGAGGTCGAAGACTTCCTCTATCGCGAGGCGGGGTTGCTCGACGAGTGGCGGCTCGAGGAATGGCTCGAGCTGCTAACCGACGACGCGGTCTACCAGGTGCCGCCGACCGACTCTCCCGAAGGCGACGCGCGCAACACGTTATTCATCATTGCTGACGACGCGGTGCGAATCCGTTCACGCGTGAAGCAGCTGCTCGGAAAGTTTGCGTGGGCGGAAAATCCTCACTCGCGGACACGGCGAATGATCGCCAACGTGCGAGTGCTGGGCGCCGAAGGCGACGATATCCTGGTGACTGCCAACTTCGCGGTCTTTCGGATGAGGTACGAATCGGTTGATACCTACATCGGCCACTATAGCTACAAGCTGATTCGCGGAGCTGAAGGTTTGAAGATCAAGGAGCGCCGGGCGATTCTCGACAACGAAGCACTGCGGCCGCACGGCAAGATAAGCTTTATTCTATAGTTAAGCTTTATTCTCTAGTTCAATAGGCAGTTCGCGGTCGAGGCCGGAGTGATGGACACAATTGATATGCACAATCACTTCGTAGCGCCCGAGGTGATCGCATTTCTGGCGCGCGAAGGAAAACACTTCGCTACTCGAATCGTCGAGCGCGATGGCCGGCGATTCTTTCTTATTCAGGAAAAGGCGATGCGGCCGATCGATGGGCCGATCTCCAATGCTAAGGCCCGAATCGCAGACATGGAACGCGAGGGAGTTACGCGGCAGGCGGTTTCGTGCGTCCCGTTCCTTATGTATCCCGAGGTCGATGCTGAGCGTGGACGTGAGATTGCGCAGCTCAACAACGATTCGATGGCGGCGCTGGCCGCGAACGATCCTCAGCACTTCGTGCCGCTCGCTTCGGTGCCGATGCAAGCTCCAGAAGCGGCCGCGCGAGAACTCAAGCGCGCAGCAAAACTGGGCCTCAGAGGCGTCGAAATTCCGCCGAAGGTCGTCGAGCGGCAGCTCGATGAGCCCGATTTCGAGGTTTTCTGGGAAGCCGCCGAGGCGCTCCAGATGGTCGTCTGTATCCATCCGTTCGAAGCCGCGCCGACTGGAGCACTGGCGCGTTACTTTCTCGGCAACCTGGTCGGCAACCTTTATGACACCGGACTCGCCGCGGCCTTGCTTATCTACGGCGGCGTCCTGGAGCGTCATCCAAAATTGCGAATCGTTCTCTATCACGCGGGCGGTGCACTGCCCGCGCTGGTTGGGCGGCTCGATATGGGTTATCGGCTGGCGCCCGAATGCACGAAGGCGATTGCGCGGCCACCATCAACGTACGCGTCGCAATTCTATTTCGACATAGTCGCGCACAGCCGCGGAATGCTCGGCCACCTGGTCAGTACCTATGGCGCAAATCATTTTGTAATTGGAAGTGACTATCCACTTGCTGCCGGCCTTGCGCATCCAGTCGAAGAAGTAAAGGCGCTTGGACTATCAACACCCGACGAGGAGAAGATCCTAGCACTGAATGCGCGCGAGTTGCTGCGGCTTTGACATCTGATGTATCGAAGAACACAGACGTGTTCGAGCGCAACACTATAACCGGAGCCCATGAATGAATCGTCGTGAACAAATCAAACTGACGCCGGATGAGCAGGCGAAGTTCCTGAGCGAAGTAAGAAAAGTGTCGCTGGCGACAATCGACAAGGACGGTTTCCCGCATCTCGTGGCGATGAACTTTCTGGCGCGCGGAGACACGATCTTCATGAGTTCCTATGGCAAGGCGCAGAAGGTCGTCAATATCCGGCGCAATCCGAAGGTCGCGGTTATGGCCGAGGCCGGGCGCAAATACTCCGAGCTTCGCGGCGTGATGATTCGCGGCATGTGCGAAATCCTCGACGATCCGAAAACTGTGCGGAGCGAAATGAATGCGATTCGCGGGCGCGATCCCGGCTACGAAGCAGACGTACCGATCCCCGATTCAATAGTCACCAAGCGCGTTATCCTCAAAGTGACGCCGACCAAGGTGGTGAGCTGGGATCACAGCAAGCTGGGCGGCCGATACTAGTACGGAAGCAGATAATGAAATTCGGCTACATGTTCGATTTTCGGCAGCCGCCTGGAACGCCGAACGAAAATACGCGTGCATTTTATCCGGCGATGTTTGAGCAGATCGATTTCCTTGATCAGGCTGGTTTCGACAGTATCTGGATCACGGAACATCACTTCGTCGATGACGGTTATCTTGCGGCCGCGATGCCGATGATGGCGGCGATCGCGGCACGCACGCGGCGCGCGACTATTGGCAGCTTCGTGATCCTCGCGCCGTTCTACAATCCGCTGCGCTTGGCCGAGGACACGGCTTTGATCGACGCCATCTCTGGCGGACGCCTTCGCCTCGGAATCGGACTCGGGTATCGGCTCGAGGAATTCGCCGTTTTTCAGGTTCCACGTAAAGAGAGGCTAGGGCGGACGCTCGAGACGGTGGAAATCCTCAAGCGCGCCTGGAGCGGCGAGCGCTTCAGCTTCGAGGGCAAGTATTTCAAGTTCCACGATGCGCGCGTGATGCCAAGGCCGCTCAGCGACCCTTATCCGGAGCTTCTCTGGGGCGGGATGGCGCCGGAGGCAATTCGGCGTGCCGCCAAGCTTGATATGGGTTTCGCTTGCAACCTCGGTGCGCGAGAAGTCACGACCTATCACGATGCGCTGCGCGAGCTAGGAAAGGATCCGGCAAAGTACAATATCGTTAACAGCCGGCTGGTGTTTGTCGCCGATTCTGAAGAAGAGGCGTGGCATCAGATCGCGCCGCATCTCCAATATCAAATGAGCATCTACGCCAAGTGGCTATCCGAAGGTGGAATCACGACGGGAGGTCACTTCGATTCCCATCTTGAGGGGCTACGGAGGTCGGCAGTCCTGGGACCGCCCGATCGCGTGGTCGAGCAGCTCAGGAGTGTTATCGCCAAGACGCCGATGACCGAGATGGTGCTGTCGATGCAGCTTCCGGGGCTCGATCCGAAATTCGCGATGCGGTCGCTGAAGCGCTTCACCGCGGACGCCCTGCCGGCGCTGCGTGCTTGAAAGAACAGCGCTAGTTTGAAGCCTTCAGCTTGACTGGCGCGTAGTAATGCTTATGGCCGAGCGCCTGCACAGCGGCGAAAAACTCGGGGCCTGATGCTTTTCCGGCTTGCTCCAGTTCCCAAGTCTGCCGCTTGTAGCTCCAGCTCTCAGGATACAACTCGCGAGCCTTGGCGAAGTAGGGCAAAGCGTCTTCGCGATGACCCTCGGCAAGAAGATATTGTCCAAGTCTGAAGTTTGCTGACGCGAGCGCATCGGTGGCATCCGGGCCTTCGCTGCGCCGAAGAATTTCTTCGCGGCTCAAGACGAATTCGCTCTTTGCACCTTTGTTGACCCAATCGCGGATCGCGTCGATATAACTTGTGCGCAACTGCTTGCCTGCAGCTACCACCTGTTCAGGAATCTTGAAGGTCGCAGGATCCATCGCGCGGACGCCATCGCTTACGCCGGATGGTTCTGCCGGACGCACGATATGGCCTTCCTCGTCGATCCAGGTCGCCATCGGTACATTGATGAAGCCATATAACTCGCCGGTGATGTGCTTCTGATCGATGAGGCAGGGATACTCGGGCACCGCGGCCCGGGCGAGCAATTTGTCGTCCCAGCCCATGATGTCCTTTAGGAGCGGCGGAAGTTCCACCGAAGTTGGCCTGATGAAATCCCGCACCGCGGGCACACCGGCGGTATCGAGCGCGACTGCGACTACCACGAAATTGCGATCTTTCAGTTCGCTGTATAGTCCCTGCCAGACTGGCAGGTCGTAGCGGCATCCTCACCAGGAGGCCCAGGCCGAGAGCAGAACTTTTTTGCCGCGATAGTCGGATAGGAAATGTAACTCGCCGTCAAGGTCCGGCAATTCGAAATCCGGCGCATCTGGCGAGGCCATCGCATTGCGCCGCGTGCTGGCCGCTTCGCCAAAGTACCAGACACGATTCTTATCATCGCGAACGAACGGCTGCTCGAGCAGCGTGCCGAGCGCGGCGAGATTGAAGCGCAGGCCGCCTTCGCGGGAAAAGTCAGCCGCACGGCCGGGAGGAATCGGAACGCAGACGTCGCCTTTGCAGATGCCTTCAGGCTTAAGCTCCCATCCGCTGATTGCTTCGAGGTCGCCGCGATCGATCCAAAGATTGTCGGCTTCGGCTGCGGCTTCAACCTTGAGCGGCGCGCGATCTCCGAAAATCACCGTTAGCGACATGGGCGAGCCTCCTTGTCCGCGTGCGCGATTCGCCGCGACTCTAGCAAAGAAGCCGACGAAGCCGAAGGCACCTTCTTGAGCTTTGCACCCTATATGAAAGTCAACGGGGGCCCGGCACTCTGGATGCCGAGCCCCATGCGAACCACTCACCTCTGCTTATGGCGCAGCCTTCACCATCGCGATCGTGGTGAAGAAATTCTTGTCGACGGCGCCCATGTTGATGTACCAGCATTCGCGTTCGGGCGTTGAAAGCCCCGGCAGATAGCACATCGTCGCGAAGCCCGACTGCACATCGGTAGAAACAGCGCCGACCTCGAACTCGCGCTTGAACGGATAGATAGCAACGCGTGCGTCAGGCACTGGCCTGTCGCGATAGGTCATCCACCAGATGTGGTTGTACCAGAGCTGGCCCGCGTGATCGTATTCGTCGATGTACGGTTCGAACCACGACTCCGAATCCATGTAGATCAGCGTCTTCGATTGCAGCGCTCCCGCGATTCGATCCGGCCGCGGCGTAGCTTCGACGATATAGACGTGGCGCATCTCCCAATTCTCGGGGCAGGCGCTCGCGCCGCCGTCGGTGGGGCATCGGACCTCCGGCGAGTTTACCGCGTGCACGACGCCCAGCATGTCCTTGTCGCCGAGGAACTTATAGTTGTACTCCTCGGTCTTGGCATTAAATCCCGAATAATGATCCGGATTCCATGCGGTCGGGCCGCTCGCCGTGCTCATGATCGATTCGTTGAGCCGACGCACGCGGCGCGTGCCCGGAGTCCACGACCAATCGTCGTCACCGCGATTCGGATCCGAATATCGATAGCGGATGAATCCGTCGCCGCGATCATTCTCGGGCGCGAGGACGGGGTAAAGGCCGAAAAGCCAGAGCCGCCCCGTAGCTTTGTAGTCCGGATCGGTCGGCATCGGCTCGACCTCGACCCGGCCGACCAGGTCGTAACCGGCATAGTGCCCGATTTGATAGTACTGGATTGGCATAAAGCTCTTGTTCTTTCCGCCGTAGACACTGTCGCAATCGTAGAAGCGCAGGTCGTAGTCATCCGTCAGCAAAGGACGAAACACGTTGTTCCACATGATCTTGGTCGCGACCTGTGGATCGTTCGTGTCGATCAGCGGAAATGGTTGGCCGGCGACGTAGCCAACGAGGCTACGATTGTCACGGCTCAACCTCACCTGCGAGGCGTACTTCTCGGTCGCCTCTTTATAAGGAGGCGGCCAGTCCACGCGCTCGCTCGGAACGATCTTCATCGACATTCCCGCGAGCAGCTTGTAGTAAACGCCCGGTGACACGAGGTTTCTCACCTTCGAAGCGTTGTCGGGCGTTATCACGTCGCCGGGCCGCACCTGGGCCAGTGCGGGTGACACGCTAGCGACCGCTATCAGAGCCGCTGAGACCAATCCCACCCATCGCCACGCAAAAACCATTCTCCGAACTCTCTCTCGCGATGCCATAGACTCCCTCCATCGCGCATTGGCGCTGCCGCAAAGCAACGGCGGTGCCATAAGCGGATGGCGAACGATCGGAGCAGTTATGCGAATGAAACCGAACGCGCGTCGCGCGCGAGATTCGCAATGCGCAGAAGAACCAACCGCTGCGGCGGCGAACAATTTCAGTTCGCCGCGTAGCACGAGCCGGTTTCCGTTGCCGCGCTTGTGTTATCTGAGTTTGGGCTAGAACTGACCAGCGAGGCTAGTCTGGTCGCATTTCGCGATTTAGTTGCAATTTGCAACTAGAAGCGTAGCGGCGGCGCAGTCATTGAGATGCGAACGACGCGGGCTTGCCGTTGAACCGCACCGCGATTCCTCCGCATTCGAAATATCCGTTCTCGGTGTAAGGCTCGTACACCGCAGATGCATCATCAGGAACGAACCAGATTGTGGTGTTCACTATCGCGTCGACCTGGTTGCCGTACTTCCGGTACGCTGCCGCCCTGAGACTGTCGCCATGCGTGACCTGGCCGCTGGTCGAGTTTGGCAGGTTGAAGCAGTATCCTTCGACGGGTCCTAGCATGTCGTAGTCGCCGCCTCTGAGGGATGCCCCCGACACGACCTGGATTTTCTTGATCGCCGCGCTGATCGCCTCCTGCTGCTGCTGGAGGCGTGTGACGTCTTGGCTGATGCTCTGCTCGTTCTGGTGAACATCCTGGCAGCCAAGCATCGCGATCGCCGCCAGTGCGAAAACCAACCGCTTCATCTTCGATCGCTCCTCCGGCGGAGCTATACGTGCCGTCTCAGGAAATCGAACATAAGACGTAGACCGTCGCGGCAGCCCGTCAGTTCGTTCATCTGCATGAAGCCGTGCGGCATGTCATCGACGATGTGCAGCTCATTTTCGATTGCCGCGCGGTTCATCGCCGACGCAACTGTTCTCGATTCGCCGACGATACCGTCCGCGGCGCCTGCGATGATGAAGCTAGGCGGCATCGCGCCCGGTTTAATCGCATGAATCGGGCTCACGCGTGGGTCGTCGAGTGAGGCTGGATAGTTACCACCGAGGTAAGCAATCGCGAGCGGCTCAGCTACTTCCTTGGCCATCTTAACGAGGCCGGCGAAGTCGAATGCGCCGTATATCAGAATTGCCGCCTTGAACTTCGGACGGCCTTTGGCCGCGAGCACGGGCAGCACTGCGGCCGTCAGATTGCCACCCGCTGAGTCGCCGCCCATCGCCATCCGCGAGGGGTCGCCGCCGTATCGGCTTGCATTCTCTGCGGCCCACTCCGCGCTGAAAACGCAGTCGTCGAAGCCGGCAGGAAATGGATTCTCAGGCGCCAGGTGATAGTCGGGTGCGATCGTGAGGTAGCCGGACTCCGCGAATTGCATGATGAGCTTTCGATGCGTCGTCGATGGGCTACCCAGAGTCCAGGCGCCGCCGTGAAGATAAACGACGACGGGGAAAGGTCCAGCACCCTTGGGCACCGCGATATCGGCAGTGAAGCCAGCCTTGAGCTGCACGCCGCGATGATGCGCCCCAATCGCGGGTGGGTTGGCGTTGAACTCCTCGAAGTAGTCAACGAGCCGAGTGCGCTGCTCGGCGACTGAGCCTGCGCGCGGCCTCAAATAAAAGTCGTTCCAACGCCGGATGATGTCCTGCTCGCGTTCTGTCAGCATCTCTGCCTCCGCGAAATGAGTGACTACGCCTTGATCGAATAAACATCAAGGTCGATTTTGCTTACGTTCTGACTTAATCAGATATCTCGCCGGCGCACCGAGCAACAATGTCAAAATGGGGCGGCGACCAGCCGGCGCCGCTCGGTTGATTTGACCAGCTCTTTCCAGATTTGATCGACGATCCTGCGCGCCTCGGGTCCCGTCTCATTCTCGACGTGACTATGGAGTTCGATCAACGCCGCGCGTAGAGCGCAGTTGTTGGCTTCCAGAGCCGATACGCGAAAATCGCGTTCCTCACCCGCGGCGAGCTCGCTGAGCCGCTGGCGAAGAGAGGAATTCTTGACGGCGGGCGCCGCATCGCGAAAGAGAGCGCGAATCGATGCGTTCTCCTCGATTCGCCGACTCGCCGCGCGATCCCATTCCTCGGCGGCGATAGCCAGCAGCGTTGCGACCATGCCGACAGTGCCCTGGTGATACGAGGAGCCGACAGCAGGCGCGATCCGCGCCAGCAGATCACCCGCGACCACCTGAAATACAGTTACGATAGGCGGCCGCATTACAGTTTCCCCATCAGTTCGAGCGCGGCACGGTCCTGGCTATTCATCAGCCACCATGCACTGAGTATCAAGACCGGATCCTTGTTCGAGCCCGTCTCCCACGAGTGCGCGCTCGAAACCCAGATACCCTGGCCTTTGACGGTCGCGAACAGCTCCCACCAATGAAGGGCTTTTGGATCGGCCTTCAAGCCGCTCGCCTTTTGCCAGATCGCGATTGCTCGTTCGCGCGGGACGAGACCGCCGCGGCGATCATCATGCGCCCAGCACCAGACGCGATTCAGACTCCATCCGAGATCTTCGAGTGGATCGCCCAGATGAGACATCTCCCAGTCGAGGATGCCGTGAATCTTGCCGGTCTCGTCATAGAGGAAGTTGCCGGTCCGATAATCGCCGTGCACGACGCTAATCTTCTGCGCGGGCGGGGGAGGATTGCGGCGGAGCCATCGGATGGCGGCGCGCACGATTGGCTGCGGAATCAGCTCGTCCGTATCCAGCACGCCCTCCCAGTATCCAAGTTCGCGCTTCCAGGATTCCGCGGGCTCGACCCATTCCATCGCGCCGACGAGACCGAGCTTCTTCGGATCGCTGGCTGCGATCTTGCCCATTATCGACCACTTCTGCTCGGCGAGTTCAGCATGATGCGATGCGTACGGTTCCATCAGCATCTGCGCAGGCGCCGACTGGAAGCCGCTCAGCTCCGTGCCGATGAAAAAGGGACTTCCGAGGTGAGCGGGATCTTCTTCGAGCCACAGCATCTCGGGCACCGGAACACCGGTGCCGGAAAACGCGCGATAGGCCGCGAATTCGATTCTGCGGTCGGTGTCGATCAGGCTGTTGGTGGGGTCGCGCCTCAGGATCAGCCGCCGCTCGACGGATTTTGTGCCCTCTTGGTATGAAAGCCTGAAACGATACGTCTGACGCGATGCGCCGCCGGAAATCTGCTCGAGTTGGTCGACTCGAAGCGCGGAGGCCGCGGGCAATTTCAACTTGATATAGTCAGTGAGTAGTTCTTCCAGCGTCGCCATTTAGATGTAGCTATTTGGTTCGATTAAAAATTTCCTGTTCTTCAGTTATGAACATAGCGGAGTTTTCGAAGTCGATGAACTTGGCTTCGTCCTGCATCAGCGCGCGCGCCGCCTCGAGGCCTTGCGCATTGCCGCCGATCGCGGTCATCACCTCCAGGCTCTCCCACCATACTTCCGCGACGCCGTCGTAGGTATCCTTCATCCCGCGCGCCTTGCGGAACGCCGTTCCGATATCTTCGGAGATAGCATGGCTTTGCACGTATCTGCTCGCGCGCATCGCTTCGGCGAAGCTCCGCACGAGGGGCCCGTGTCTCGTCAGCCAATACTCATGAAACTCCTTTTCGGAAAGTTCCTTTCGTCGCCGAATCGCAAAAACGAGTTTAACCATGGCTCACTTCTCGGCGATTTGGATACCTCATCATGCGATTGACTATTCTGTTGGCGATCGAAGTGTACTTTGCGTGTCAGAAAGTTTAGCGCCGCTGCGCGCCGGCTATCGTTCCGATCGGGACGAAGCGGCGCGAGGCGAACTTCCAGCTATCTCCCACCTTTGAATACTCGTCCTCGTAGTAACCGGATCCGATCCACTCCATCGCGCGCGAGAAACTTCGAAGCTCCACGTAGCACCGGCCGGTCGCGCGCTTGGCGTCCTTCAGATCGACCACATGATTGTGAATGTACGGGCGCGGGTTCAGATCGCCGAGCGCGCCCTCGTACATCTTTTTCAAATCCGCCTGGCCCTTGGTCGTCTGCTCGCGCTCGCGGCCCTTGAAGGTGAAGCTGGCGTCGGCGGTGAACAGGTCCACCAACCCCGTCAGATCGCTGCGCCATACGCAGTCGCAGTAGCGGACCGGCAGCTCGCGGATCGATTCGCGATCCAGGAGCTCGGTGAGAAGCTGTTCGTTGCTCTTCATGATCGTCCTCCGTGTTCCATAACCGGACTCATCACTGCTTTCGCATAGTGATCGCCGCCCGTCAAATTGGAAGTATGCGGTCGCTACGCCGCGAGCATTACGGCGCTGGTTGGCGGGCCTGGGACGAACAGAATTTGCTCCCCTTCTCGATGCGGGAAGGGTTGGGGGTTAGGTTGATTTTGATTCTGCAGAGCAGATCACCAAATCCAACCTAACCCACCTTCCCCCCAGGGGAAGGAAGGCTTGACGCTCTGCCCGCTGGTAATTTCGCCGGTTTTCGATTGTTCAACCGACGGGCGTCATCTCGATCGGCACGCCGCTCAGGACCGAATTGCCCGATAGCGGATCGCGCAACGCGTCATCGAAGAGCGCGTTGAGGTTGGGTCCTGGACGCCTCGCCGCGAGCGTGAGCCTCAGACCGGGCAAATCGTGACCCCATCCGTGTGGTAGGCTGACGACGCCCGGCATCATCTCGTCACTGAACTCCACCTGTGCCTCGATCGCGCGGCCGTCGCTGGAGATCCGCGCGCGCGAGCCGTGGCTGAGGCCGAGCCGTTTTGCATCCTCCGGATGCACCATCACGGTGCAGCGAAAGGTGCCTTTCGCCAGAATCGGTAGGTTGTGCATCCAACTGTTGTTCGAGCGGAGCTGTCGTCGTCCGACGATTACGAGGTCCGGCGCGGGACGTGCGAGGTCTGCCCCGGCTCGCTTCAGGTCGGCGATCAGCATCTCGGGTGCAAGTTCAATTCTGCCGGACGGCGTACGCAGCATCTCAGGGACTCGCGGCGCTAGCGCTCCAAGATCGATCCCATTCGGTTGAGCGGCGATCTTCGCCAGGTTAAGACCATCCGGATTCAGGCCGAACTGGTCGCCGTATGGGCCGCGCCGAATCGCCATATCGAGCAGCCGGTCGGGACCTTTCCATTGCGACAACGCGTGCAGGGCGGCTTTGCTATCGGCGCCTCGCGAGCGCCCGCGGATTTCGTCGGCCAGAAATTCGTCGTCTAGGCGGTGAACGTCGGCGTCTGCACCCTTGCCGAGCGCGATTGCGGTGAGACGCATCATGTTCTCCCACTCCGCGGGCTGGCCCTCGGCGTGGGACAGCGTGGCAGGGCTGAAACGCGCGACGTTCCGATAGACGAATTGCGAAAGCCCGACCTCGTAATTCGATGATTCGAGTTGCGAGGGTCCAGGCAGGATCACGTCGGCGTGCCGCGTCGTTTCGTTCAGGTAGATATCGAGGCTCACCATGAACTCGAGGCGCTCGAGCGCGGCAGCAAGGCGCGGGCCGTTTGGCGCGGCGAGGACAGGATTGGTCGCGATCGATATCAACGCCTTCACCTGACCTTCGCCGGGAACCTCGATTTCCTCGGCCAGGCATCCGATCGGAAACTCACCCATCACTTCGGGAGCACCGGAGACGCGGCTCTTTCGCCTGCCTGTTATCACGCCGCGGCCGATGCCCGGCTGACCGCTGATATTGGCGGCGAAAGCGGGCGCCTTCGGAAACATCGAGCCGCCGGGCTCGTCGAGATGGCCAGTCAAAATGTTAATGACATCGATCAACCAGTTAACCATCGTGCCGTATTCCTGCGTGCAGGCGCCCATTCGTCCGTAAACGGCGGCGCGCTCGGTTCGCGCCAGTGTGCGCGCAAGATTGCGAATTGTCTCGGCGGGAATGGCGCATCGCGGCGCAACGATATCGGCAGCGAAGGGACCGATAGCGGCTTCGAGATCCTCGACCCCGGCGAGGTGCTCCTCGAGCCGTCCGAGCCGCACGAGATTTTCCTTGAACAGTGTGTGCACGATACCGAGCAGGAAGAATGCATCCGTGCGCGGGCGGATAAACAGATGGCGGCTTGCGGCCTCGGCCGTCTCGGTCCGGCGCGGATCGACAACGACCAGTTCGCCGCCGCGCGCGAGTAACGCCTTCGCCTTGCCGTGGAAATCCGGCACCGTCCAGAGGCTGCCGTTGGAGACGATTGGATTGCCGCCGATGATCATCAGCAATTCGGTGCGCTCGATATCGGGGACCGGGATCGACAACCACGCGCCGTACATCAGTCCGGAGGAAAGCTGCTTCGGCATTTGATCAAGCGTCGATGCGGTAAAGATGTTGATCGAGCCGAGAGCACGCGCGACTCGCGGAATATAAAGCAGCAGACCGAAGCTGTGTGCGGCAGGATTACCGACTACGGTCGCAACCGAGTTGCGCCCGTGGCGTTTCATCACGTCTGGAAGGCGGCGCTCGATTTCGGCGAACGCTTCCTGCCAGGTTGCTTCGACCAAGCGGCCGTCGCGCTTGATGAGCGGCTGGCGTAGACGATCGGGGTCCTCGTGCAGGTCTTTCAGCGCGGCGCCCTTCGGGCAGATGTAACCCTTGCTGAAGACGTCGTTCGCGTTGCCGCGGACGCTCATCACCTTGCCGTCGCGCAGCGTGAGTTCGAGGCCGCAGCAGGCTTCACAGAAAGAACAAATCCGATGCGCGATCGTCTCGCCGCCCATGCTCGTCATCTGGCTAACTCCCTTGGATTCATTGGGCCCCAACTCCAACCGCCTCAGTATGGAAAACGCGGATGGCTCTCGCAACGGACCACTATCGAGCGCATCGAAGGATCCACTTGCCGGGCGTCGCTGAGGGCTTCCGGTAGTCAAATCAAGCGGGCTGTACACTCTGAACATACTTCATGATGTCCGGTACTGAATCGGAAACAGTCAATTCAGCCGGCGCGTGCGACGCCGAGCGAAGTGGTAAGCCCAGATTTTCCGATTCGTATGCCCAGCCTCTGCTCGTCCAAGTGAAGTAGGGGACGAACGTAGCACGACCACGCCGGGCAGGCCGGCGGCGCGCATTGCCAGTGTTGAAGGGCGTAACGTGGGCGCGAGATCCATGGCTCGCAAGCAAAGCCGCGGTGTCGATTTCGAAGATAAGTTGCGACCACGGTTGCACGGCGCGCGCCTGCCGATGCAGCCGTTTCAGGTCGAACCAGAAGAACACCATCGAATTGAGTAGCGCGTACCAGTCGCCCGGCGCGAGCCCATCGACGAGACACCGTTCGAGCGCCGATGGCGGCATCGGCACTTGATCGCGAAGGATTGTGCCGTCGGGTAAACAGGTCCGGACGCGGCGCTGCTCGCGACCGGATTGCCTGCATGACCGCGCGTCGAGACCGGTGCGTTCAAGCAACCGGTTCGCGCTGAGTAGCCCGTCACGCCGAATCGATTCGAGGTTGGCCGCCTCGACCAGGTGATAGCATCGCGCCGGCAAAAGTCGCCGCTCCGTTCGAACGCTCACTACGTCGTCTGAATTGTTCACGCCGCCGACTATATGCGTTCGCCCCCTCTGATCCCCAGGGTCGCCGCGTGTTTTCCATCGTGATTGAATAGCTCGAGCAGCGTTTTTCTTCGCAAAGCGATCAAATCGCGTTGGAGCAATCCCATGGCGAGAATTTCGTACCGCGTGCGGCCCGAAACCGCAGTGCTGACGCGAGGCTTCGATCCTGCGTTGTCTGTAGGTTCGGCGCGGCCGCCTGTTTACCGCAGCTCGACATACGTTTTCCCGAGTCCGGAAGCCGCGGAGCGCGCTTTTCAAATCGTGCTTGGCAAGATTCGCCCGGAGGACGACTATCGCGCTGACCTGATCTACGCGCGGCTCAACCATCCGAACGCCGAGTTGGCCGAGACGCACCTCGTTCCGCTCGAGCGCGGAGCAACGGTAGCAGCAGTCTTCAACTCCGGAATGGCCGCGATCTTCACCGTGCTCCTCACGTTCCTGGAGCGCGGCAGCTCGCTCATCTACACGCAGCCGCTCTATGGCGGCAGTCAGCACCTGATTCACCAGGTGATCGAGCCGCTTGGCTTCACCGCCATCGGCGTGCCCGCGGGCAACACCGAAGCGCTTGCGGCGGCAATCCAGCGGCAGCGGGACCTCAAGCTGGTGCTGGTCGAAACTCCGGCAAATCCAACGCTGGTGATGACCGATATCAAGGCGGCGGCGAGCGCGGTCAGCCAACATCCGCGCCGTCCTCTGCTCGCGGTTGATAACACGCTGCTCGGTCCGACGTTTCAGCATCCGCTGCTGCGCGGCGCCGATCTGGTGATTTACTCAGCGACCAAGTTCCTCGGTGGATTCAGCGATCTGCTCGGCGGTGCGGTGATGGCCGCAGACAGCGAGTTGATCCAGTCGCTTACCGGCGTGCGCGCCCTGCTCGGCAACATTCTGCAAGCGGACGAGAGCTGGATTCTCGATTCGAGGTTGTCGACTGTCGCACTGCGCATGAATCGGCAGAGCAAGAATGCGCAGCGAATCGCCGAAGCGCTGGCACGGCATCCGCGGGTGAAGACGATGCACTATCCATCCCTCTTCACCGACGCATCGCAGATGGCGATTCGCGACGGCCAGACCGATTACCCGGGTTCGCTGATGTCGTTCGAGGTTGAAGGGGGAAAGGCGGCGGCGTTCGATTTTCTCCGCCGGCTCGAGATTGCGAGGAACGCGGTGAGCCTGGGCGGCGTCGAAACGCTCGCGTGTCATCCCAAGACCACGACCCACAGCGAGTACAGCGAGCAGGAATTCGCGGCGGCAGGGATCAACGATTCATTGGTGCGGATTTCCGTCGGAACCGAGCACTGGCGTGACTTGCTCGATGATTTCACGCGCGCGCTTGCCTGAGGTCCGGCAGCATTCAAGTGCCGCCGGCGCAATTCGATCGATCCTGGAAAAGCGAGCGATCGGCTGCGCCGCCCGTTTGTTCAAACTACGAGCGCGATAGATTCGCTCTCCGCCGGGTTAAGAATCGCGGGGTACGCATCGGCAATCTGCAGTGGCAGGTTCGGTACCCGCAAGACGAAGTCGAGCGGCTGCCGTGCAGGATGTCGTGTATGCAGCGCTCGACGACATGCTTGGCGCCGAGCGCGACCATCGGCAGCAGCGCGGCAATATCAGGTACCTCGCCCTCCTCGCAATTGAGCTCGCTGGCTGCGCGCTCCGCTCCGCATCCTGGAAGTAGATCGCGAGCGTATAGACCAGGTTCCACCGCGCGCCGCCGGCGAAATGGATCGCGTGCTGAGCCGCGAAGAGCAGCTCCTGCACGGTCTTGTTGGTGGTCCGGTAAGCCTGAGGATTGAGGCGGCGAATCTCTCGCGCCAGCGGCACGCTCACGAATTCGGTTGCGACTTCGAAATGCTCGCTGACCAGTGCAAGCCGTTGGCGATTGTCGAGCTATCGTTGCAGCAGAGAGCGCCGTAGAGCATTCGATGAAGCGCGCCTTGAAGACGGCGGCCCGATGGTTGGCGCACGGAGGCCGCGAGGGCGCGGATGCGGCGAAGCGTGCGAGGTCTAATGTTCGTGTGCGTTGCGGAAGGCGATTAGAAAAGCCATCTTCCGCAATCAGATGCACCTATTAGCATCGAATCGATCGTGATGCTCTAAGATCTGAGTAAAGAGTCTGTGGACGCTTCGAAGTTGCCTCGCAGCAAGGCGAAAACTGCCCCCATCAGTCATTGCTCTATAGCTTACGCTTCTGTTCCGATCGCGAGATGCTCAAGCATCCTTTGGTTTGCATACACCGCGCAAACCATCCGGTCGCGGTCGCGGCGTCATTCTGGCAAACGAAGTTGGGCATCACCTGAAACGGCTGGTGTGTGGGGCGTGGATGCCGCGCCGCCGCGCACGAACTTCATGGCCGATCATCAGCAACATCTCTAGAATCGAAAGGAGATCCTCGCCGACCTCGTGATGGTCTTGGCGTGCTACCCCAAGGCCGCCGCAAGAACCCTTTTGGTTCCGCGACGTCAACAGGACTCAATCCGCAATAGGACTCAATCCGCTGCTACCGAAGGTGCGGCGGCACGTGCGCGCGCTCACGAGCTTTGACTTCACCCCCGAGTTGTCGACAAGAGAGTTTACTAGCTCTCGACCATGATACATGTAGCACGCTGCGCGAAGCGTTACTTCGCGGGCTCGGGATTTAGCTGCCCGCCGCGCTCTCGTTGGTCATTAGTTCCAGCGGATTTTAATCGCGGCCCGGTCCTGCTAGCCTGCGTGACAGATCACGCCGGTTATCTCATGAGCGTAAGTCGCGGCGGAATCTTAGTTCCTATTTCAAATCCTGACGGTGTTGCGCCTCTGCTGGACCTCGCATTCGCTGCGACTCTGGCGCACGAGCCGCCACCGAATGCCCTCGTGATGGTTCGGCGGGAGCAGGGCGAAGCACCACCCATCCCGCCGCATACTCCAACCTTCACGGCGGCGATGGAATTCCTCAGGACGCGCAATGCGAATGTCGCGCCTCAAATTGTCTGGACCGACGATCCCGCCGCGGACATCGTTCGCGCTGCCGCGGAGCAGGGCGCTGCCTGGATCCTGATGGGGTCGCATCGGCCGGTACTGACGCCCGACTATCGCGGCGGCACTGTAGGCGAGGTCCTCACGAAAGCTGCCGAGGCACAGATCAACGTCGCAGTGCTGATCTATGGACCTGCCGAGCCGCGCGAGCGCCTCGTTGCCGTCGTCGATTACAGCTCCGAGGGTGCAGCGGCGATGGAAATATCAGTGAGGACTGCACTTGGCCGTCAATGCCAGATCCGGGCCCTGATGGTCCCGCGCCATCGCAGCGGACCCGACCTCGAACTGCTCGAGATGGTAAAGGCGGCCGGTAAGAAACTCGGCCGTCGCCCGAAGACTGACGTGCTTACCGAGCGCAGCGCCGCACGCCTGGCGCATCAGACGCCGGGTTCGATCGTGGTGATATCCTCGCGCTTGACCGAGCACTTGGGCTTGCCCATGGACAGCGCGCGCGGCGATTCGCGCCGCGTCCTCGTCGTCCACAGCGCGCGATAACGATGGCAACAGTTACGCGAACTTCGGCAACACGCGATCCGTGAACGACACGAAGCTCTGATGACTGAGCGGCGCGCCGATCAGGTATTCGAGACCAATCTCCGCGCGCAACCGCTCGATCTTATCGACCACGCGCTCGGGCGTGCCGTGGATCACCACCGAGCCGACGTAGCGGTCGAGCAGGTCGCTCGCGCTTGCAGCGCCTCGTGGATTGACATAGGTGCGGAGGAGCCACTTGGCGCCCTCGCGCGCGACATCGGCAGCCTCGGCGTCGGTCGGCGCGATCGCGAGAAGGCGCGCCATCGGGATGTCGCGGCCGGTGATCGAATGGCCGTGCTCCTCTAGCCGCTCGTGATAAAGCCGCCGCTGCTCGCCAAGCTCGGCGTGCGTCGAATGCGGGTTCATCAGGATTGAGTAGCCGCAGGACGCGGCCCATTCTACCGCCTCGTTCGATCCTGCCGCAGCCCACATCGGGGGATGCGGCCTTTGCAGCGGCTTCGGCAACACCTCGATATTCTCGAACGAGAAATGCTCGCTCTTGAACGTGAGCTTCTCGTCGCGCCACGCGCGCATCACGATTTCGACCGCCTCGTGAAAGCGCGCGCCGCTTGCTTCCGGCGTGATACCGAAGGCCTTGAACTCGCGCAGATCGAAGCCGCGACCCGCGCCCCAGTTCACACGACCACCCGACAAGATATCGAGCAGCGCAATCTCCTCGGCGAGGCGTAGCGGATGGTAAAGCGCGGCGAGCGTCACGGCGGCGCCGATCCTGATGCGCTTGGTGCGCGCTGCGGCATATGCGCCCATCACTGGAATCGATGGGCACACGCTGTAGTCGTTGAAGTGATGCTCGGTCAGCCACACGGCGTCGTAGCCAGCGCGCTCCATGACTTCGATTCGCTGCAGCGCGCGTTCGTAGACGGTAGGCAGCTCGACGCGCCGATCCGGCCAACTGAAGAACTGCAGGATTCCGAATTTCAAGGCCGCTCCTTCAGAGCTGCTTCCAGGAGCTCGAGCGCGGCACGCGCGAACGCGTCCATGTTCGCAACGCGATCGCTGCTGCCGGTTCGCACGACCAGTGCGCGCTCGACGGGACCAATTACCGCGATCGCTGACGTGCCGGCCGCATCGCCGTAGCGGCTGCCAGTCGGCCCGGCGGCGCCGATCTCGGAAATCGCCCACGTTGTCGAGAGGCGGTCGCGCATCCCCCGTGCGAGCACGAGCGCGGTCGGCTCGGTGAGCCCGCGCATCTGCCCGAATGAATCTGCACCGAGGCCGAGTAGCTCGTTCATCGCCTTGCGCGTGTAGGTAACGCTGCCGCCGATGAAATAGTTGGACGCGCCCGCAATCGCGAGAAGAGCCGCCGCGATTAGTCCTCCCGACGACGACTCGGCGACGGCGACCGTGTCATGGCGATCCTTCAGAATTTCGGCGATACGTTCAGCAATCGAAACCAGTTCCTTCATAGATGGGCACCGGGCGATGGCCGGAGCATATCGCCGGTGGATCGGAAACAAAAGCCAAGCGCTCGATGCTCACGCTTCAAACGCCGCGCCGCGCCATGCTAATTGTCACGCTCTTGGCAACGCGATCTGACTGGAGACATGCACGATGCTCTTTGTGATTATCGGGCACGACGGGCCAAACGGCGCGAAGCTGAGGCCGTCGCTCCGACCGGCGCATCTCGACAATCTGCGGCCGCTGGTATCGGGCGGCAAAGTGAAAATTGCGGGTCCATTCACTGACGGCAGCGGCAGCCTGATCGTGGTGGACTTGCCAGACGAGGGGGCCGCGCGCGCATTCGCCGAGAGCGATCCGTACGTGAGGGGTGGCGTGTTCGAGCGCGTCGAAGTTAGGCCATTTCGTCAGGTTTTCCCCGAGTAGCAGCAATCCTCTTCACTGGAGTTTCGATGGCAGGAGCGCTTTCCAACCTCAAAATCGTGGAGCTGGGCGAGCTGGTATCCGCCCCGTATTGCAGCAAGCTGTTCGCCGATCTCGGCGCTGACGTGGTAAAAATCGAGCGTCCCGGCGCGGGCGATCGCGCGCGCACTCGCGGCCCGTTTCCTGGCGACACACCGCACCCCGAGAAGAGCGGGCTCTTTCTCTATCTCAACACCAACAAGAAGGGCGTAACGCTCGATATCTCGACGCGCGACGGATTCGCACTGTTCGAGATGCTCGTTGCCGATGCTGACATCCTGATTCACAACGTGATTCCGGTCGACATGGATCGCGTCGGCCTCAGCTTCGAACGGCTCCATGCGCGCAATCCGCGGCTGGTGATGACCTCGATCACGCCCTATGGCCTGAACGGTCCATATCGCGACTATCGCGCCGAGGATATGTCGCTATGGTGCGCGGGGGGCGTGTGTGTCCTCAACGGCGGCGGCGCCGAGCATCCTGAACTGCCTCCGCTCAAGACCTTCGGTAGCCAGTCCGGCTTTCAGGGCGGTGTCCATGGCGCCGCAGCAACAATGGCGGCGGCTTTCGTGCAGCTTCGCGAAGGAATCGGCCAGCACGTGGATGTGAGCGTGCAGGAGTCGATCACGTCGCAGCTCGAAATGACCTTCGAGTTCTGGCCATACATGCACACGGTGGCGACCCGCCTCGGCCAAAAGCCGATCCAACCCGTCGAGACGATGGAGTGCAAGGACGGCTATCTTTACCTCTGCTGCATCGAGGAGCATCAGTGGCGGGCCTTCGTAGAGGTCATGGGCAAGCCAGAGTGGGCGGATGAGGAGATCTTCAAGGACCGCCTCGCGCGCGGCGCCAACTGGGATGTACTTAAAGTTTTACTTCAGGAATGGGTCAGCCAGCAGACCGTTCTCGATCTCTACAAAAAGGTGCAGGCGCGCCGCGTTCCTTTCGCCCCCGTTTCGACGATGGGTGATCTTTTGAGCTCTGAGCACCTGAAGGCGCGAGGCTTCTTCGTCGAGATCGCACAGCCCCTCGCCGGCAAGCACAGGTATCCCGGCGCGCCGCTCAAGTATCAGCGCACGCCTTGGGAGCTTCGGATGCCCGCGGCGACGCTCGGGCAGCATAACAACGAAATCTTCGGCGGCCGCCTCGGCATTCCGAGCGCGCGGCTCGAAGAACTTAAAGCAAAAGGTGTGATTTAGTTATGGCCAAGCCACCCCTCGCCGGTATCCGGATTTGCGATTTCACCTGGGTGTGGGCTGGGCCGTATTGCACTCTCCAGCTCGCGCATCTTGGCGCCGACGTTATCCGCATCGAAACCAAAACACGGCCCTGCGTCACACGGATGCTCCCGCCGTGGCCGGACGGCAAGTTCGACAGCCTCAACAAGTCTGGCTACTTCAACCAGTACAACCAGGGCAAGCGATCGCTATCGCTCAACTTCAAGCATCCCGAGGCGAAAGAGATTGCCTGGCGGCTCATCAAGCAGAGCGATGTCGTCGTCAACAACTTCGCCGCCGGCGTGATCGAGAAGATGGGTTTCGGTTATGAAGCGGTAAAAAAGGTCAAGCCCGAAATCGTGATGATCTCGCTCTCCGGCTATGGCGATACTGGGCCTTACAAGGACTACGTCGCATATGGCCCCGCGCAGGTGCCGCTCTCGGGTCTTTCATCGCTAACCGGCTACAAGGGCTGGCCTCCGATGCATGCCGGGTTCAGCTACGCCGATCCCAACGCGGGAGTGCACGGCGCCTTCGCGATCATGGCCGCGCTCTATCATCGCCAGCGCAGGGGAGAGGGCCAGTACATCGACATGAGCCAGTGGGAATGCGCGATGGGCCTGCTCGCCGAGGGTATCCTCGAGTACACGATGAACGGGCGCGAGCCGGAACGAAACGGCAATCGCGACCCGTGGATGGCGCCGCACGGAATCTTCCGCTGTCTCGACCTGCCCGAGAAAATCACGGACCTCACGATCGACCAGTGGGTTTCGATCATCTGCGCCGACGATGCCGAATGGGCGCGACTCGCGAGCGCAATCGGAAAGCCCGAGCTCGCCAACGATCTGCGCTTCAAGACGCTGGCGGCGCGAAAGCACAACGAAGACGAGCTCGAATCGATCATCACTGCGTGGACCTCGGCGCGGCGCGTCGCCGACACCGTCGCGGAGCTTCAGGCGGCAAAGGTCGCTGCAGCTGCTTGCGCGGACAACAAGTACATTTACGAGGATTCGAATCTCAACGCGCGCCATTACTTTGTTGAGCGGGCGCATCCCGAAGTCGGCACGCGGCGCCATTGCGGCATGCCGTGGCGGCTCAGCGAATCTGCCTGCGAGGTCAAGGCCGCGGCGCCATGCCTCGGGCAGCATACGGAAGAAGTGCTGACCGGCCTGCTCGGCTACTCGAAGAGCGAATTCGAGGCGCTCAAAGAAAAAGGTGCGCTCGACTGATTCTCTCGGAGGCTCCCATGCGTAAACTCACGACGCTGCTCGACCGTCTCGCGTTCCCCGAAGGTCCGCGATGGCACAACGGCAAGTTCTACTTCTCCGACATGCACGCGCATCAGGTCGTCGCGACCGATATGCAGGGAAATCGGAGCGTCGTCTGCGAGGTGCCGAATCGTCCGTCGGGTCTCGGATGGCTTCCCGATGGCCGTATGCTCGTCGTCTCGATGCGCGATCGAAAGCTGCTACGGCTCGATTCTGATGGTCTCAAGGCTGTAGCCGATATGAGCACGCTCGCGCCGTTCGATTGCAACGACATGGTGGTTGATGCGAAGGGTCGCGCCTACGTCGGCAATTTCGGCTTCGATCTTCACAAGGGCGAGACGCCGTGCGCCACCACTCTCGTGATGGTCACGCCGGAGGGCAGGGCGAGTGTCGTCGCCGAGGGCCTCGAGTTTCCGAACGGCAGCGTCATCACGCCCGACGGCAAAACACTGATCGTCGGCGAGTCGATGGGCCGCCGCCTCACCGCATTCGATATCGACGACGACGGCACGGTTGGCAATCGGCGCGTATACGCGGAGCTTGGGAAAAATGTTCCCGACGGAATCGGCCTCGACGCGGAAGGCGCGGTTTGGGTCGCGTCACCAATGAGTCACGAAGTAATCCGCGTGAAGCAGGGCGGCGAGGTGACTGAACGGATCAAGGTTACGGCGGATGCGTTTGCAGCGATCCTGGGCGGCCCGAACGGCCGCACGCTTTTCATCGCGACCGCGGAAAATTCCGATCCGGAAAAATGCACGCGCGACCGCACCGGCAAGATCGAGATCACAGAGGTCGAGGTGCCCCACGCCGGCCTCCCTTAGGGCGAGTCCGACTGCGCAATAGCGATCAGTTCGCGGGGCGTCGGATTTCTTCATCCCGCGCTCGCAAGCATCGCGGGCCCGCAGCCGCTCCAGGCATGACTTGATAGCCGGGCGTACTGATCGCCGATTGCAATTGTCGAACCGAGTTCAACCGCATACCAGAAGGAAATATCAGCGGCGGTGAAGGCTTTGCCCGCGACGTACCGAACCTCGTCTAGGCGCCGCGATACGAGAGCGAGCCGGTTCTGGAACATCTGGACAGCCTGACGCCAGCCGCCGTTTATCCTGGTCCGGATCGGGCGCGAAGAAGCGGCTCGCGACCACGATATTGAGATAGGCCCCGAGGCTCGCCTCGCCAAGCAACAGGGTTGCTTGTGGTGCGGGTAGGATGCATCGGTCGGCGCGGGCGCCATTGCGGCCGGGCCGTAACGACCGATCGGGTATTCCATGATCGCGATCGACTCGACCATCGTGACATCGCAGCCCTGGTCGGGGCGCACCCTAGCGTAAGCGGGGCGGTCAGTGGCCGGGACCCGAGACTATCTATGCCGGTCGTGTCGCGCTGCGCAGCATGCTCTACATGGCCGCGCTCGGCGGTGCGCTGCAATCCGCCACTGGCGCCGTTCACTCGGCGCCTGCGCCAAAGCGGCAAGCTGCCGAAGGGTCGCGCTCATCGCCGCGATGCGCATGCCACTGCGGATCTCAACGCCAGCTCAAAGTCAAGCCTCGCGGGAGACCACCGTGCCCGCGTGAAAAACGCTACGGCGTTGAGCTCTTGCCTCCACCACAGCGGCTCTTCGGGAAGGAGAGGCTTTTGCGATTGTGCCGATCGGAGACGAATTGTGTTGCCTGCTAGCGGCGGTCCATGCGCTCCACGATCTTGATCAGCCAGCGGTGGAAGCGGGCAGCGTCCTCTTTCGATCGCAAATCGACCGCGGCGCGCATCGTCGGCCCAAACAGCGAGTCGCCAAGCACGATTATCGCGAGCAAGGCGGCCCCGAACAGCGACTGTTCGAGCGGAGGCGCGGGCAGGCCAGCCTCTGCCGCGCGGCGCAGGCGGCCGGAATGCAGCCGGTCTGCCGCGCGCCGCAGCATGCCGGGCTTCGGACCACCCAACGTATGTCCCGAAAGAATCAGCCACGCGATGAGGCGCGCAACCCCGCGGTCGGACGCGATCTTGTAGAAGCGGTCGAAGACGCCGTCGATATCCGGGTCCTTGAGGCTTGGCCATCCCTCGACGAACTGCGCCTGGAGCTTCGCGAAGCCATCCACGACCATCGCTTCGATCAGACCCTCGCGGCTTTTGAAGTGATGCAGGATCGCGGGATGCGAGATTCCGGCGGCAGCCGCAATCTTCTGCAAGCGAATTGCCTCGGGCCCGCCTTCGATGAGGTATCGCTCAGCTGCGTTTAGGATTGCTCTCCGCGTTTGGGTGGAGTTGCGTCGGACTCGGCCCACGGGCCGAGAACAAATCGCCTTGCTGCCAGCGGCCTTCAACTGACTTTCGTTGCTTCGGATTGCGATCGGCCTCGCGCCGCATTCTTGCCTTCAGCAACTTCCGTGGACTTGCCGCGATGCTCCCGGTAGATCCTGAGCGCCCACTGAAAAGCGAGACGCGGCTCCAGATCGGCTCGCACCTTCGCAATCGGAGGTGGCGGGACGAGTTCGCTTCCGTACGGAAACTGAGGAGGCCTCACGATTGGTGAGAGGAGCGCGGCCGCGGTCAAATCCGCAACCGTGAAACGATCCGCTGCGAGATAGCCCGAGGAGCGCAAGTCCTTTTCGAGCCGGTCCATCGCTGCCAGCATCTTCAGATACGCGACCTTGGCGCTCTCCGGGTTGATATCCATCATGCGCCGCATCATCGGAGCAATCAGCGGAGACATGGCGCGCCGCGCCAGCTGCACTGCAGTGCTCGCGTGAGAGACAAAGGCGGCGTGGAAGAACTCGGGGTAGTCGCGGGCCTCATAGAAGAACCATCGGCGGATGTACGGACCCAGTTCCTCGTCGAAATAGTCCTCGAGCTCAAGTGCGCGGCGGCGCTCCTCGGCATCGGTAGGATAAAGCGGAGGCTCGGGCCAGGCGCGCTCCAGGGCCTCGATAATCTTGCTCGAGTCGGTGATGATGGCGCCGTTCAGTTTGAGCACCGGAACCTGCGTTTGGCCCGTCATCCTTTTGACCACTGGGACATGAAACCCTGGAACCAGCGAATGGCGGATATGCGCGAGGTGCTTGAAATCGAGCGCCCAGCGCGCTTTTTCGTTGTAATGGGAGCTGGTGAACTGCCAGAGTTCGGGAGTATTCATGGGGTCTCCTCGCGCGTCGATCCGTAGCTGACAATTTTGTTAGTAGCCGTTCCTTACAAGGTTGTCAATTAGTTTGGCGGCGCGGGTGTCAAAGGAAGGTCGCGCAAAACCACTACTCAAGCCAAAATCGGAATGCTACAAATTGCGCGCCGTGAGAGGTCTACTCAAGTCAATTGTTGCCGCGATATCGGCCGCCGCTGTCATCGCGCTAACATCAGCCATGGGTGCCGCAGAGCGCGCCACTTCATTCGTTGCGAATCCGCCAGCTCCCGTCTTTACCGCCAACAAGCTCGCGATCCTGGCCAAGCTGAGGCGCAACGACTTTGCGGCGCTCGACGCCGAATTCGACGGCTACCAGAGCGCCTTCGAAAGGAATCCTAGTGCGGAATTGAACGAGGAGGTTGCCTTTGATTCCTTCGCGACCGACGATGATTCCGTCAAAGGCCTCGTAGCTGAGTGGATCAAGGCGCGGCCCGGCTCCTTCGCCGCGCATCTGGCGATGGGCTCGTACCGCTCGTGGCGCGGATGGCATACGCGCGGGACCGGTGCAAGTAAGTCGGCGTCCGAAGAGCAGTCCACCGCGATGAAGAAGTTTTTTGCCGACAGTGTTGGCGAGATCAGAACGGCGCTCAAGTTGCGTCCGCAACTTAGCATCGCGTACGCATTGCTGATTGGCGAGGCGCGCGGCGAGGGGAAGCCTGCTCAGGTGATTGCGCTCCAGGCTGAGGCTCTAGAGCACGTGCCTGCCAGCTTCGTCGTCAGGGAGCAAGTGATGGTGTCGTTCTATCCACGCTGGGGCGGGAATCATGATCTCATGTCGAAGCTGGCCGAGCTGTCGCAGTCGGTGGTGAAGGAGAATCCTTACCTTCATTGGCTGCTTGGCTTCGTCGATCTGGATGACGGCGAGACGTTCGGGATTCAAGGCCAGTACGATAAGTCGATCGCGGCATTGAGCGACGCAATCAAGAAGGGCGGCGACTTCTGGCGTTTCTATTCGAGCCGCGGCGTTGCCTACCTAGACTCTGGAGCGTTCGACAAGGCGCTCGCGGATTTCGATCGCGCCAACCAACTATCGCCGCAAGATCCGGATCTGCTGACTTATCGCGCGGCGGCACTGGTGCAGCTTGGTAAACCGAAGGAAGCACTTGCGGACCTCGAAGTCGTGAAGGTTTTTGAGAAACCGGACCAGCTGTGGAACCAACTGCATGCCGCGGCGGTCAAGCTCGCGGCCAACGCGCAACATTGATTTGTCATGCGTTCCTTGCGAATCTCGCCTAAGACCGCGTGAACCCCACCACTGGCGCGGCGCGTGCTCTCGTGGCGTAATCATAGCGATGGCACTCAACGGCAACGCTGAAATCTTCCGCGCCCGCCGGCGACGCTTCATGGATGCAATCGCGACGGGAGCGAGCGCAATTCTGCCGAGCGCGCCGGTGGCAGTGCGCTCCAACGACGTCGAATTTATCTATCGCCAGGACAGTGATTTCTACTATCTGACAGGATTCACCGAGCCTGAATCGGTGACCGTGCTCTCGCCGGGGCATCCGGACGGCGAGTACGTGCTGTTCGTGCGGCCGCGCGACAGGGATCGCGAGACGTGGACGGGCAGGCGCGCGGGAATCGAAGGCGCCATGATCGAGTACGGCGCGGACAAGGCCTACGTGATCGATGACCTGGAGAAGATTCTTCCCCGCTACCTCGAGAAGAGCGAGCGCGTGCTGTACCCGTTCGGTCTCAATGAGAAAATGGACGAGCGGGTGATGAAGATGGTGCGCTGGGCGCAGACGATGCGCCCGCGACTCGGCTCAGGACCGTCCGCGATCCTCGAGCCGCGCGAAATCACGCACGAGGCGCGTCTCTTCAAGGAACCGGGCGAACTCGAGCTGATGCGCCGCGCGATGAAGATTTCGGGCGAGGCACATCGGCACGCGATGATGAAGGCGCGCGGCGGCATGATGGAATGGCAGATCGAGGCCGAGGTTGACTACACGTTCCGCTCGCGGGGTGCGGCCGGACCGAGTTATCCGTCGATCATCGCGTCGGGGCCGAACGCCGCCGTGCTGCACTACATCACGAACGATCGCGAGATGCGAACGGGCGAGCTGCTCCTTATCGACGCGGGCTGCGAGTACCAGTTCTATGCTTCTGACGTGACGCGCACGTTTCCGATCGGCGCGAAGTTCACCGAGCGCCAGCGCGATCTCTACGAGATCGTGCTCGAGGCGCAGCGATGCGCGATCGAAGCGATCAAGCCAGGAGTGCGCTTCGACGATCCGCATGAAGCCGCGCTCAAGGTGCTGGTCGACGGGATGATGAGTCTCGGGCTGCTGAAGGGTGCCGCGTCAGACATGATCGCGAGCGCGGCCTATCGCCGCTTCTACATGCATCGCACCAGCCATTGGCTCGGCATGGACGTCCACGACGTGGGTCTTTACCGGCAAGGCGGAGAATCGCGCGTGCTTCAGCCCGGGATGGTGCTCACGGTCGAGCCGGGGATTTACATCGCGCCCGAGGACGACACCGTGCCCGACGGCTTCGCCGGCGTCGGCATCCGCATCGAGGATGACGTGCTGGTGACAGAAAGTGGATACGAAGTGATGACCGCCGGCATCCCGAAGACGATAGCGGAAGTGGAAGCGCTCACCGCTGGCTAAGGTTCGGCATTACCACCAGTGATACCAGGGTTCCTTGCAAACCGAGCGGTCGTAGTCGCAATTCTCGTAACATAGTCCCGCCTGATTGTGGCAATAGAACTCGTCATTGCCGCGCAAATGGCAGACCTTGTACTCGCGATCGCATTCGTAGCGGCACTCGACTTTCTTGGTGTCGCAACTGCTCGCGCATCCTGAGAGCGTCGCCGCGCCGCTGGCGGCGATCAGAAAAGCAGCCGCCAAGATCGAGATCGCGTCGGGTTCAAACCCCAAACGCGAACCTACATTTCGATCGCGCTCGCGGAACCGACGATCGATTTGGTGCCGTCGGATTTCTCGCACCATACTTCGACTTCGACGCGAGTGCGCGCGCCTTCGGGCTTTCGTTCGACGACCAAACCTTTGGGGCCCGTCACATCGTTGCCCCATACGACATTGACGAGACGCAGATCCATCCGACCGCCGGCGAGGAAGCCGAGACCGAAACGCTCGGTCATCATGCCGGCGATCATGCACACCGAGAGCATTCCCTGCACGACGATTTCCGGAAATCCAAGCTCGACCGCCTTCTGCTTGTCGTTGTGATAGTTGCGCGCCGGACCTGAGAACGCCATGCACATTTCTTCCGTGATGCGGCGCATCGGGGCTTCGAAAGGCTCGCCGCCGCGCTCGCCAATTTTGAAAGAGCGCGTAGCGTCCTTCTCGCGTGAGCGATCGATCACGAAGCCCTCGCGCGGCTTGCCTGCGTCGACGAGGAAGCTTTGATGAGTGCGGCTGCGCGAAACGATCTGCCCGGCGGCGTTGTTAACAATTACTTCGTTGACGACGTATTCGCGGTCGCGCTTGAAGTAGCGATCGACGATCAGCGAGCGCGTCGCGAGACGCTCGCCGACCTTCACTGGCGCGAATAAATCCCACTCCTGACGCGCGTGGAGGTTGCCGTAGACGCTCAGGTACCAGTCGTGGGTGCGGTACACGGCGGAGTGCAGGATGAGCGCCGGTGCAAGCGCACCGCCGAGCGGAGAACTGACGCGATACCACGGGTTGTCGTCGCCGGTGCCGGCGATGTAAGTCGCGATCAGGTCTGGCGTGATGTCGGAGGTTTGGCCGCCGAAGTCGCGGCCGACGTAGATCTCCTTGGGATCGTATTGCATGATCATCGCGTCACCTCCGACGCTCGGCTCTTGGCCTTGGCTTTGACTCGATCCTTGAATTTTGCCGAATCGATAACCGCGCGCCGATGTAGGCCCGAGCCGATTTCCTCGACCTCGTCGAACGCGCGCACCTTGAATTCGAAGCGCCGGCCGTCAGCCTTGGTGACCTCGGCCTCCGCCCGCACGCGATGCCCCGGAGGAGTGGCGGCGACGTGCTGTACTTCGATCGACATCCCGACCGAGCTTTCACCCGGATCAAGGTAGCGACTGAGTGCCGCGATCGCCGCGAGTTCCATCATCCCGATCATCGTGGGCGTCGACAGCACGCTCGCGAGCGACGAGTCAAGCACGCTCGCGAGGTCGGCGTCGATTGCGATTTTCTCGAAACTTCCCTTAGTTCCAGTGGGCACTGGTTTCATCGGCATCAAGCTCCAGAAGAATTTCGCGTTGACGATCAACTATAGCATCGGCGTAGAACGCCTGAGTCCCATCGCGTCGAGTTTCTTCACGACCCAAGCAACGCGATCGTTGCCCCAGAACGGTTCGCCTTCGACGATAAAGGTTGGCACGCCGAAGATGCCGTCGCGTTCACCCTCTGCCAGAGCGGCCGCCAGGTCGTCCTGGCCTTCTCGCGCGGCATAACGGCTGAGGCCGTCAGCATCGAGGCCGATTTCCTTCATTATCGATGAGAGCGCGGCGCCGTTCTCGATATTGAGCTCGCGCTTGAAGAAGCGCTCGAAGACGCGGTCCGCATAAGGACGGAAGAGGCCGTGGCGATCGGCCCACATCCCGGAAATCAGCGCGAGACGCGAATCGAAGAGACGCTCGGGTCCGCGAATCGTGATGCCGCGCTCGTTCGCGAAGCGGCGTGCGTCAAGGTAGAGGTAGCGGACCTTGCGCCAGTCGCGATCGGTGCGATTCTCGAGCTCGCCGCCGTAAGCGCTGAAGTTGAAAACGTGAGGGATGAATCGGAGATGCACGCGATGCGTGCGCGGCAAATCATAAGCCGGGCCCATCGCGAGGTAAGTGAACGGGCTCTTGAAGTCGTAGTAGAGCTTGACCGCCAGCAGTTCGTCAGCCATCGCACGACGATTAGCATCATGCG
>JASHPB010000248.1 GCA_030038355.1 Candidatus Binataceae bacterium
ATCGCGTAGTCGAGGTAAGACTGCCGCATGTCATCTTCGATATTCAGTAGCGAAGGCTCGTTGCGATGAGGCTCGGTTCCGTTGGTGTCTGCCATGGGATTATGGTTTTGACTTGGTACTCAGTTCGATTAGCCAGTAAATAGTCAGTCGGTGACCGAGAGCGTCATTGCTGTCATCCTGAGCGAAGCGAGTCTGCGAGCGGAGTCGAGGGATGCCGAGGATTACCTGCGTAATCTTTAAATGTCGGCGACCCTTCCGCCAAAAAGATCCCGGCTCCTTCGACTCGCGCAGCGCTCGCTCAGGATGACAGCCAATATCCTTGCTTTGAGTCGCGCATCTATCCAAACGCGGGAACGGTGCATCAAATATCCAGATTCCGGACGTTCAGTGCGTTCTCCTCGATAAACTGGCGGCGCGGCTCGACCTGATCGCCCATCAGCTTCGCGAACACTTCCTCCGCATCCTCGAGCGAAGAAATCTGAACTTTAAGCATCGCACGCTGCGCCGGGTCCATGGTCGTGCTCCAGAGCTGCTCCGGATTCATCTCGCCCAAGCCCTTGTAGCGCTGGATATCGACGCCCTTCTGCCCCGCGGCCAGCACGGCGCGCGCTACAGCTTCGAGCGTCTCGTAGGTCGTCTCGCCCTCACCCTGCTTCAGTTTGTAGGGCGACTTAATCGCCTCGATCTCCGGCATCAGGCGGCGAATCTCGCGAAGCTCGCCCGTGTGGAAGAGCGTTATATCGACGACGGTGGGCGGATTCGTGCCGTTGCCTGTATGCGTAAAGAAGACGCGGAAGTTGGTCTCGCCGTCCTGCTCGACGCGCGCGAGGAGATTCGCCTCCTTCAGGTCTTTGTTGATGGCCTGGGCCATGGCTTCGGCGCTCTTGCGCGAAGCGAAGCTGTCGTCGCTGATTACTTTGTCGGACGCCAGGCGCGCGAGCGACGCGACGATGTCCCGCTCCTTGGAGCGGCGCTCCAATGCCTCGTACATCTTCTCGTAGTAGAGCGCCTTGCGAACGACGGTCTTAAGCGATGCGCCCTTGAATTCGCGCGTCTCCTTGCCCTTGCCCGCTTCGAAAGTGACAGCCTCGGCGCCGAGGTCGGTCAGATAGTCTTCGAGCGCGGGCTCGTCCTTCAGGTAGCGCTCGTTCTTGCCTTTCTTGGCGCGGAACAGAGGAGGCTGCGCGACGTAGAGATAGCCGTTCTCGATAATTTCGATGAACTGGCGGAAGAAGAACGTGAGCAGCAGCGTGCGGATGTGCGATCCGTCAACGTCCGCGTCGGTCATGATCACGATCGTGTGATAGCGGAGCTTGGCGATGTCCTTCTCGTCGCCGACCCCCATTCCGAGCGCGGTGATAAGGGTGCGGATTTCTCCCGAAGAAAGCATCTTGTCGATGCGCGCGCGCTCGACGTTGAGGATCTTGCCGCGGAGCGGCAAAATTGCCTGCGTCTTGCGATCGCGGCCTTCCTTGGCTGTGCCGCCGGCCGAGGCGCCCTCGACCAGGTAGAGCTCACTGAGCGCTGGATCGCGCTCCTGGCAGTCCGCGAGCTTGCCGGGCAGCATGCCGGAATCGAGCGCACCTTTGCGGCGCACTAGCTCCTTGGCTTTGCGCGCAGCCTCGCGGGCGGTCGCAGCCTCGATCGCGCGCATCACGATTTTGCGTGCGACGCCCGGGTTCTCCTCGAAATAGGTGCCGAGCTTTTCGTTGACCAGCGATGACACCAGGCCATCGACTTCGGTATTGCCGAGCTTGGTCTTGGTCTGACCCTCGAACTGCGGCTCAGCAATCTTGATACTGACGATTGCAAAGAGGCCTTCGCGCGTATCGTCGCCCTCCAGCCGCACCTCTTTGTTTTTGAAAAGGTTGTTCTTGGTCGCGTAGTTGTTGAGCGTGCGGGTGAGGGCGGACTTGAGACCCGAAAGATGGGTTCCGCCTTCGACGGTGTGGATATTGTTGGCGTAGGTGAAAATCAGCTCGTGCACTGCGTCGGTCCATTGCAGCGCAACTTCGATATCGACCGACTCCTTGAGTCCCGTGAAGAAAATCACGTCGTGCAGAGTCTCGTTGCCCTTGGACAACGACTCGACGAACTGCGCGATTCCGCCTTCGTAGTGAAATTCCTCTTCCTTGTCGGCGCGCTCGTCGCGGAGGCGAATTTTGAGGCCCGCGTTGAGATACGCCATCTCGCGCAGATAACGCGCGACGATTTCGTACTTGAACTTGACTTCTTTGAAAATCTGCGGGTCGGGCGAAAACGTCGTGCGGGTGCCGTGAACCTTGGTGGCGCCGCGCTCTTCGACGTTGGACTTGGGCACGCCGCGCGCGTAGCGCTGGAAATATATCTTGCCGCCCTTGTGAACCTCGACCTCGAACTCTTCGCTGAGCGCGTTGACGACAGACGCGCCGACGCCATGCAATCCGCCAGAGACTTTGTAGGCGCTCTTCTCGAACTTTCCTCCGGCGTGAAGCACGGTATGCACGACCTCGAGCGCGGAACGCTTCTCGGTGGGATGCATATCGACGGGGATTCCGCGGCCGTTGTCTTCGATGCGGATCCGATCGTCACTCAGAATCACGACGACGATTTCGGTACAATGACCGGCGAGCGCCTCGTCGACGGAGTTGTCGACGATTTCAGTTACCAGATGATGCAGTCCGCGTTCGCCGGTGTCACCGATATACATGCCGGGACGTTTGCGGACCGCTTCGAGTCCTTCGAGGACCTTGATGGACTCGGCGCCATAGCTATCGGACGATTGCTTATTTGCCATAAATGTGGACTGGGAAAGAGCCTCCGCTCCGCATCCGCAACCGCCACCATTCTACCTTAGATCAGAGCCGAGAGTAAAGGTATATCGAGGCTGCGCTAAGCCTGAAATCAAACATCATTCCACAATTTTCGCCAGCGCCCAGAAATCAGTCGTATTTTCGAGGGAATTGCCTGGTAGCCCATGCTGGTAAGAAAGTTCAAAACGCGGCGGCGCTTAGTCCCGATTCAAAATCATGTTCTGATTACGCTGAAAGCCCACAAAGGGGTCGCTAAAGCGCCGATCAGCGCCCCTTGTGAACCTAACCTTGATGGGCGGTGGCGGCACGCTCGATCCCGTCGAAAAATTGCCACCACAAGTCGAGCGAACGCTCGACCGCGCTCCAGATTCCCGCGCGATCGGCGTCGCTCAGTTCCATGTGGCTCAGGATATGATCGCCGACATTGCTGTGATCCCGATCTGCAATCTCGTGAACGTCGAAGAACGCGACCTGCTCGCGGCTGAGGCCGTAGTTCCGCTCGAGCGCGCGTGCGAGCGGCCCGAAGTTTCCCGGCACCTGACCCTCGGCAGCAAGATTGATAGCGCCCACGCCCTCGGCAAACGATCGATCCTTCGTCGACAGCTCGAACCAGTCCGTGAGCGCAGCCGTCGATGGCAGCGGCTTGCCATGAACCATGTCCTCGCGGTCGAGTCCGAGTCCCAGACCCAGGCGAATGAACAACTCCGGATGCGGCGCGCTGCCGGAGATTTTGCCGGTCTCCTCTTCATAGAGGCTCTCGGCCAGCTTCACGCGCTCGCCCGCGTCATAGCATCGCGAATGCAGTGCGCTGACAGCGCGGGGAAATTCGCGCACCTGGAGGAAGAATTGCGTCGCGAATATGCACATCCCTTGCTGTGAGACTTTCCCGTCGGTGATCGCGAGCCAAAAAGGATGACGTCCGAAGGACCTCCGCGCTTTGACCTTCTCGAAAATTTCGCTTACGAAGCCTTTGCCGGATTGCGCCATGTTGCAGAATCCTCGCGGAAGTGAATTTGCGTCGCGCCCGCCGTTTCGAAGGCGAACCTAATCGACCGTCGAGGCAATGTGAAGTGTCGAGGTTCTCTGCCAGTGGATCACTAGTCGACGCGGCGCAGATCGGCGAGAAATTCCTGCGGGCCGATGTATCCCACCTTGCGCTGCGAGACTCTGCCGCTCGAATCGATCAGCAATGTGGTCGGCACGCCCTGGATGTCGTACTGATGCGTCAGCTCGTCGTTGGTCTTGTCCTGCGCCGTCAGATTGGCCTTCAGTGTCACGAAGCGCGCCGCCTCGCGCACGACGCCGGGGTCGATAAACGTCGAGCGCTCCATCTCACGACAAGGAATACACCAGTCGGCGCTGAAATCGATTAGTACCGGTTTTCGCGCTTCTGCGGCTGACGCCAGCACCTCGGAACTATATGGCTCGAATTGGAGCGCGGGCGGCGCCGGCCGCGGTATTAGCATCCAGACCAGCGCAGCAGCCGCGATTACGCCGAGCGCCGAACGTAGGACGAGGAACGGCCGCCAATAGCGGCCCGCGCTTGTGATGAAGCCGAGATAGATTCCGGCGCCCGCGGCGTAGAACGGCAGGATCCGCGTCATCAGATGCTTCGGCGAAATCGGGTCGAGAAAGTAGAGCGCCAGCCCGATCAGAACGAAGCCGAAGAGCTGCTCGATCCACGCGAGCCACTCGCCCGAGCGTGGCAGTCGCCTGATACTGCCGGCCGCCATCGCGAGCCCGATATACGGAAGCCCGAGCCCAATCGCGAGGGTGAAGAAAAGCGCGAAGCCGAAGAGCGGACTCGCGCTCCGCTCGACCATCAGCAGGAGCCCCAGCACGATCGGTCCGATACAAGGCGCCGCGATTATGCCCATGCCAAGGCCCATCAGCATCGAACCGGCATAGCCCGGCCGTGCGGCGCCCGCGCGCTGCATCAGCCACTGCGGCGGCTGAATCGTGAAAAGGCCGAAGCTCGAACCCGCCAGCAGCACCAGCACCGCGGCGATCGACGACAACACCCACGGGTTCTGCAGCGCCGCTCCAAACAGTCCACCCGACATCGCCACCGCGACGCCCAGCGATGAGAACATCAGCGCGATGCCGAGAACGTAAACAACGGCGAGAACCACGATGCGGCGCGGACCTCCGCCCTGGTTTCCGAAATACGCGACCGTGACTCCGATCAGCGGATACACGCACGGCGTCAGGTTGAGCGCGAGCCCGCCCAGCAGGACCGCAAGAAAGCCGAGGAACATCCCGTGGCTGAGGAAGACTCGCTCAATCGTACCAGGATCGGAGCCGCCGCCGCGCCCGAGTCCGGCGGCAGCGATGCCGCCCGCGATAGCCGTCGTCTGCTTCGGACTGATATCGATCGTTTTCGTTACCGACGCCGGCCGCAGGCATTCGCTGTTGTTGCACCCCTGGTAGTCGATCGTGATGGTGATCTTGTCGCCAGGTTTCGCAGCGAAATCTTTGGCCGCGTTGATCGGCGCGACGAAATTCAAGTTGCCGCTGTAAACCGAAAGTTTGTCACTGGGCGCGAATTCGAGCGTGATCGTTTCCGGCGGCGGATATTTGATCGTGCCTATCGTCAGGCCGACCGGGCCGTCCACGGTCATCTTGGTCGGGATGTAATCGTCGCTGAACGGCTTCGACGAGTTGATGTGCCAGCCCGCGACCACCTCGGCGTCGACGTTGAGCGTACACACGCCGCCGGCGCTCAGAGCGGGCGAGATCTTTGCGCCGGTGATTTTGACCAGCTCGTTGGGCTTCGGTGTCTGCGCCAGCGCGCGGCCCGCGATGGCGAAGCTGAAGCAGAGCAGAATCGCGGCCGCAGCCTTGGAACACAGGAATCGACGATGGTTCATCTGCAATGAAACAATCTCGAGCCGCTGCCGGTTTCAACGCGTTGAATTGCGATGGTCCCGTTGATCAGCTGCCGGCTGCCGCGGGCGTCGTGGCTGTGCCATTGGTGAGCGGCACCGAGCCAACGATCTCGAGGCCATAGCCGGGCAGATTCGCGAGGCGCGGCGTCACGTCCGACATGATGGTCATCTTGCGCACGCCGACCTGGCGCAAAATTTGTGCGCCGATACCGTAATCGCGAAAATCCGCCTCGGGCTGGCTGAAGCGCGTGCTGGCGCGGCGAATGTGCTGCTCCGAATCAAGCTCGTTCGCAATCGCGTTGGATTCGCGCTTGACGTAAAGCAGCACGCCGCTGCCGGCGCTCGCGATTCGCTCCATCGCCGAGCGAAGCAGGCTCCGCGTGTTGCGCCCGGCGTAACCGAAGACGTCGCCCGGCAGGTACTCGCGATGCGCCCGAACGAGGACGGGAGTTCCGGGATCGACAGCGCCCATCACCAGCACGAGATGTTCGGTGTAATCGACGAGGTTGCGGAAAACGATGGCTTTGAACTCGCCGTAAGCAGTCGGCAGTTTTGCCTCGGCGATTTTTTGCACCATCGTTTCAGTGCGCAGGCGATACTCGATGATATCGGCGACGGTGACGATCTTGAGCCCATGAACGCGGGCGAACTCGACCAAATCGTCGCGCCGCGCCATCGTGCCGTCGTCCTTCAGGATCTCGCAAATCACGCCCGCCGGCTTGAGTCCCGCTAGCCTCGCAAGATCGACCGCGCCTTCGGTTTGGCCGGTGCGGACCAGCACACCGCCGTCACGGGCGCGCAGCGGATAGACGTAGCCGGGTGAGATGAACTCGTGGCCGCTCGCGTCTTCGCGTACCGCGTGCAGGATAGTGATCGCGCGATCCTGCGCCGAGATTCCCGAGCCGCGGCAGCGGCGCGCTGTAATCGACGCGGTGAACGCAGTGCCGAGGGGCGCCTGGTTGTCGCCCACCATCATGTTGAGCCCGAGCCGATCGATTCGGTCGCCGCTCATTGGCAGGCAGATGAGGCCGCGCGCGAACTTCGCCATGAAGTTGATCGACTCGGGCGTGACCTTCTCAGCCGCCATCGAGAGATCGCCCTCGTTTTCGCGCTGCTCGTCATCCATCAGGATGATCATGTGGCCGCGGCGAGTTTCCTCGAGGGCCTCTTCGACTGAGATGAAAGGCGCGCGTGCTTTTTTGCGTGGATTTATTTCACCGAACATCGCTTCAAATACGCGGCCGCATGGGCTCGCGGTCCGTTGGTTAATCTAGGCGAATTTTAGCTCCTCCGCCATCTGCCAGTGAAACGGTGCCGCTCACGATTCGTTCCATAAACCCTCGCCGATGCTATCTTTCGCTCGTGGCGGTCGAAGTTCGAAAGGCTGTCCTGCTCGCCGCGGGACGCGGCACGCGGCTCGGCGAATTGACGGCGAAAACCCCGAAGCCTCTGCTCGAAATCGCCGGTGCGCCGGTAATCGCGCATATCGTGCATGTTCTCGAGCGCGCGGGCATCCGTGAATTCGGAATTGTCGTCGGCTACCTTGCCGAGCAAATGGAAAACTGGTGCCATGAGCACGTCGCCTCGAATCCGCACATCGTGATCACGCCGATTCGACAGGCCGAGCTCAGCGGCACCGGTGGCGCGATGCTCGCAGCGGAATCGTTTCTCTCGGGCGAGGAGCGCTTCGTTTTCGGATGGGGCGATAT
>JASHPB010000249.1 GCA_030038355.1 Candidatus Binataceae bacterium
GCGCTCGAGGCCGCAGCGTCGCGCCTTGGAATCGCAGCACGCGTGACGCTGCTCGGGCGAATCGACGACGTGCGCCCGATGCTCGCGGCGATGGATAGCTTCGTGATGCCGTCGCTGAAGGAAGGGCTCGGCGTTGCCGCGCTCGAGGCGATGGCCTGCGGGCTTGCGGTGGTGCTGAGCGGGGTTGGAGGATTGGCCGGTCTGATCGAGAATGAAAGCAGCGGCTTGCAGGTTCCGCCCGCGGATGCAAAGGCGCTCGCGGCCGCTCTGGAACGACTCGCGCGCGACCCCAATCTCAGGCGGAGTTGCGGCCGGCGCGCGCGGGATACGGTTGTTAGCGGATATTCCGACTCCGCGATGGCGGAGCGAACGCTCGAGGTTTATCGCAGATCTATCGTCGAAAGATCACGGAGGCTGAAATGAGATGCTGAGCATGACCGGCTTCGGTCGTGGCGTTGCGGAGGGCAACGGCACCCGGGTTACCGCCGAGGTGCGTGCGCTGAATCAACGCTTCTTCGAGCTCAAGCTCATGCTGCCGCGCGGATGGGGTGAGCAGGAGGCCGAAATTCGCAAGCTCGTTCAGTCGGTGGTGGCTCGCGGTCGCGTCGAGCTCTTCATCAAGACCGTGGCGCTCAAGCCGCCGCGCGCGAAGCTCGAGGTCAACGACCATCTCGCCAATCTCTACATCAAGGAGCTCCGCCGCGTTGGCCGGGAGCTGAAGCTCTCGGGACAACTCGGCGTAGATGTGATTCTCAATCGGCCCGAAATCTTTCACGTTGTCGAGGAGGACAACGAGCCGACCCATGCAATCGCGCTTGGGATGGATGCGCTGCGCAAGGCGTTGAAGCAACTCGATGCCGAACGAACGCGCGAGGGCCGCAGCCTGCATCGCGATTTCGCTACACGTATCCGCCGCGTCGAGGCCGCGATTCCAAGAATCGAGCGGCTGGCAGAGAAGACCCGCGCCGAGATCCGCGCAAATTTTGAAAGGCGCGTGCGCGAATTGCTTGCCGAGCTGCCGGTGAATGAAAAGCGGCTTTACGACGAGGCGTCGGCCGCCTCGCAGCACGGCGATATCAGCGAGGAGTTGACGCGCCTTAGGACCCATCTCGACGGCCTCAAGACCTTGCTCAAGCGCAAGGGGCAGGTGGGAAAATCGATCGAGTTCCTTTTGCAGGAGATCAATCGCGAAGTGAATACGATGGGTTCGAAGTCGCAGAGCGCGGCGTTATCTCAAGTAACAGTTGAAGTTAAGGCGGAAGCTGAAAAGATGCGCGAACAGGTGCAGAACGTCGAATAGGCGTGCTATAAAACGACATTTCAATTGCGATGACCTTGGGCATCCGATAGCCTCGAAGATGGACGATCTGGTGCCGCATAAACGCGGTATAATATTTATCCTCTCGGCCCCTTCCGGCGCCGGCAAGACCACTATTTCTCGGGCGGCGCGCGAGGCTATCGCGGGCCTGGAGATGTCGATTTCGCTCACTACGCGGCAGCCCCGCGAGGGCGAAGTCGAAGGGGTGGACTATCAGTTTGTGAGCCTAGGGGAGTTCAATCGTCGTATCGCCGCCCGGGAATTGGCCGAATGGGCCAGTAACTTCGAAGCCTTTTACGGCACGCCGCGCGCGCCGCTCGACGACGCGGTCGATTCCGGCCGCGACATCCTGCTCGACATCGATGTCCAGGGCGCGCGCCAGATTCGGGAGCTCTATCCCGACGATAGCGCGACCGTTTTTGTCTTGCCGCCGAGCTTCGCCGAGCTGGAGGAGCGACTGCGTGGTCGAGGCACCGACAGCGAGGAAAGCATCCAGCGAAGGTTAAGGCGTGCGCGCGAGGAGGCCAGCGCCTATCCCGAGTACGATTATCTGATCATCAACGCGCAGATTGAGGAATCGCTCGCCCGTCTCGAGACCATCGTCCGCGCCGAGCGGATGAAGGTCGGACGGCTGCGCGCGGATTTTGCGCCGTGGAAGAGTTAGCCCAGACGATCGAAACCGCGCCCGATGATCTCGATGAGCTGATCCGGCTGGTTCAATCCTACAATCCTGCCGCCGATATCGAACTGATTCGCCGCGCCTACGAATACTCGGCGCGCATGCACGCCTCGCAGAAACGCGAGTCGGGCGAGCCGTACGTAATTCATCCGCTAAACGTTGCGTTGATAATTGCGCAGCTCAAGCTCGATGTGCCGTCGATCGTGACCGGCCTGCTGCACGACGTGGTCGAGGATACCGGCGTCTCACTGAACGAAGTCCGCGAGCTCTGGGGTGCCGAGGTCGAGCAGCTCGTCGACGGCGTGACGAAGATTTCCAAAGTCAGCTTCCAGAGCCGCGAGGAGAAGCAGGCCGAGAACTTCCGCAAGATGGTGATCGCGATGGCGCACGACATTCGCGTCGTGCTGATCAAGCTCGCCGATCGCCTGCACAACATGCGCACCCTCGATCATCTGTCGCCGGAGCGCCAGCACGATATCGCGCGCGAGACGATGGAGATCTACGCGCCGATCGCGCATCGCCTCGGGATTTACTGGCTCAAGTCAGAACTCGAGGATCTGTCGTTCAGGTACCTCAACGCCTCCTCGTACGGCACGCTGAAGGCTTACGTCGCCAAGACCCGCACCGAGCGCGAGGAATATATCGCGGCCGTGATCGACATCCTGACCCGGCGGCTCAAGGAATCAGGCGTCAACGCCGAGGTCACCGGGCGGCCGAAGCACTTCTATTCGATCCACTCGAAGATGCAGGAGATGGGGCTCAACTTCGAGGAGATCTACGACCTGGTTGCGTTCCGCATCATCGTTGACACGGTGCGCGAATGCTACGAGGCGCTCGGCGTAGTGCACGCGAACTGGAAACCGGTGCCCGGCCGCTTCAAGGATTACATTGCGCTGCCCAAGGTCAACATGTACCAGTCGCTGCACACGACCGTGATCGGTCCGCGCGGGCAACGGATGGAAGTGCAGATTCGGACGCGCGAGATGCACAAGGTGGCAGAGGAAGGAATCGCCGCGCACTGGAGCTACAAGGAAGGCCCGGTCAAAGACAGCAAGGAGACCGAGCGTTTCGCCTGGCTTCGGCGACTGATCGAATGGCAGCAGAATCTCAAGGACCCGCAGGAGTTTCTGTCGACCGTCAAAGATGACCTCTTCCCCGAGGAGGTTTTCGTCTTCACGCCGAAGGGTGACGTGCTCGACTTCCCGCAAGGCTCGACGACGATCGACTTCGCCTATCGGATCCACTCGCAAGTCGGAAATCATCTGTCAGGCGCGCGCGTCAACGGCAGGATGGTGCCGCTGCGCTACAAGCTCCGTTCCGGTGACACGGTCGAGGTGCTCACCTCCGAGCGGCAGACTCCTGGCAAGGACTGGATCAATTACGTTGCGACGGCACGCGCCAAATCGCGCATTCGCCAATGGCTCCGGCAACAGCAGGCGGAGCGCTCGCGCGATCTTGGTATCTCGCTCATCGATCACGAACTCGAGCAGCTGAAGATCTCGGTGGCGCAACTCCGCCATGAGCATCGCTTCGAGGCGGTGCTGAAAGAGTTTTCACAGCGCGACGTCGAAAGCCTGCTGGCCGCGGTCGGCTACGGGCTGATTACGCCCGCGCAAGTGCTGGCCAAGGTTCTGAACGACGAAGAGCTCAAGAGCTATCGCGACGGCAAGACGCCGGGCGGCGGGACGACGGCGCTCGCGGCCAAGGATCGCGCGGCGCGCGAACTCCGCCGAGCGGCCTCAGGAGCGGTCGTGGTGTCCGGAGTCGGCGACATGATGGTGCGCTTCGCCAAGTGCTGCAATCCGCTACCGGGCGAGGCGATCACGGGATTCATCACGCGCGGCCGCGGTGTGACCGTCCATGTCGCGGGATGCCCGCATGCGCTCAACACCGATCCGCAACGCCGTGTGCCGGTCGTGTGGAAGGACGGTGAGGAAGCGCCGCGTCCGATTCGGCTCGAAGTGTTGTGCGTTGATCAGCCCGGGTTGCTGGCCGCGATGACGAAAGCGATAGCGGCCGCCGGCGTCAACATCTCGACTGCGGAAGTAAAGACGCGCGGCTCGGACGGGCGCGCGCTATCGGTGTTCGAGGTGAGCGTGAGCAGCGCGCGCCAGCTCAATAACCTGATGAATTCGATCGGCGCGATCGACGGCGTGATGCGCGTGGCGCGCCTCGGCCAGCAAAACGGCCATCGCTACTGAGCCGCGCCGGATTATCATTTCTCGCGAGTGGCAGTTCGCATGAAGAGATCGATTCTGACGCCTAAAGCTCCCACGCCGATCGGGCCCTATTCGCAGGCGATCGACGCCCGCGGAGTGATTTTCTGCTCGGGGCAAATCGGCCTCGACCCGGCGACTGCAATGCTGGTGGACGGTGGAATCGAGGCGGAGACGCGGCGCGCGCTGGAGAACATTCGCGAGGTGTTGGCGGCCGCGGACCTCGGCCCTCAGGACGTGGTCAAGACCACGATTTTTCTCGTCGATTTGGCCGATTTCGACATCGTCAATCGAGTCTACGGCGAGCATTTCAACGCGCCGTATGCCGCGCGCTCGACGGTTGGTGTTGCGGCGCTGCCGCGCAATGCGCGTATCGAGATCGAAGCAGTCGCCATGAAACGCGACTAGCTTAACTCACCAACAATTTTCGTCAGGGACCGCTCAGGATCTTGAGCGCCGCTCCGTCGATAAATTTGCCGCGCGGATCAAGCTTGCGCGCTGAACGAATCAGCCGCGCGTAATTTGATTGGCGCCGAACGCGGCTCAACGCGCCCGTTTCGAGCTGCGCCTTGTCGAGATCGAGCAGCTTGACCGCGAAACTCTCGCTCGCGTTTTCCACCATCACGTTGTGCAAGTTGAGATCGGCATGGAACAGTCCGCGCTCGTGCATCGCGTCGATCGCGTGGCGTGCCTGGCGAAGCACAAGTTCGCGCACGATCGGATCGTCGTCCGTCTGAAGGAATTCCCAGAGCGTTAATCCGGCTATCGCGCGAGTCAAAAAGAAACCGCGATAAACGCCGAAGCCCGCCCGCTCGACCATCGCACCCATCGGCTCCGCAACCGCAATCCCGCGTCGCCGCGCCTCGACCGTCACTGCCAGCTCTCGCAGCGGGCGCGGATCGAAACCGAAGTAGAGATCGGTAAGCAGAAAGCGCATCAGTCCGCCGCGCTTGGCGCGCCGCGCGAACATTTCAGGTGCCGCGACGACACTCAGGCGGAACCCGCCCGCGCGATTGCCGGCGCCCGCAGCGCCAGCGCTCGCGAATTCACTCAGGCGCTTGGCGATCGCGTCGGCGAGGTGTGCGACATCCCGATGCAGCACCAGCACGCGCCGTCCCGAGCTGAAAGTGCGAAAATCCGGCCCGAGTTGCCAGCCGGGTTCGATCGCACGTTTCATTTTTTGGCCCGCGCGCCGCGAATCGTTCGCGAATCACGACGCGATTCTAGCGGTCCCAGCGCGGGCGCTTCCAGAGCGCATCCCGAGCACGAACACGGCAGCCAGCGCGACGAGCGCCGAGACCAGATGCGCTGAATAAAAGAGCGCAAGGCGATTCAACCTATTCCCCGGTGCGAGGTTCAATATCACCGACAGCGTGAACAAGACGAGCACGCTCGGCGGCGCTTGCGCTGCAGCTTCATCACGCACCAGCGTCGCCGTCAGCAGCATGTAAGGAACGATCAGCGCGGCGAAGTAGCTCTTCCATGAAACCGGCGCGAACCCCGCCATCACGCAAAACAGTCCGCTGAGCGCGATTCGATCTTCGCGGCCCGCGCACCACGCCCAGATGAACACCGTCGCGGCGAGAATCACTTCGAACCCCATGCCAAGCGCGAGTGGAAGGGAAGAGGTCGCATCTTCGGCGCTTAGCGGTTCGATCAGTCTCGCGATCGCGGACACCGCCGACTGATTCGTGAGCATCGTGCGGTAGCGCGCCGTCATCGACGACACCGCCTGCAGGTATTGCGTCGTCTGCAAGACCCATCGATGCGGTCCAAAAACGAACACTGGCGCGACGATCAAAATGATCACGCCAACGATGCTCCAGCCGAAGGAGTTGAAGCGGCGCCGCATGAAGATGTAGGCGGCGGCCAGGATCGCAAACGGCTTGATGAGGATCGCCGCCGCCAGCATCAAGCCTGCGAGCGGCGCGCGGATTTCATCGGCATAGATGATTGCCCAGACGATGAGCGCGAGCACGATCAGATTGATCTGGCCGTGCTCGATATTGTTGCCGATGAAGCGAAAGCAGAGCGCTACAGGAATCACGATCAAGGCCGCGCGCAACCGCCGCCTGCGCCCGAACAGCATCACTCCCGCGCCGATGATCAATTCGACGAGAGCGAACGCATTGACGATGAAGAACGCGAGCTGCGCGAGCTTCGGCGGCAGCGCAGCAATCGGCGCGAACAGGAGCGCGAAGATCGGTGCATAGAGAAAGCGGTCGGAATCGGTCGGCGGATAGATTGGAAGGCCGCCGAGGACGCGTTCACCCGCGAGATAGTAGGTATTGAAGTCGGCCTGCTCGCGCAGCACGGCGGCGATTCCGAGGCCGACGATATATGCCGCGATCGTGAGCCAGGCGAAGCGCCGCAGTCGCTCTTCATCCGGCCACTTCATCGCGGGCAATTCAGTGCGCGCATCGGCGACGGGTCAGGCGAGCGGCTTCGCCTCATCGATCAGCATGATCGGGATATCGTCCTTAATCGGATAGACCAGCTTGCAGGCCTCGCAGACGAGGCCGTCCTGCGGCGCGGTCAGATGCAAATCCCCCTTACACTTCGGGCAGGCCAGGATATCGAGCAATTCCGGACTTAGCGCCATTTGTCTCATGCCTCCTCGAGTCTCAAACTGCCCTCGCCTCGCCAATCCGTTCAAAAACCAGCGCATCGAGCGTTTGTGCATCGTCGTCGTTCATCGTGATCTCGAGCCGAAGCGCACAAAGCGAATCGCGAGCGAACCGGAAGCGCTCGAGCTTGACGAGGTCCTTTTCGGTCGTAACGACGATGTCGGCGTTGCGGGCCGCAGCTACAATAGCCTGACAGTCGGCAGCGGAGTAGTCATGATGGTCCGGATATTCGAGCACGCCGACGAGGTCAGCCTCGAGCTCGCGGAGCATCGCGTAAAACCCCGCGGGATTGGCAAGCCCGCTCACCGCGAGCACGGGACGGTTCGCGAGCGGCGCGGGGGATTCGCGCCAGCGGCCGTTCTCGGGAACTATGAGCGAGCTCGGGCGCACGCTCGCGTGAAGTACTTTGGTCGCACTGGCGAGGCGCTTCATCTGTGCGGGCGTGATCGCGGATGGTTGTCCGGGTCCGTTATCGACAACAATCGCGGCGTGCGCGCGACTCGCTGCGCGAATCGGCTCGCGCATCGGGCCGGCGGGCAGCACCCAGCCATTGCCGAAGCCGTTCTGCGCACTCACCACGACAAGATCGACGGCGCGAGCCAGTCGCAGGTGCTGAAAACCGTCGTCGAGGACAATGGCCTCGACCGTGCCCGTTTTTGCGAGCAGATCGATTCCATCGATTCGCCGGCGCGCGACCACGATCGGACCGTCGAACGATCGCGCCATCATCGCTGGCTCGTCGCCGGCTTCTTCGACCGTGACTTTGAGTTCGCCTCCGAGCGCGATCAGCCTGGCACCGTCCGCGGCGCATTTTGCTCCGTAGCCGCGGCTCAAAATCGCGACCTTGAGGCCGCGAACGCGCAGCCGATTGGCGAGAAACAGCGTGAACGGCGTCTTGGAGTTGCCGCCGACGGTTAGATTGCCGATGCTGATGGTGGGGATACTCGTCGTGGCGCGGAAGAATCGCCAAAAGAGACGACGTATCTCGACTGCACCGCGAAACGCGGCTGATGCTGGAGTGAGCGCGAGCCAGAGCGGGTAGTCGAGCGGGCCAACCGTCGGTTGCCAGAGCCGTTCAATCCCCGCGCGGCGAGGACTTGGATCGCGGCCCTGCATTTCAGGCGAGACCAATCAGCGGCCGGAGCAGTATCAAGGTTCGGCGCGCCGCGCCGTTCAGTTCGGCTAGCGTCGCGCGCGCGCGAGCGCCAGCCGCGAGCCGCGCGTCTTCGTCGGTGAGCCACGATGCGCACGCGTCGACGATTGTGCGTGCGTTGCTAACGAGTTTGGCAGCGCTTGCGCGGATCATCGCTTGAACAACTTCCGCCTGCTTCTCGTGATACGGTCCGATAAAAATCGGTACCGATGCGGCCGCCGCCTCCATCGGGCTCTGGCCGCCGCGTCCCTCGAACAGGCTGCCTCCGACAAACGCGATCGCGCCGCGGCGGTAAAGCGCGCGCAACTCGCCCATGGTGTCGAGCAGCAGCACGTCGGCCGCGCGCGCCTGCTCTGCAGTCATCGCCCGCGCCGAGATGGCTTCAAGTCCGGCAGCTTTGATTGCACGCGCGGCTTCGTCGGCGCGTTCGAGATGACGCGGCGCCACGATTAGCGCGAGATTAGGAAACCGCGCGCGAAGCTCGGCGTAAGCAGCGGCGACGATCGCTTCCTCGCCGGGGCCTGTTGAACCGGCGATCAATATCGGCCGGCCGCGCGCGAAGTCCTCGAGGACCTCGCTCAATTCGTCGCCAGCCGGCATCGAATCCAAATCGAATTTCGTATTGCCGGTCACGACCACGCGATCCTCGGCAGCGCCGAGCGCGCGGTAACGGCGAGCATCGGCCTCGGTCTGGGCGAGAATGAGATCGCCGCACGCGATCGCGGTCCCGAAAAGCGACCGTAGTTTCGCATAGCGCGCGGCGGAGCGTGCCGTGATGCGGCCGTTGACGACCGCAATCTTCACTCCCGCGTTACGCGCTTCGATAAAAAAATTCGGCCACAATTCGGTCTCCGCAACCAGCAGCAGAGTTGGTTTGGCGCTTTCGAGAAACGATCGCACCGCGAACGGAGAGTCGAAGGGCGCGAGCAGCCAGGCTGCCGCCTCGGGGATCCGCGAGCGCGCCGCCGCGCGGCCGGCGGGCGTCATCGTGGTTAGGATGATCAGCGCTTCGGGAAATTCGCGCCGGATTCCGATCGCGATGGGTCTCAGACCTTCGACCTCGCCGACCGACGCCGCATGCATCCAGATTCGCGGATGCCCTCCTGGAGCCACCGCGATCTGGCCGCGGCGTTCGCGTTGATCGAGAGGTTCATTGGTCCGCGACGCGAGCATCGCGATCGGCAGCGCCGCATACCAGAGCGCGTTGTAGACCGCGCGCAGCATCGAACCGCCGCCGCCCGCGAGCGCGCGCGGTGAGCGCCGCTCAATTGACGACGCTGCCGTTGCCCGTCATCTCCTCGGCGGGATTGAACTGCAGGTCGTATAGCTTGCGATACTCGCTGCCGCGCATGAGCAACTCTTCGTGAGTCCCTTGCTCGACGATCCGCCCGTGAACGATAACGACGATGCGGTTGGCGTTGCGCACGGTTGAGAGCCGATGCGCGATCACGAGCGTGGTGCGGTTTTGCATCAGATGTTCGAGCGCTTCCTGCACCGCGCGTTCGGCCTCCGAATCGAGCGACGAGGTTGCCTCGTCGAGAATCAGGATCGGCGCGTCCTTGAGCAGCGCGCGCGCAATCGCCAGACGCTGACGCTCGCCGCCGGAGATCCGCACGCCCAGTTCGCCGACCTGCGTGTCGTAGCCCTTCGGCAGCCGCATGATGAAGTCGTGCGCGTTGGCGAGCTTGGCCGCCTGCATCACACGCGCGAGATCGCGATCGACGCTGCCGTACGCGATATTCGCGCGCACCGTGTCATTGAAAAGAAAAGTACTCTGCGTGACGAGGCCCATCTGCGCGCGCAGCGAGGCGAGGCCAATCTTTCGCACGTCAATTCCGTCGATCGCGACCCGGCCTTCCTGCGCATCGTAGAAGCGCGGAATCAGATCGGCGAGAGTGGATTTTCCGCCGCCGCTCATTCCGACCAGCGCGACCACTTTGCCCGCGGGGATTTCGAGGTTGATATCGCGCAACACCCATTCGTCGCGGTAGCGGAACGACACCTGCTCGAGCGTGACGCTGTGCGGTCCGCAAGGCAGCTCGATGCCGATCGGATCGTCGACCACCTCCGGCGGATGGTCCATCATCTCGAGCACGCGCTCCGCGGCCGCGAGTCCCTGCTGAATGTTGGCGTTGGTCTTGCTGAGTTTTTTGAACGGCTGATACACAAGCAGCATGGTGGTGAAGAATCCCGCGAACTGGCCGAGCGTGCGCGTGCCTGAAACCAGCGAGCCGACCGCCCACATCACGACACCGACCACGGCGAAAGCGCCGAGCGCTTCGATCATCGGGCCGGTAAATGCCTTGATCCGCGCGACGCGCATGTAGATGCGGAACAGGCGGCGCAACTCCTTGTTGAATCGCGTGCGCTCGTAATCCTCCATGCCGAACGCCTTGACCACGCGGTTGCCCTGAAAGGTTTCGTGCAGCAGCGCCTGGAGGCCGCCGAGCTGCTTCTGCGCATTGCGGGTTTCTTTGCGCACACGCTTGGAGAGATTGACAATTGGCCCGACAATCACCGGAAGGCCAATGAAGGCGAGAATTGCAAGTCGCCAGTCGAGCACGAAAGCTGTTATCAGCAGCGCCACGAACTGCATGCCATCGCCAAAAATCGAAAACACGCCGCCGGTGAGGCTCTGCAGCGCGACGTTGACGTCGCTGATCACCCGCGAAACCATCACTCCCGTCGGAGTGCGGTTGAAGAAGCCGAGCGACTGGCGCTGCAGACTCTCGTTCAGATCGGCGCGCATGTCGACGGTGATTTTTTGTGCGATGTAGGCGCTCAAATAGTCGTCGCTGAAGTTACCGATCGCGCGCAGCAGGAAAAGTCCGGCGATCGCTAGCGCCAGGCGACGGATCGTCGCGGCGCCCTGCAGATTCATGTGGCCGAGGTTGGTGAGCAGATCGACGAAGCGCTTGCCAATGAAAGGGATGCCGGCATTGGCCGCCGACAGCATCGCCATCGCGAGCGCGAGCAGCACTACGTACGGAAAGATGTAACGTCGCAGGTATCCGAACAGACGGATCTGCAACGGACTGAAAGGATTCTTCATGCCGTCATCTCGAGCGCCATCGACGCGACCCGCGCCGCCGCGCCGGGCATTCCAAGCTTCTCCCGCAGCGCGTTGAGTTCGGCGACGGTTTGGTTCCGAATCGTTGGCGAGAGGAGCGGCTCGGCAGCGCGCACGAGGTTGTCGGCCGTGACTTCGCGCTGCAGCAGTTCGGGGACGATCTTCCGGCCGGCCAGGATATTGGGCATTCCGAAGTACTCGACCCCGCGCACCAGCGCCACGCCGATAAAATAGCTGAGTGGTGTGAGCTTGTAGGCGATCACCTCGGGGCATCCGAGCAGCGCGGCCTCGAGTGTCGCCGTGCCTGACGTCACCAGCGCTACTTCGCTCGCGGCGAGGATACCGTAGGTGTCGCGCTCGATGATTCTGATTCCGTTGAAATCGACGCCGTTGGCGCGTGCCAGTTCTTCGCGCGTCAGCGTCGGCGCGAGCGCGAGCACGGGAGTCAAGCCGTGGTCGCGCGCGAGCACGCGCGCCGCTTCGACCATTGGCGCGAGCATATATTTCACTTCGGCGCGGCGGCTCCCGGGAAGTATCGCAATCAGTTTCGCGTTGGGCGCGATACCATGGCGCTTCAATGTTTCGGCGCGATTCTGTGTGGGATTGACGCGGTCGAGCAGCGGATGGCCGACGAACGCGACGCGATCGCCCGCCGAATGATAAAGGTCGGCCTCGAATGGCAGCACCACCGCGAGTTTGTCAGCGCGATGCACCAGCTTGCGAATCCGGCCGCGGCGCCATGCCCAAACCTGCGGCGTGATGTAGTAGAGCACCGGCACGCCGGCGCGCTTCGCCACTCCGGAGAGCATTAGGTTGAACTCGGCGTAGTCGATCAGGATCAGCAAGTCCGGATTTTCGCGCCGCAGGATCCGTCGCAGCGTAAGGAACGCGCGCAGCGTTCGTCCCGCGGTTGCGCCGAGCTCGGAAAGGCCAAGCCCGTGGATATCCTCCATCCGCACCAGTGCGCGTACGCCAGCAGAGCGCATGTGCTCGCCCGCGATGCCGAAGATGTCGCATGGTTCACCGCGGCCCATGATCTCGCGCGCGAGGTCGCCGCCGTGCAGATCGCCCGAGGCTTCACCGACGACCATCATGATGCGGCGCGGTTTCGATGATACGCGTTCAGCGCTGGCCGGCGCCGTCGATGTAGCTTGCAGGGGCATCGCTTCGGCTATCCGCGCTCCATCGATCGGTCGATGTCGCTCACTATCGTGTCGATCGGCACGTCGAGCGCGTTGTATTGGCGGATTTCGCGGCCGTCGGGACCGATCAGGAAGGCCGCGACATTGTGCGTGACGGAACCGTCGCTCTCGCGCCGGCGCACGAGCTGAAAGCGCGCGAGCTCCTGGTCGATTTGCGCGGGCGTGCTTGTCAGGAAGAGCCAGCCGTTGCCGGTGATTCCTTGCGCCGCCGCGTAGTTGCGAAGCTTCTCGGGCGTATCGTGTTCAGGATCAAGCGTGAATGAAATGATCGTCACCTTCTGCCCGACGTCGGCGCCGAGCTTCTTCGCCACTTCATTCATCCGCGCGGTGAGCCGCGGACAGACTGAGGCGCAGCTGGTGTAGATGAAATCAACCAGGACGAGCTTTCCCTTGAGCGACGATAGCGTTACGGGCTTGCCCAATTGGTCGGTGAAGGTGACGTTCGGCAGGACGTCGGCCCGATTGACCGCGGCGTAGGAACCGGCGGCCTCCGGATTGTGGCATCCCGCAAGAGCGACCAGCCCGAGCAGCGCGAGCGCTATCGCGACTGACGAGATAGACGATGAGAAGCAGTTTGTCTTCACATCATGCACGTGTTTTGGCGGCGGCTCCGATGCACCATCGACAATGCTCGCGCCAGTATAGCAGGTGGTCAACCTCATGACGCGTCAGTCTCCATCACCTGCTTTATCCGATCGGTCAGTTCCATGACGCGGAGCCCATCGAGCGCGGTCACCGCCGGCGCGCTCCGGGTCCGCACCGACTCGACGAACGATCGCACCTCGTCGCCGAGGGGATCTGCCTCACCGAGGTCGATTTTCTCGGCCGAGATAATGGGAAATTGCGCGCCAGGCGGTGCCGGGCTTTTGCGATAAATCTGGATACTGCGGGCTTCGTAGTCGACCGATATGTAAGCGTCGGGCTGGAAGAAGCGAATCTTGCGCTCGCGCCGCGCCGCAACCCGGCTCGTTACAAGGTTGGCGATGAGACCATTTTGAAACCTGATACGCGCGTTGGCGAGATCGATCTGGTCGGTGAGAATCGCGACGCCCACTGCCTCGAGCGTGGCGACTTCCGAGGGCGCGACCGAGAGGATCACGTCGAGATCGTGCACCATCAAGTCGAGGACCACATCGACGTCGGTGCCGCGCTCGGTAAACGAGGCCAGGCGATGGCATTCGACGAAGCGCGGCCTGCGAACGATCGAATGCAGTTGAACCACCGCAGGATTGAATCGCTCGAGATGGCCAATCTGGAGAATGCGACCGGTGCGTTCCGAGAGTGCAGCTAAATCACGCGCCTCCGCGAGCGTCGCGGCCATCGGCTTCTCGAGTAGCAGGTCGATGCCCGAGTTCAGCAGCGATGATGCGATCTCGTGATGGGTCACGCCCGGCGAGGCAATCGTGGCGAGGTCGACCTTGCCCGCCAGACCTCGATAGTTGCTGATTGGCCGGGCGCCGACCTCCGCCGCAAGCGATGCGGCGCGCTCGCTTTCGATATCGACCACGTAGTCGACGGAGACTCCGTCGAGCGCGGCGTACTTCTGCGCGTGCAGCGAACCGAGGCGTCCTGCGCCAACGACAGCAGCGCGAAGCTTAGCCATGGCCCATCACCGACACGCCGCTCGCCGCGGCGAGCTCCAGGGTACGCTCGCGTTCGAGGATCAGCGTGACGCCGGCTTCGATTCCGAGCACGGCCGCGCCGATCTCGGCCAGCAATTGAATCGTCGCCGGTCCGATGGCGGGCCGATCGAAGCGCAGATCCTGTCCGGGTTTAGCCGCCTTCGCGATCGCGAGCCCCTTGCCGACCAGCGCTGCCGCACGCCTGAGAGCAGCGTCAGTTCCCTCGATTGCCTCGACCGCGGCGACGACGCCGTCGCGCACAGCAACCGTCTGGCCGACGTCGTACGCGCCGATCTGCCGCGCGACTGCGAAGGCGAGGTCGAGGTCGCGCGCCAGCCGCTCTGTCGGCTGCGGCCCTGCGAGCAGTCCCGCATGTGCCAGCATCTCGGGGATGAGCGGCACGGGATCGATCATGCGGATACCTTCGCTCTCGACCTCGCGCGCCACGCCGCGCAGTACCGAGTCGTCGCTGAGGCGGCCGAGCCCCGCGAGCATCTTGAGCGCGCGCGCGTCGGGCGCGAACGAATCGACCAGCCGCGCGCGGGAAATTCCGCCTGCCATGGCAGCTTCGCTTACGCCGGCATCCTTGAAGGTGTCAACGATCTTCTGCAATTCGCCGACTTTGATCCAGGTTATTTGATCGACGATGCGCTCGAGCTCGGGACGCGTTTCATTAAGATGGGCGACGGCGATGAGCTTGACTCCGTTTCGGCCGAGGGTCTTTGCGACTTCGATTGGAAAGACGCCGTTGCCCGCGATGATGCCGAGTTTGTTGCCGAGCTTATTCACGCTCGCGGCCGACTACTCCGCGTTTGGATTGATTGATGAAAGCGACCAGCTGGTGCACTTCGGGCAGCGCGCCAAACTCGCCGAGCACTAGCTCGATCGCCTCATCGCGGCGGAGCTTCGAGTAGAAGATGGTGCGAATCGCGGATTTCAGCGCCGCGATCGTTTCGGGCGCGAAGTTTCGCCGCGTAAGGCCCACCTCATTGATTCCAATAAGACGCGCGCGCTCCGACCCCGCGACCATCGCATAGGGCGGCACGTCGCGATCGAGGCGCGAGCCACCGGCGACGAACGCGTGCGCGCCGATATGCACGAATTGCGCAACACCGCACATGCCCTCGACGATTGCCCAATCGTCGATCAGGCAGTGGCCCGCGATATTGGTCGAGTTGGTGATCACCACGCGGTCGCCAACTTGCACATCGTGAGCGATATGCACGTAGTTCATCAGCATCGCGTGATTGCCGACTCGCGTGACCATCCCGCCGCCTTCGGTGCCGCGATGCAGTGTCGTGAATTCGAAGATCTGGTTGTCGTCGCCGATTTCGAGGCACGAAGGCTCGCCCTTGTACTTGAGATCCTGCGGCGGCGTGCCGAGCGACGCGAACTGGCTTACCTGGTTGCGCCGCCCAATCGTAGTGTTGCTTTCGATTACAACGTAGGGGCCGATGACCGTTTCGGCGCCGATGCTGACCTTCGGACCGATAACGGCGCCGGGGCCGATCTGGCTGGAGGAATCGACTTCGGCGCGCCGGTCGATGACGGCCGACGGATGAATATGCCCGCCGATGGCAGTTACCCCTTCACTTCCATCGCCGAGAGTTCGGCTTCGGCCGCAAGCTCGTCGCCGACGAAGGCCTGCGCCTGCATGCGCCAGAGCGGCCGCCGAAAGCGCAGGATTTTCACTTCCATCCTCAACTGATCGCCGGGGATGACGCGCTGACGGAAGCGGACGTTGTCGAGCCCGGTCAGCATGAAGAAGCCGCGCGACTCTTCGCTCACCTCGCTGAGCGCGAGCAGCGCGCCCGATTGCGCGAGGGCCTCGACTATCAACACGCCCGGCATCACGGGATTCCCAGGGAAATGGCCGCTGAAGTAGGGCTCGTTGAAGGTCACGTTCTTGAGTGTGACGACGCGGCCCTTCTCCAGCTCCACGATTCGGTCGACCAGCAGAAACGGGTAGCGATGCGGCAGCAAGCCGAGGAGCCGGCTTAGTTCATTGACTCTCTGATCGCTTCCCACCGGACTGGGGCTACTTCGAAATGGTCGAGCGCTTGGCCACCGACGAGCCGAACTCGCTCGGTTGCGAAAGCCCGGCCATGCCTACTCCCGAGCTCGGGGCGCCGCCGCCGCCGCCATTTTCGCCGAGCGTGCCGATTTTCACGTGCGTCGCGTTGTAGGCGCGGATGACCTGGTCGGTGATATCAACCTGGGGCGCACCCCACAGGATCGAGCCCTTCTCCATCACCATCGTGTAGTTGTCGCGCTCGCCGATGGTGCGGATAACGGCGGCGAGGTCGTGGACAATCCTGGAGGTGACGTCGTTGTCCTTCTGCTGCAGCTCATCGCGCGAATCCTTGTAGTCGCGCTCGAAATCCTTGAGCTTGTTCATGTACTGATCCTGCAGGTTCTGCCGCTGGTCAGGATTCATGAGCATGCCCTTTTTCTCGATTTCGTCCTTGAGCGACTGGACTTCGTTTTGTTCCCGCTGCAGGCGAGCCTGGAGGCCCTGGACGCGGCCTTCGAAGTCAGCCTTGGCCCGTTTGCCGGCGTCGCATTCGTTGAGCGCGCGCTGGACGTCGACGAAGGCGAGTTTCAATTGAGCATGCGCGGGCGTTGCAGCGGTCGTCAGGGCCAAAAGCGCACCAATGATAATGAACCGTTGCCTCATACTGAATGGGAAGCCTCCTCGTTGAGCAGTGCCTGTCGCAGGACTGGGTGCCGCGGGTTTGGCGTTAGAATATACACGAATTCGTTTGCCCCGACATCAGAGTCAGTTTTGAGCATTTATCGCTAGAGCGGAGCGCCGGCGCCGATCTCGAACACGGTGGACTGGTCAGCAGGGCGCGGATTGAGCGGGAACGCGATATCGACGGCCAGCGGGCCAAACGGCGATTTCCATCGGATGCCGACGCCGGCAGCGGCTTGCAAAGCATCGAGAGTGAGGGAGTCCGAATTGCGGAACGAATTGCCCGCGTCGATAAAGGTTACGCCGCGAAGGCCGAGCGGCGACAGAATCGGGAAAGTGATTTCGTTGCTGAAGATCAGCTCCTTGCTGCCGCCGACGTTCTGCACGCTGATCGGCTGGCCGACCTGGTTGAAGATGGTGATTTCCGGACCCAGCGAGTAGAGCTGGTAACCCCGCACCGAGTTCTGAACTCCGGTGCCGCCCGGGAAGAAGCGATCGTACAGCGGCAACTCGCCTCCCGTCCCCGGGCTCAAGTTGGTGCCGATCCCATATGTTACGCCCTGCGACAGCACCCAGGTGCCGAAAGTGGGGCTCTTGAGGAACGACCAGAAGTAGCGGCCGTGCAGGACGGCTCGCAGAAAGTTGTTGCCGCCACCGAGACCACCGATCTGGCCATCGAAGCTCAGATTCGTGCCGGAACGCGGATCGGACGGATTATCAACGGTGAAGCGCCGGATGCTGGGCAGAATCTCCGAGGTCTGTGTATAGCCGCGATACTTCGCGATCTCGTAAGTCGTGAACTGGTTCAGCCCGGTGATGCCGATGCTCTGGAACGAATAACCAAGGCCGGCACTCACGTCTTTCATGGAGAATGGGCCGATCTTCTTTATCCCCAGTTCAGTGAGCGGGTAAGAGGTGTTCAGCGTGAAGCCCGCCGACGATTGGTTGAAGCTTATCAGGTACTCCTTGTTGTCGAAGAGCTGCAGCGAGACAGCGAGCGGCATATCGAGGAACCACGGCTCGGTGTACGTAATGCTGTAATTCTGGAAGAGGAAGCCGACCTGCGCCTGCACGACCAGCGACTCGCCGCCGCCGAACAGGTTGGTGTTGCCGAGCGTGAAGTTGCCGAACAGCGACTCGAAGCTGTCGAAACCGCCAGCAACCTGGAACGACGCCGTGTTCTGCTCGGTGACGCTCACGTCGAGGTTGATCTTGTCGGGCTGAGCTGCGGGTGACGTCGTGATGCGCACGTCGCTGAAGAAGCCCAAACGACTAAGCCGCGCCTGCGAGTCACGAATCGCCGAGGCGGAATAAGGCTCCTGCTCCTGCACCTGCAACTCACGCCGGATAACTTTGTCTGCGGTTTTGGTGTTGCCGGAGATATTGATCCGATCGACCAGCACCTCGTGGCCGGGTGTCACGACAAAGGTCACGCTGATGCGGCGCGTCGCCTGATCGAGCTTCGTGCGAGGCTCGACGTTGACGTAGGCGTAACCGCGGTCGGAGTAAAAGTCGGAGAGCGCCAGCACATTACGCTGGAGCAAGGAGCCGCGGAACAGTTCGCCCGGATGCAGCGTGACCAGCCTGCGAATCTCAGACTTCGGGAACTTCAGGTTGCCGATCACCGCGACGTGGCCGACCTTGAACGGCGGTCCCTCGTCGACGTGGATCACCAGCGTGATCTTGTTGCCGGTGCGCACAATCTTGGGCTGATCAACATGAACGTTCAGGTAACCGTTGTCGTAGTAGAAGGCCTCGACGTGATCGACGTCGTCGTCGAGCTTTTTCTGATCGAGCGCCCCCCAGCCGAAGAACCAGCTCAGCAGCTTGCTGTAGGTCTTTGTTTCCATCACGCTGCGCAACTCGGCCGCTGAGAACGACTTGTTGCCGGTGAATTCGATGTTGGTGATTTCGACCTTGGGCCCCTCGACCACGTCGAACTCGGCGGTCGCTTCGTTGTTCGGGTACATCACGTGGCGATAAGTGATGCTGGCGTCCAGGTAGCCCTTGTCGCGGTAGATCTGGGTAAGGCCGTTGATGGTATCCTTTACTTCGAGCGGATTTTCGATCTCACCCGAATGCACCTTGGTTGCGGCGACCACCTTGTCGTCGGTCTGCCGCACCGCCTTCATGCCCTTGAATTGAACGCTGGTGATCTGCGGCCGCTCGGTGACGTTGAAGATGAGGACCGTGCCTGACGGAGTTTGCTCTTCCTGATCCTGAACGCTCGAGAAGAACCCCATCTTGTAGATCGACTTGACGTCCTCGTTGACGGTGTCGGGATTGTACGGCGCACCGACGCGCGACTGGAGATGAATCATGACCGCCTGCTCATCGACGCGTTGCAGGCCGCGGATCTCGATCTTGGAGATCGTCTGATTCTGCGCGCGCGCCGTGGCCGCCGCGCCGAGCGATGTGATGGCGGCGATGACCACGCACCAAAGCGTCGCGCGGATTAAGCGATGACTCCCCCTCGCAGTGATCATCGCGCCTCAACCACGTCGAACTCCGCTCCGAACTGATTCAAATCGAAAAGGTAAGTCGCTAGCAATAATCTGCGCGAGATAGTTGGAATCTGCGCCAATACCGATGATGGAACGCCCGCTGGCACGCTCGCGGCGAGAAGCACGCACCAGAACATCGCGCGAATCATGCTCGCGTTGGCCCATCCCGCAATCATTGTTCTCGGAAAACGGCGAACAACCTAACCAATCGGTTTGGGTAAGTAAACCAAATCAGCCCTGTCCACATTCGCGATTTTCAACCTTCGCCGTGCTCACCATTCCGCGGATCAGTTAGACTGCTGGCTCGGCGACAAGTTTCCCGTCGCGCAATCTGAGCGCCCGCCCGACGCTTTGCCTGAGGCGCTCATTGTGGGTTGCAATCACGAGCGTCACGCCCAGTTCGCGATTGAGCATGTGGAAAAGTCCGTGCACTTCCTCCGCCGTTCGAGGATCGAGGTTGCCCGTCGGTTCGTCCGCCAGCAATAGCCGCGGCCGCAGGACTACAGCGCGGGCGACGGCGACGCGCTGCTGCTCGCCGCCGGAAAGCTCGGCTGGACGCCGATGCAGCTTGTTGCCGAGGCCCACCAGCTCGAGCACCTCGACCGCGCGCCGGCGCGCTTCGTCGTCGGGCAGGCGTGCGATCAGCGCCGGCATCATCACGTTTTCCACCGCGCTGAAGTCGGCGAGCAGGTAGTGAAACTGGAAGACGAAGCCTAGTTTCAGATTGCGGAATTGCGCGAGCGCTGGCTCGTCGAGGGCGAACAGATCTTCGCCCTCGAAGAACACTTTGCCTGCGGTCGGTGTCTCGAGACTGCCGAGGATATGCAGCAGCGTCGATTTACCGGTGCCCGATTCACCAACGATCGCGATTTCATCGCCCGCATTGACGCTGAGATCGAGGCCGCGAAGCACCGTGATCTCACGGCCCGCGTCGATGAACTTCTTGGCGAGCCCTTTGACCTCGATCAACGCGCCCGCCGCCGCGGCAAGCGGCGCCCGGGCCTCGTGCCGCGCCTTACTCATAGCGGATTACCTCGACCGGAGAGAGCGAACGCGCCTCGAGGGCAGGGTAAAGGGCGGCCGCCACGCAGAGCAGAATCGCCACCATCGCGACGATCAGGAAGTTCAGCGGATAAAGCCGCACCGGCACGGCGCTGACCATGAAAAGGTCGGACGGCAGGTGAATCAAGTGATAGCGGCCGACCAGGTACGAAGCGAGAAATCCGCTCGTGACACCGAGCACGGTGCCGACTACGCCAAGCAGTGCTCCCTCGCAGAGGAAAATCGCGGCGACCGAGCGCGCCCGCGCGCCCATCGCGCGCAAAATCGCGATCTCCTTGCGCCGCTCCATCACCACCATCACCAGGGTGGCGATGATATTGAACGCCGCCACCAGCACGATCAGCAGCAGCACAAGGAAATCGGTGAGCTTTTCGAGCTTGAGCGAGGAGAAGAGCGGGGCGTTGGCCTGGGTCCAGTCGGAAACCTTGAAATCGGGCCCGGCCATCTTTTGGACCTCGGCCCGCACCTTGGGCGCATCGAGCAGGTTATGGAGGCGCGCCTCGAGCCCGCTCTGGAGTTGCGGATCGTCGGCCAGCAGCGCGCGCCCGTTCTTTAGGTTGACGAATACCAACGACGCATCGAATTCGTACATGCCGGAATGGAAATAGCCGGCGACCACAAAGCGCTTGAGGCGCGGCGCGCCGAGCCCGTTCGCCAGGCTCGCCGGCGAGATGAGGATCATCGGGTCGCCGACGCGCAGACCGAGGTCGTAGGCGAGTGAGCGGCCAATAATTGCGCCCGGTAAATCGACGGTCCGCCGCTGGCCGTGATCGACGATCTGGACGGCATGCGATTCGCTCAGCCCGGCGAGGCTCCCCGACTCGAGCGTGTTCCTCAGCTCGGTCAGAACCTTGTTGTTTCCAACCTCGACGCCGCGCAGCGTGCCGCCGGAGACGTAGCCGGGGACACCGCTTTCCGTTGAAGCGACCGCCATCACCTGCGACGTGACAAACGGTGCGACGGCGCTCACTTGTGGGATTGCCTCGAGTCTTCTCAACAGCTCCGCGGTGTTGAAGATTCCGCCGTCGGCTCGTTCGACAGTGAGCTGCGGCGTGAATGCGAGCAGCCGATCGCGCAGATCCTCCTGGAAGCCGCTCATCACGGCCAGCGTCACGGTCAACACGAAGGTGCCTAGAGTTACTCCGGCGAGCGAGATCAGGGCGATTACCGAGACGAAGCGCTCGCGCCGGCGCGCGCGCAGATAGCGGAGCCCTATCAGGACCTCGAAGCGCACGCGAATCCCTCCGGCCAGCCAAACCGTGAGCGTAGCTCAAAGCGGATAAGCGCTGCCTCTGCTGAATGAGGTTGATTCATCTGAAATGGAGGGCTTTGACCGAACATCCTTTCCGAGAGTTCAAACTTTTGCAACGCTCAGCCTTGCGGAAGCAGCATCCCGTGAAATACTCTCACCGCGTGATTCCGAGCTCGGCGGGAGGTGCTTGCATGAACCGCTTTTGTGTCAGCGTTCTGACAGCGGCCTTGCTAACCGCGTTAGTTACAGTTCCTTGCGGCGCGACTGAGGCAGACGGCGTCGGACCGCAGACCGAAATCCAGATGAACTTCCAGAACGTAGATATTCCCGTGCTGGCCAAGTTCGTCAGCGAAATCACCGGCAAGAACTTCATCCTTGACGAAAGCGTGCGCGGCAAGGTTTCGATCATGGCCCCGACCAAGGTCACTCCCGACCAGGCCTACCAGCTCTTCCAGTCCGTTCTGCAGGAAAAAGGATTCACCACCGTCCAGGCGGGCAAGGTGATCAAAATCATACCGGCCCGCAATGTTCGCTCCGACGCGCCGCTTACCACGCTGCAGCAGCCCGCTGATACGCGCGGTGACGAGTACGTGACGCGAATGGTGCGGCTCAGGAATATCGACGCCAGCGGAATTGTTGGCGCGATCCAGCCAATGGTCTCGCACGACGGCTTAGTCGCGGCCTTCCCCGAAGACAACACCATCATCATCACCGACGATGCCTACAACGTGCAGCGTCTCCTGCAGATCATCGGCGCGCTCGACGTGCGCGGCGAGCAGCGGAACGTGCGTGTGATCAATCTGCGCCTCGCCTTCGCGGACGATCTCGCTCCCGAAATCCAGCAGATCATGAACGCCCGTCTCGGCCTCGCGAGCTCGAACAATTCCAGCCCCGGCTTCCCGCGGCCCGGCGTAGGCGTGGTCGCGCCAGCAACGCAGAGCTCGACACCGGGGTTCATGGTCATCCCTGACGAGCGCACCAATTCGCTGGTTGTACTCGCGCCGCCGATGCAGATGCGGGAGGTCGAGGAAATCGTCCAACAACTCGACGTTATTCCGCCCAACTCCACCTCGCGCTTGCACGTGTACCGCTTGAAGAATGCCGAGGCAGTCGAGATGGTGCAGGTGCTCAACAACCTGATGAACGGCGGCAGCGGTCCGAGCACACTTTCACCGAGCACCGGCAAGGGGTCGCTCGGACGCGGCAGCTCGCTCGGCATGTATAATGGCAGCTCGTTCGGCTCTGGCTTTGGCGGGATGAGCGGTGGTTATGGCGGCATGAGCGGGCTGAGCGGCACGTCGTTCGGCAGCAGCTCGTTCGGCGGCAGCTCGTTTGGCGGCAGCTCGTTTGGCGGCAGCTCGGGTGGCATGGGCG
>JASHPB010000250.1 GCA_030038355.1 Candidatus Binataceae bacterium
TTTGTCTTCTTCTCGACGCGCCGCGGCCGCGTGAAGAAAACCGCGATCGACGAGTACGACAATATCCGCTCGAGCGGTATTATCGCGATCAACCTCGAGGATGGCGACTCGCTCGTCGAGGTTCGGATCACCGACGGCAATCAGCAAATCGTGCTCTCGACGCGCGAGGGGCAGGCGATTCGTTTCAAGGAAGAGGAAGCGCGCCCCATGGGCCGCGCGACTGGCGGCGTCGTCGGCATGGAGCTCGAGTCAGTGCCGATCAAGGAGGGCAAGACCGTCACGCTCGTCGAGGACGAAGTTGTATCGATGTCCACGGTGCGGGACGACGAGACGCTCCTCACCGTCTCCGAGCTCGGCTACGGCAAGCGCACCCCCGCCTCCGACTACAGACTCACGCATCGGGGAGGCAAGGGCGTCATCACGATGAACGTCACCGACAAGACCGGCAAGGTTATCAACGTCCGCCAGGTCGGGACAGATGACCAGGTGATGCTGATAACCGACAGCGGCAAGGTGATTCGTCTGAAGGTCAAGGACGTTCGAATCACGGGCCGCAACGCGCAGGGCGTGCACCTCGTGCGGCTCGATACTGACGAGCGCGTGCGCGCGCTCGCGGGCCTTGCCGAGAAGGAAGAGGATGAGGGCAACGGAGCGGACACCAACGGCACGAACGGCGACGACGAAGAATAGCTTCGGGGACCAGCTCCGCCCGCCTCAACTCAGCGTGGGCAGTTCGCGAGATGATGTGCTGCGCTCGCGCCCTGGACTTCCCCGTCATCGTGATCGCGGGTGAGAACGGTTACCTGGTCGCCGAATGTCCGACTATTCCCGGAAGCATCAGTCAGAGTGGCACACGCGAGGAAGCACGGTGGTAATATCCGCGAGGCCTTCGAGCTCTGCCTCGAGAATCAGCCATCGGCCTTCTGAGTCCGAATTCATAAGACTCGCAGTTAGCGGCTAGATGACAGGCACGGCTGCCGATGCCTTCAAGTCAAGGGCTTCCGATCGTCTCGGGGCTGCAATGCGTCGCGCCAGGATAGCGACGCGTCCGCCAGTCCGGCCGATTGCGAGAAAAGAACGCCGCTCACGGTGCCACTTCACCGAAGGCTCGACCGCGGCACACTCAGGATCTTGCGCGCGGCGGAAGTGACGGCTCCCGGCTCAACTCAATTTCGCTACGCGATTGGACGCTCGCCCGGCGTGCCCGCCGGCATACTTTGAGGTCTCCTCGTGTGCGGCTGCTCCCGCCACAATTCAGGCATCGCAGCCCTTCAAAGCTCCGGCCACTTGTTGTTCCACGGCCGCGCCTGCTCGTAGGCGTATGAAGCCTGCAGCACCAGGTCTTCGCGCCATCGCTCGGTCACGATCTGCAAACCGCACGGCATCCCGGAGTCCGTGAGACCTGCGCGCACCGACGCCGCGGGGTGTCCACTCAGGTTGAACGGATAAGTGAACACCACGGCGCCAAGTGGATCCTTGAGCGGCACGCCATTGATTTCCGACGGCATCGGACCTTTCGCCGGGAAGGCCTCGGTCGGCAGCGTGGGAGTGAGCAACAGATCGAAGCGTGCGAACACGCCGCGGCACCATTCGCTGAACTCGTTGCGGCGCCGATAGGCCGCGCCATAGTGCTGCCACGTGATGCGCTGGGCGGCCTCGGTGCCGGCGATCCAAGCGCGGCCGAAATCGTCGTGATGCTTCTCCATCATCTCGTGCAGATTCGCGTAGCTTTGCGTCGCGCCGATCCGCATCCAGACGCCCCCGGTATCCGGCACCTCGTCGTGGATCAGGCTCACCTCGTGGCCGAGGTCCTTGAACACCGCCGCCGCCTTCTCCACTTCGCGCGCAACGTCGCGCTGCACGATCTGGCCGAAGTCTGGATGAAACGCGATGCGGAGCTTCTTCGGCAATCGTTCGAGCACCGCCTGGTAGGAGATTCCGGGATGCGGCACGGAGTCGGGATCGATCGGATGGTACCCGACGACCTGGTCGAGGAAGAGCGCCGTGTCGCGCACCGTGCGCGTGACGCATCCGAGCACGGAAGTGTCGTTCCATCCGAGCATCCCGAGCATCGGGCCGTTTGGAATCCTGCCGTAGGTGCACTTGAGGCCGTAAGCGCCGGTGTAGCAGGCCGGGATTCTGATCGAGCCGCCCCCGTCGGAGCCGGTCGAGAGCGGCAGCACGCCCGCTGAGATCGCGGCCGCCGTTCCACCCGATGAGCCGCCGGGCGTGCGCTCGAGATTCCACGGATTGCGCGTCGAACCGAAGAGCAGGCTCTTGGTGAACGCCGTGTAGCCGAACTCGGGCGCGGTAGTCTTGCCGACGACGATCGCGCCCGCGGCCTTGAGCCGCGCGAGCTCGACGGAATCCTCCTTGGGCATGTGATTGCGAAACGGCTTGGAGCCGAACGTGGTCGGAAGCCCGGCAGCATCCTCAAGGTCCTTGACGCCGAGCGGGAGCCCGGCAAGCGGGCCGAGCTGCTCGCGCCGCGCGATCTTTTCGTCGAGCGCGCGCGCCTCGGCCATCGCGTCGTCGAGTCGCATCGCGGCGAACGCGTTGATTCTTGGATTTATGGTCTCGATGCGCTCGATCGTCGTGGCCATCAGCTCGCTCGGCTTGAGCTCGCGTTTGCTGATCATGGCCGCCAGCTCGTAGGCGGGCTTGAAGTGCAGTTGCTCGACCATTGTGGAACCTCCCACTTGATGAACGATCCTTACTACGCTCGTTGGAAAAGTGGAACGCTCGTTCCGGAGCGCATCGAGCGGGCTCATTTGACTCCCTAACGAGTGTTAGATAAGGTCATCGGCTGGAGGCGTCATGGTGCGAAAAGATGCCGGCGGGCGCGCGGCGGCGAAAGTGGTCGACCTGCGCAAGCCCCTCGACACCCGCGATCGCGTGCTGCAGGTCGCGCAGCAGCTCTTCGCCGAGCGCGGCTATCGCGGCACCAGCCTCCGCGACATCGCCAAGCGCATCGGCATCAAGGCGCCCTCGCTGCTGCATCATTTTCCTTCCAAGCAACAGCTCTACGTCGCCGTGCTCGACCGCATGTTCCAGAGTATTGAGGATGCCGCCAACGCGATCGCGTGGGGCAAGGAAAATCGTCAGGAGCGGATGCGCCAGGCGATCACCGATGCAATCGACTTCATGGTGGCGCGGCCCGACTTCGTTCGCCTGCTCTGGATGGAGATGGCGGATGAAAGCGGCGTCGGCCGGCAGGTGCTGAAAAGGCGACTACCGCCGCTGTTCTCGACCGCGGTGAATTTCGTCTTTCGCGGTCAGCGCGAGGGCGAGTTCCGGCCGCAGGTCGAACCGAATCATTTCATGTGGAGCCTCAACTCGATCACGATCGGATTTTTCACGACCGCCGCCATGCTGAAGCGACTCTGGGGCGTTAACCTGCTCGAACCTGCCGTGATCGAACAGCGTAAACATGAAGTCATTGACATGGTGGCGCGCACGCTCTTTGCCGAATTGCCAGCGCGCAACTTCGATAGCTAGCGGCAGCGCCGCACGCGCGATCGTCTTAATCATTCCGCAAGGAGAGGACTCCGAATGAAGTTTGGCACCTTCTATGAGCATCAAATGCCGCGGCCCTGGAAGGAGGGCGCGGAACTCAAGCTATTTCGCGATGCGCTCGACCAGGTCGAGCTCGCCGACCGCCTCGGTATCGACCACATGTGGGAAGTCGAGCATCACTTCCTCGAGGAGTACGCGCATTCGTCGGCGCCCGAAATTTTCCTCGCCGCGTGCAGCCAGCGCACGGAGCAGATTCGGCTCGGCCACGGAATCGTGCTGCTGCCACCCGCCTATAACCATCCGGCGCGCGTGGCAGAGCGGATTGCGACGCTCGACCTCGTGAGCAACGGCCGTGTCGAATTTGGCACGGGCGAATCCTCCGCCGAGCTGGAGCTGGGAGGCTTCCGTATCCCGCGGGCAGACAAACGCAACATGTGGCAGGAGTCGCTCGGCGCGATCGCGCGGATGTTCGTCGAGGATCCTTTCCTCGGGCACCAGGGCAAGTACTTCGAGATGCCGGTGCGGAACGTAGTGCCGAAGCCGGTGCAGAAGCCTCATCCACCGCTATGGGTCGCATGCTCACGGCGCGAGACGATTCACCTCGCGGCCAAGCTCGGAATCGGCGCCCTCACGTTCGCCTTCGTGTCGCCAGAGGAAGCACGGCAGTGGGTGACCGACTACTACACCACGCTCGAAAACGAATGCGAGCCGATCGGCTACGCGATCAATCCGAACATCGCGATCGTAACCGGCTTCATGACCGACGAGGATGCCGAGAAGGCGCGCCTGGCGGGCGAAGAGGGGCTCAAGTTCTTTTCTTACGCACTCGCGCATCATTATGTCTTCGGCAAGCATCAGCCGGGCAAGACCGATATCTGGCAGAACTACAAGTCGAGTCCGATCGCGCTTCCCGGCATGGATGGCTCGAACTCGTGCGTCGGCTCGCCGGATCAAATCCGCACGCGGCTCAAGGAGTACGAGGACGCGGGAGTGGACCAGGTGGTGTTCATCTCGCAGGCGGGCAACAACAAGCACGAGGACATCTGCGCATCGCTCGAGTTGTTCGCGCGCAAGGTGATGCCGGAATTCAAAGAGCGCGAGCAAAAGCGCCGGCGCGAGAAGGCGGCCAAGATGGCGCCGATCCTGGAGAAGGCGATGAAGCGCAAGCCCGAGCCGAGCATCCCGAAGCCCGAAGGCCCCGTGATCGTGCAGGCCGGCATGCTGCCGTAAGCCGGCGCGCGGTAGCCTTCAGCATGGCGGCGATGCAGTGGAACCAGAGCGTCGATATCGCTCGCGACGCTCAGACGATGCGGCGTTATCTCGCGCCACCCGTCGCCGAAGGGCCACTTCCCGCAGTGATGGTGGCGATGGGGGCGGGGGACTCAAGAATCAAATCAAGCGTGTGGCGGACCGATTTGCCCCAGAAGGTTTCGTCGCGATCGTGCCGACCTCTATTTTCGTCAGCCTGAGAATGTCGCTGCATACAATCACCTGGCGGATGGTTTCGGTCTCAGGGCGCCGGTGAAAGACGACGAGTTTGTCGCCAACGTGGGTGCGCGTGCTGTGGGCAACATCACGACTAGGCATCATCAATCCGGAGCGTTCGCCACTGGACCGTTGACCACACGAGTCCATTTGCGCGGGTAGCCCTTGCATTCGCCTGGATGCAGGAGTTGCTCCTGCAGCGTGTTCACATCGACCACCGTGATGGTCGCGTCGATCCATCGCACGTTGGTGTAGCCCGAATCGGCGCACGCCTGCCGGCCGACGACGAGGTTCGGCACGTTGCGATCCGGCTTGCCCCTGTAGACGACTGAGCCCGCCGGAATGTCGGTGGTGTGATCGACCAGCGTAGCGATGTAGTTGGTGCCGCGAATCAACTCGTCATTTGAGACGACGACGCGGAGCGCGCGGCCGGGATAACTCGCCTGCCAGGTGCCGAGGAGAGTTTTATTTGGGTTGGGCGGTGGCGTGGGCGCGACGGGAACGATTATGGGGGCCTGCGGCTTCGGCGGCTGATTCCACGGCGCGTTCTCGCATCCCGCGACGAGCACCATGATCGCGAGCACGGCCACCATCCCGCGCCTACGCACCAGCTTTATCCCCAGGCGAAAGCTCATCTCGACCTCCCCCGCCGGATTCGTCCTGAACGCACCACTCAGCAGAAAGAGCGGGCGAGCACGCCCGCCGCCAACTAGAAGGGCATGCGCTCGGGTCCGTCCGGAGCGCAACGAGCATATTTGGCGCTTAACCCGCGATCAATTCACCTTGTGAACGCGAGCTTAAATCTTGTAGGCGCGCGCCACGTTCTCGCCGAGGATTGCGCGTTTGCCCGAATCCTTCATCGGCGCGATCAGGCCCTGCAGCTCTTCAAGGTAGTTGCCGGGATGATCGGGATGTGGATAGTCGCTCGCCCAGAAGAACTTGTCCTCACCGACAATCTCCATCATCGCGGCGATCGTGCGCTCATCGGGATCAGCCGAGATGTAGCATTGGCGCTTGAAATAGTAGGACGGCTGTTCTTTGAGCCGCACCGAGGCGCCGAGCGTGGTGCCGTCGTAGATCGCGTCGGCGCGATCGAGGAAGTAGCCGATCCATCCGGCCTGCGACTCGAGCACGACAAGGCGGAGCTTAGGGAAGCGATCGAACACTCCGAGCTGGAAGAAGGTCCCCAACGCATGCTGCACGCCCTGGCCGGCGAACAGATCGAAGTACCAGGCGGCCCACTGGAAATTGTCGTAGCGATGATGGATGCCGAACGCGGCCGGCTCGAAGGTCGGATGAATGGCGAGCGGCACGTCGAGGTCCTGCGCCACCGCGAACACGCGATCGTGCACGGCATCGCCATGCGGCACGCGCGTGATGGTGAACGGGCAGACGAACGCGCCCTTGCATCCGTCCTTCACGGCGCGCTCGAACTCGCGCGCGGCTTGCTCGGGATCGCCGAGCGACAGATGCGCGATCGGAATCAGCCGGCCGCCCGAGTCGCGGCAGAAATCCGCAATCCAGCGATTGTAGGCGCGGCAGTATGCCGACGACAATTCGGCATCGAACAACTCGGCCTCCCATAAGAGGCCGATCGTGGGATAGAGAATCGCCTTCGCCATCCCTTCGTGGTCGAGCAGCTTCAGGCGCTCCTTCATATTCATCGTGCCAAAGGCCGCGCCCTTCAGATACGTGTCCTCGGGCTTCGGCATGAGGCTAATGCCGCGCAGGTCTTCGGACTTGACCTCGCCTCGTAGGGCGCGCTCGCGGAGCTGCTTCGCGTCGTCAACCTTACGGCCCATACCGCCGAGCGAGCCGAGCAGGCCCGGCCGTGTCATCTCCGCGCGCTTCCGATCGATCTCGAGATACTCGAAGCCGTCGTCACCGACCCGGATGCGCATCGCGCGCTCGCGATACTGCGGGTCGATGTACTTTTCCCAGAGGTCGGGCGGCTCGAGGATATGGCCGTCGCAATCGATAACCATCGCTTCGGTTTTCATAGTGACTCCGTAACTCTGCGCCTCTCGATCAGAAAATCGCGATCGGATTGACCGGCGACGCCGTGCCGCGATTGAGGATGAGCGGCGCGAGCACGAACTGGAACTGGTAGCGCTTCAGGCGATGCGCCGACGCGCTTATCGCGTCGAGGTCGGCGTTGTCGATCAGATGAATTCCCATGATGACGAGCGTGCCGATGTGAATCGGCAGCAGAATATCGTCGATGCCGCTCGGCGCGACGTCGCTCACCGCGTCGCAACCGAGCATGGCAATGCGCCGCTCGTGGAGCCATGGCAGGCAGCTCGCATCGAGTCCCGGCATCTGCATCGCCTCCCACGCGCCCTTGGCCTTGCGGCGCGCCGCGCGCCCGGTGCGAAGCATCAGCACGTCACCTTCTTCGACGCGGACGCCGTGCAGCTTCTCGGCGGCGTCAAGATCCTCGGGAAAGATGCGGTCGCCTGGCTCGAGCCATTCGACATTCTTGAGGCGCGGAATATCGATCAGCACGCCGCGGCTGACGATTCCGTCGCGAGCGACCGTGATGGCGCACTTTTTCGCGCCGTGCGAGCCGACTTCTTTGGCGTCGAAGCCGTTGTACATCTTGCCCTTCCAGAACACGTGGCAGAGCGCGTCGATGTGCGTGTTCGCCATGCCGTGCGGCGCGATTGCGAAGTAATCGCCCGAGTAGGGCAGCGCGGAGTCCACGGCGTCGTGGCCCGCCTGCACCATCAGATGCGTCACCGGCATGGGATTGTCGACGGCCGGAATCGTCGCGAGCGGCAGCGCCATCGAAACCGTCTCGCCGGTCTGCACCAGGCCTCCGGCTGCTGCGCGCTTCTTGTCGGTGATAAAGTTTAGGGCGCCGCGTTCGTCATCTTTGCCCCAGCGGCCCCAGTTGCTGAGTTTGTCGAACAGACCTTTGACTTCGGAAGACGAAAGTCTCGCCGCCATGATAGATTCTCCGTCCGATGGTCTCGGCGAAGGTTCCTATAGCACAGGCCTTGCGGATCCGAGTAGCTGAACGACCGGTATGTTGAGGCTGATGCCGTGGGTAACGATTACATCGACGCCGCGCGCCTCTTTCACGAGGTAACCAAGCATTCGTACACGAGCGTGCGATCGTCGCCGCATCGCCTCGACTGGGACATCAAACCTTCGCCGTACAAGATTTATCCCGAGGCGAACGGGATGGCCCTGCCACGCGATCTCAGGCTCTCGGGGATGCCTACGCTCGAGGCGATCGCAAAGGAGGTTCCCAATAATTCGCCGACGCCAGTGGGCATAGCAGAGCTGACACGCATCCTGTTCTGCGCCGACGGCCTCACGCGCCGAGCGCGCGTTGACGAAACGGAATATCACTTCCGCGCGGCGCCGTCGGCGGGCGCTCTGTATCCGATCGAGATCTACGTCGCAGCGGCGGACGTCGAGGGAGTTGAGCCAGGGCTCTATCACTTCTCGCCGGCGGACCTGAAGCTTCGCCGGCTCCGGCGCGGTGACTGGCGCCCCGTGATCGCGCGCGCCGCGTTGAACCGGTCGTCGCTCGCATCGGCACGCGCGATCGTGATCCTCACGTCGATTTTCTGGCGCAGCACCTGGAAGTATCGCGCGCGCGGCTATCGTTACTGCTTCTGGGACGGCGGCACCATACTCGCAAACCTGCTCGCAGCCGCATCGGCCGACGAAATTCCCGCCAAGGTCATCACAGCGTTCTCGGATCCGGACCTCGAGGCGCTGCTTGGAATCGACGGCGATAGCGAGGGCATGGTCGCGCTCGTAGCGCTCGGCGCGAGCCCGGGTGCAGCTAATACATCTCCCGAAGTGACACCGCTCGCATTCGAGTCGATCCCGTTGTCGCCGAGCCAGGTCGATTACGATGAACTCCGCAAGATTCAACGCGAGTCACGGCTGGTCTCGGCAGCTGAGGTCACGGCGGTCGCGACCAGTCGGGCCATCGATGTCGAGCAGCCAGCTCCTGTTCTTTCGTCGCGCGGACTCGGCGAGACGATCCTGCAGCGCGGCTCGACGCGGGTCTTCGCTCACGATTCGATTCCGGTCGCCGATCTCCAGGCGGTCATGGCGGCGTCGAGCGCTTCGCTTCGCGCTGACTTTCAGCGCTACATCGATACCTACCTCATCGTGAATGCCGTCGCCGGCATGGCGCCTGGTGCGTATCGCTATGACAGCGACGATGCCACCTTCGAACTCATCAAGGCAGGCATTTTCCGCGGGGAAGCCGGCTACCTATGCCTCGAGCAACCACTCGGGATGGATTGCTCGGCGCTGGTTGTCTACATGGCCGATCTCCAAGCCGCGCTCAAAACGTCGGGCAATCGTGCGTACCGCAATTTGCATCTCGAGGCAGGTATTGCCGGCGGCCGTGCTTACTTGGCTGCCTACTCACTGGGCCATGGCGCGACAGGTCTCACCTTCTACGATGACGACACGACGCAATTCTTTGGCTTCGAGAAAAATCAGGAACTGCCGATATTTATGACCGCGATTGGCGTCCCTCAGAAGTCCCGCAAAGACTAGCTCCCTCAAGAGACTGAGGCGGGCTCGATGATGACCGCCGCAAAGGCGGATGCTCATCAATCGGGCATCTTGCAAATATCGACGTTCAATAATCATTGCATTTCGCATGGCACCCTTCTTGCGCTCTGCCGCGATGCACCTGTGTGGTGACAGGTGCATCGAACGCGCCGAGCTGGATCGTCCGCCTCGTGATGCGTTTAGTCCGAAGGAGGCAAAATGGCAGAAGCAACTGAAAAGAAGATGGTGCCGACGCTGGGGCTCACCGGCGTCACGGTCAACGCAATGGCGTTGATCGCACCGGGAGCATTCCTCTGGATTACGTTCGTCCAGCAGGCAGGATATGCGTTCCCGTCTGGACTCGCGATGTGGGCCGGCATCTTCGTCGCGTTGATGCTTGCCTACGCAACGGCGATCTCGTACTCCGAACTGGCCAAGCTCTATCCAGGCGCTGGCAGCTCCTACCTCTTCGCGGAGCAAGCGTTCCTCGGCAAGACGCACGCCTACCGCTTTGCACGGATCGCGAAGTTCGTGGTCGGCTGGGCCTCGCATCTTTACTACTGGATGTACCCGGGCGTTATGGTCGCCACGATGGGCATCATGATCGGTTACATCGTGGGTAACTTCGCGCCCAACTCGATCAATTCCGCCATCCCTGGTCCAGTCTTCATGGCGATGATCGCAATCATCTTCGCGTTCGCCGTCTCATGGATCGCGTTCCAGGGAGTCAACGGCTCGACGATGGTGAACATCGCGATCAATGGAATCCAGATCGTCGCGCTGCTGTTCTTCACGGCGCTCGCGATCGCCTACCGCGTTGGTCATCCCGCAGGCTCGATGGGCCTCGGGCTCGATGCCAACGGCAACACCGTGGCGGCAAAGATCGCGTACTCGCTGACCGGTGACCATCCCGCGCATGCGAGCGCGCTCTCGGTCATCCTGCCACACCGCTTCGACTGGGTGATGCTGCAGGCGACGGTCGCGATCCTGCTGCTGGTCGGATTCGAGTCGGTGACGGCTCTGGGCGAAGAGGCGCTGAACCCGAAGAAAGACATTCCCCGCGGCGTGCTGCTCTCGCTGACGATCCAGGGTCTGTTTTGCTACCTGATCGAGTACTTCGGCGCGAATTACTTCCTGAACAGCGCCTACAGTCTGGCGGAGGCGAAAGGCTCGGCCGCGCCGCTCGGCGACATGATGACAATCGTCGGCAATGCGTTGCTCGGCGGTCATGGGCAGGCGTTCATGCTGATCGAGGCGCTGACCGTGTTCCTCGCGCTAATCGGCACAACGCTTAGCTGCATCAACACCGGCGCGCGCGTCACCTACGCGATGGGCCGTGACGAGGAAGTGCCGGAGCACTTCGGCCTGCTACACGGCGAAAACCTGACGCCGCATCGCGCGATCTGGACTCTGGCGACGATCTCGGCGGTGCTCGGTGCATACGCGGCGCTGTTCTACTTCGCTGGCGGCTCAGCGCCTGACGACAAAACGATCGCAACACTGCCGCACAACCTCTGGTACGCCATTGGCATGAGCTCGAACGCTTCGCTCTCAGCGTTGCCCAACGGCTTGCTGCTGGTGACGCTGACCTCGAACTTCGGCACGTTCCTGCTCTACGGCCTGACCAACATCGTCTGCATAGTTGCGTTCCGAGAGCATCACGAGTTCCATGGATTTAAGCACATGGTGGTGCCGGTGTTCGGCGCGATCGCGAATTTCGCTTGTCTCGCATTCTATGTAATCGGACCACTGGAGGGCTTGGGCAGCGTCAAGGAGCCGCTGCTAGCAGTTGCAATTTCGGCAATCTGGGGCATCTACGGAGCCATCTATTTCGTCAGAAACTCGAAAAAGAAAGGCAAAGAAACGATTCTGGTCACCAAGCCGGCTTGACCTCCGACACCACTCTGCATCCTGGGGCGAGCCGCAGGGACCGCGGCTCGCCCCAGTCCCGTTTGAGGGTCTCACGAGGGTAGCAACATTTTACAGCAGGAATCTTCACTCTCGAGCCTGACCGTGTCCGCAGCGCCCAATTTCGAAATCGCACTGCTGACCGATATTGGCACCCAGCGATCCGGCAACGAAGATTCGTGCGGCCACTTCATCGAGAACGAGGACGCAGTGGTGTTCGCGGTGGCCGACGGAGTGGGCGGCTACGAGGGCGGCGAGGTCGCGAGCGCGATCGCCATCGAAGTCACGCTGCGGGCGTATCGCGAAAGCCCCGGGTCATGGGGCGCGGCCAAGCGGCTTCATCGCGCGGTGCAGCAGGCCAATATCGAGATTCATAACAAAGCGCTAACCGTGCCTGAACTGCACAGTATGGCAACGACGCTCACCGCGGTCGCGGTCGAGAGAGGCATCCTCTACGCGGCGCACGTCGGCGATTGCCGGCTGTATCTCGCGCGTCATCACAAGATCACGCAGATTACCAAGGATCACACCGTCGTCGGCGAGCGCGTGCGGATGGGCCTGATATCGATAGCGGATGCGCGCAATCATCCGGAGCGCTCCAAACTGCTGCGCTCCGTGGGCCGCGATCTGATCGTCTCCGTCGATCGCATCTCGATGCCGCTCATAAAGGGGGACCGCGTGATTCTCTGCAGTGACGGCCTGCACGGCGTGATCGAAGATCACGAGCTCGAGCACGCCACGCGCAACCTCGATCCCGAAACCGCCTGCCAGCGCATGATTGAGGAGGCTAATCTGCGCGGCACTGCCGACAATCTGACCTGTGCAATCTTTCGCATGAATGCCGAAACCGGCCACGTCTCGACCAATGGCGGTTTCTTCGAGCGTGTGCGCGGATGGTTTAGCCGTTAGCCGCGGCGGGAGCTACCTGATTGATGCTCACGGGCGGCGATGTTAACGTCCGCTGACCGCACTCGACTCGAGGCGGCCTGAATCATGCGCGAGGTCAGCGTCGGAGAATACCTCGATCAGTACAAGCTGACCGAGGTGATCGCGCGCAGCGGGATGGCCTCGATTTTCAAAGCAATCGATTCTGAATCAGGTCAAACGGTCGCGATCAAAGTCCCCTACATGCAGTTCGAGAGCGACGTCGTGTTCTACGGCCGCTTTCAGCGCGAGGAGGAAGTCGGCCGCCGCCTCGAACATCCATACATCATCAAGGTGCTGTCGCCACGCCATAAGAGCCGCATGTACATCGCGATGGACTTCGTCGAGGGAACTTCGCTGCGGGCGATGATTCGCGACGGCCAGGGACTACCGCTCGACAAGGCTCTCGACCTCGCGCGGCAGATCTGCGAGGCGCTCGTCTATATGCACTCGCAGGGCGTCGTGCATCGCGATCTGAAGCCTGAGAACATCCTGATCACCGCTGAGGGCAAGATCAAAATCATGGACTTCGGCATCGCGCTCGATGAATCTGCGCGGCGCCTCACCTGGTCGGGGCTCTCCTCGACGATCGGCACGCCCGACTACATGGCGCCGGAGCAGGTCAGCGGCCGGCGCGGCGACGTGCGCACTGACATCTATTCGCTCGGCGTGATCCTGTTCGAGATGCTGACCGGCAACCTGCCGTACTCAGGACCAAATGTGTACGGCGTGATGAAGGCCAAGACCTCCGAGGATCCGCAACCGCCAACAGCATTTAAACCCGAGCTCGATCCGCATCTCGAGGAGATTGTGCTGCACGCGATCGAGCGTAATCCGCGCAATCGCTACGAAACTGCGGGCCAGATGCTGCAGGACCTCAGCGATCCCTCGTCGGTGCGGCTTCAGAATCGCGCCGCGCGGCTCCATCCGCGAAGTCTCGCCATGCAGCGGTTACGGCGGGGGCTCGCATTCGGCGCGTTTTTCGTCTCGCTGATCGGAATCTTCGTTCTGCTGATCTGGCTCGCCAATCGATATCCCGCCGCGAAAGCCCCGGCGCGCCGCTCGTATCGTGGGGAGGTGAAATGATCAGGCTTGCCCGACGAACGCGGCTTCTCGCCGCAGCGCTGATTGGAATCGTACTGCTCGCGCACACCGCGCACGCGCAGGCTACCGCGGCCAATCCTCCGCTGGATCTTTCGATCAACCTGGCCTGGGTGCTGGTCGGCGGCTTCCTGGTGATGTTCATGCAGCTCGGTTTCGCGATGGTCGAGACCGGCTTTACGCGCTCGAAGAACGCCGTCAACACGATGGCGATGAACCTGATTATCTATCCGATCGGTGTGATCGGGTTCTGGCTCGTCGGCTATGCATTCATGATGGGCGGCGTGCACATGTGGCCTTCGCTCATGAACACTCCCGGCGTGCATCGGGAGCTCAAGATTGTGATCGGTGGCCATGAGTGGGGAATCCTCGGCTGGAGCAAGTTCGCACTGCTCAATGTCGGCCACGATCCCATGAGCCTCGCGATGTTCCTGTTCGCGGTGGTTTTCATGGATACCGCCGCGACGATCCCAACCGGAGCGATGGCTGAGCGCTGGAAGTTCAAGGCCTTCGCGGTCTACGGATTTTTCATGTCGATGTTCCTCTACCCGCTGTATGGCAACTGGGTGTGGGGAGGAGGATGGCTCTCGCAGCTCGGCGTGAACCTCGGACTTGGCCACGGCCACGTCGATTTCGCAGGCTCGTCGGTCGTCCACATGACAGGAGGTGTCGCCGGGCTTGCGGGCGCGATCATCCTCGGCCCACGCATCGGCAAGTTCCGGCGCGACGGCGCGATTGGCGCACTGCCGGGACACAATCTGCCGATGGCAATCAGCGGAACGTTGATCCTCGCGTTCGGATGGTTCGGCTTCAATGCAGGCTCGACACTGGCGGCGACCGATCCGCGCATCGGACTGATTGCGGCGAACACGATGCTCGCCTCGTCGGGCGGCGCGCTCGCCGCGCTCTTCTACCTATGGCATCGCTTCAACAAGCCCGACATCGCGATGGCGTGTAACGGTCTGCTCGGCGGGTTGGTTGCCATCACGGCGCCGTGCGCTTTCGTGACGCCTGTCGCCGCGGTACTAATCGGCGTTCTCGCGGGATTCCTCGTGGTGGCCGCGGTGCTCGAGCTGGAGCAGCGCTTTCGGGTTGATGATCCGGTCGGAGCGATCGCGGTGCACGGCGTATGCGGCGCGTGGGGCGCGCTTGCGCTCGGGGTTTTTGCCGACGGCAGCTACGGCGAGGGATGGAACGGCGTGGCCGGGCCGGTGCGCGGCATCCTCTACGGCGATCCGGGGCAGCTCGTAGCCCAGATCATCGGTGTTGCCGTGAACTCGATTGTCGTGTTCGGCCTCGCCTGGATTTTCTTCCGCATCGCGGAGCGAACGATCGGCAACCGCGTGCTGGTCGAAGTCGAGTTTACTGGTCTCGATGCGCTCGAGATGGGCAGCGACGCCTACCCGCACGTGTAGTTATCGGATCTTCCTTTCCTGCCCTGCGTTTTCCGGATACCTCGCCCGCTTGCGAGAGGTCGAAGCGGCGCGTGCCTTCCCTTTTTGGACGCGCCGTGACCCGGTGGTGAGGATGCAGCATTGGCGTCACAGGTCTGGCGCGGCGGGCAGCATTTGCGCGAACATCGCGCCAAGGCCGGCCCACGCGCAAGGAGGCAGACATGGCGTTCACCAACATCAAGCTCGATAAGAAAGATCGCATCGGCACACTCACTCTCAATCGCCCAGAGAAACTCAATGCGATGACGCCGACATTGATAGCCGAGATGGGCGAGGCTCTGGTCGAGATTGAGCGCGACGCTGACATTAAGGTGTTGATCATCCGCGGCGCGGGCCGCGGGTTCTGCAGCGGCTACGATCTCACCGCCGGCCTAAATGACGGCTCCAGCGAGCGATACACGGTCGATGAAGACCAGCGCGCGCTCCAGCGCTACATCGAGCACTGGTTAAAGCTCCGCGATCTGCCGAAACCGGTGATCTCCATGGTCCACGGCTACTGCCTCGCCGGCGGCACGCAACTCGCCATTTCGACCGACATGATCTTCGTCGCCGAGAACGCGCGCATCGGCTTCCCGTCGATTCCCGCCGGCGCCGGCTACGTGAGCGCGTTTTGGAACTGGATGATCGGGCCACATCGTACGAAGTACCTGGCGTTCGTGCCCGGCAGCAGGATCACCGGAATCGAGGCGGAGAGGATGGGCTTCGCGACACGCGCGTTTGCGGAAGACAAGCTCGAGGAGGAGACCTACGCCTACGCTCGCCGCGTCGTGAAGGTGCCGGCGCAGAAGCTCAGGCTCGAGAAGCTCGCGATCAATCGCGCGATGGATCTGCGCGGCTTTCGCACGTCGGTGCTGGCGGGCGCCGAATTCGACGCGCTGTTCCACTTCGGTCCGGGCAACGAGGAAATCAGGAAAGTGCAGAAGGAGCGCGGCTTGAAGGGCGCCATCCAATGGTACGAGGAGAAGTGACTGTCAGGTCGTGATGCGGGCGAGCTGCACTGCGTCAAAGCCCCGCTCGTGACACCGCCAAGAATCGGTCGCATCGCCCGCAACGGCGCCTATCGCCAAATACTAGGGAAGAACGCGCCGCGGCATCCCCCTTGCTGCGATCGCGCCACCAAGGGGGCATCGTGCGTACGGCCTTCAGATCGACGTTCCTATGGCTCCTGCAACTCGGTTTGACAAGTCTGCTGAAGGTCGAATGCAGCTTTATCGGCATCGATCAGCCATCGACGCGCGCGGAAACTGACTTCGGGCCGGAGGGTTCACCCCGGCTCGGCGCATACCCCGAGGATGGCATTACGCGCGCCGCCGTGAATGGAATGCTTGGCTCGTGGATCGAAAATGAAGGCTAGCTGTACAAGCTCAATTTGGACATCGTGACCTTTGCGCCGCCAAGCCGCGGCCACGCGTTCGACAGCGGCCAAATCCTCGCGAAGATTGAGCGCCTGATACTTGCGATCGTCAGATGTTCTTCGTTCATCACGATGCCGCCGACTTCGCCCCGGGACTGCTCCCGCCCGAATATCTCGGCGCGGCCGACGCGCACCCGGCAGCCACGCATGGCTTGGCGTCAGCATCGTTTCGGTCAATCAACTGGTGAAACCGGCTTCGACGTCACGCCGCACGAGTTTTGGCATCTGCTCGGGTGCGGTCACTTCGCTATGACCCAATGTTATGAGCGAATCGCGCGACTCGAGAGCACGGCGGCGAGCCTTCCCAACGTGGGACGTTCCACAGTCATTCCGAGCTGCGATTATGACGACCAACATCATGTCACAAGCCGCCTGATGCAGCAGTATCTGGATCGGAACGAGCTAGGCCTAGCGCGCCGGCACCATCATTCGGCAACCCTCAGGTGGGCGCTACACGCTAGCCAATTCGCGTCCCTGACGGCTGTTAGGCTGCTCAGCGCAACCAGGATGTCCGCGGCGGCGGATTTCCTTGTTTAGTTTCCCATAACTTACGAATTGCGCTAGAACCGTCGTTCCACTTGGTACATCGTCGCTGTTGCCCCTTGGATCAGCGGGCGATGGCAGCCTGTGGCCTTAAGCTCAACGGAAGTCGAGGATTGAAATCGCATAAATCATCGTTCTATCCGATTTTGCCCTTTGAAACCCTTGACTCATTAGGTAGTCGCACTTATCTTTTGCGTCACCTCGTGAGGATTGCCTTATGAAATTCGGCGGTGATATGCCCGATCTCGATGCCATCGACCTCCAGATTCTCAGTATCCTGCAGGTCAACGGCCGGATTCCACTCGTCAAGCTTGGCGAGCAAGTGGGCCTTTCCGCCCCCTCCGTCAACGAACGCGTAAAAAAGCTCGAAGATAGTGGCGTTATCGTGGGATATCACGCCTGCGTTGACGCTCGCCGCCTCGGGAAAGACGTCACAGCCTTCATCGGCGTCAGCATCTCTCATCCCAAAACCATCGCTCTCTTCGAGGAAGCCGTCGCGCTGCTCGAAGATGTCCTCGAATGCCATCATGTGACCGGTCAACACACCGTCATCCTCAAGGTGAAGACCGAAAACACGTCGTCGCTTGAGCAGCTCATCAGCTCGATCCGCTCAATCGAGGGCGTGGCGCGCACCGAAACCATGGTCGTGCTTTCCACGCATATCGAGCGCGGAACCATCGCCGTGCATCCCAACGGCGATTCGCACGAGCAGGGCAACGGCCGCCATCGCCGTCACGGCATCGCCAAGGGTGCCCTCTCCGAGATCAAGCGAGGGTGAAGATGCACCAGTTCAGGAGCATTCCAGCAGCCGAAGGTCTTTACGATCCTGCGCACGAGCACGACGCATGCGGCGTCGGGTTCGTCGTCAGCATCAAGGGCGTGCGCTCGCACGATATCGTGCAAAAGGCGCTCACGGTCCTCGACAACCTGACGCATCGAGGCGCCTGCGGATGCGATCCGCGCACTGGAGACGGCGCGGGAATCCTGATCCAGATCCCGCACCTATTCTTCAATCGCGAGGTTCTGAAACTGGGATTCGAGCTGCCCGCTCTCGGCGATTACGGCGTCGGCCAGGTTTTCCTGCCGATCGATTCGAACAAACGCCGCGAGTGCGAGCAGGCATTCGAGCAGATCGTGCGCGAGGAAGGCCAGCGCCTTCTCGGATGGCGCGATGTGCCCGTGGTCGAGGCCGAATGCGGCGATATCGCGCGACGCGGCATGCCCGTGATTCGCCAGGTCTTCATCGGCAAAAGCGCGGACCTCAAAGATGCGGAAGCTCTCGAGCGGAAGCTCTACGTCATCCGCAAACGCGCGCATTCGGCGGCGGGCAGGCTGGGACTGTTCGATCCTGAGCTCTTCTATTTCTGCAGCCTCTCGGGGCTGACAATCGTTTACAAAGGCCAGCTCATCTCGACGCAGATCCCGGCGTTCTTCCCCGATCTGCGCGATCCGCTGATCGACTCGGCGATCGCGATGGTGCATCAGCGCTTCTCGACCAACACGTTTCCCAGTTGGGACCGCGCGCATCCGTACCGCTTCCTCTCGCACAACGGCGAGATCAACACGTTGCGCGGCAACGTCAACTGGATGCACGCGCGAGAGAAGATGTTCTCGTCGCCACTGTTCGGTTCCGACATCAAAAAGCTGATGCCGATTATCGAGCCCGACGGCAGCGACTCTGCCATGTTCGATAACTGCCTCGAGCTCCTGATTCGCACCGGCCGTTCGTTGCCGCATGCCGTCATGATGATGATCCCGGAAGCGTGGCAGAACGACACGCAGATGAACGCGGCCAAGCGCGCCTTCTACGATTTTCACTCCTCGATGATGGAGCCATGGGACGGCCCCGCGTCGATTGCGTTCACCGACGGCATTCGCATCGGCGCGGTGCTCGATCGCAACGGCCTTCGCCCGTCTCGCTACACGGTCACCAAGGACGGCCTCGTCGTGATGGCGTCGGAGACCGGCGTCCTCGATATCCCACCCGACAACGTGCTGCTGAAGGGCCGCCTGCAGCCGGGGCGAATGTTCCTGGTCGACACTTCCTTGGGCCGTATCGTCCAGGACGAGGAGATCAAATCCTCGATGGCTGCGCGGCAGCCTTATGCCGACTGGCTCAACCAGGCGCGCGTTGCACTCGCGGACTTGCCGCCTGCACCCTCCGCGCCGCCGTCAGACGGCTTCGAGGACGGCGACCTGCTGAAGCAGCAGCAATCGTTCGGCTACACGCTCGAGGATTTGAAGCTCATCCTCGCGCCGATGGCGGTGAACGCTCAGGAGCCGGTGGGCTCGATGGGCACCGACACTCCGCTCGCGGTGCTGTCGAACAGGCCGCAGCCGCTGTTCAACTACTTCAAGCAGCTATTCGCGCAGGTCACGAATCCACCCATCGACCCGATTCGCGAGGAGATCGTCACCTCGGCCTGGACCACGATCGGCGCGGAACAGAACCTGTTCGAGGAATCACCCGAGCATTGCCGACAGCTCATGCTTAAGCAGCCCGTCCTCACCAACGAGGAACTGGAGAAGATCAAGCGGCTCAATCGTGCTGGCCTCAAGACCATCACGCTCTCGACCTTGTACAACGTCGGCGGCGGTGAGAGTGCGCTGCGCTCGGCGCTCGATGAGCTTTGCGCGAGCGCTGCGCACGCGATCGAGGACGGCTACACCATCATCGTGCTTTCCGATCGGGGTGTAAACGCCGACTACGCCGCTATCCCGAGCCTGCTCGCGACCGGCACCGTGCATCATCATCTGATTCGCGAGGGCACACGCACGCGCGTCGGCCTCGTCGTCGAGTCGGGCGAGCCGCGCGAGGCGATGCACTTCTGCTTGCTGATTGGCT
>JASHPB010000251.1 GCA_030038355.1 Candidatus Binataceae bacterium
AACCCGTGCTGGTGCAATCGGCCTGGGCCGCCTGCCGTCACAAAGACGGCTATCTGCGCGCGCAATTTCTCCGCATCAAGTCGCGGCGCGGGCCCAAGAAGGCGATCGTGGCAGTCGCAGCTTCGATTCTAACTGCCGCTTACCACCTGCTCCGCGACCCGGTGCCTTACAAGGAACTCGGCCCGGTATACCTGCTACGTCTTGACCACGAACGGGCAGCTGCGCGGCTTACCCAACGCCTTCGAAATCTTGCTTATGAAGTCGAAATCAAAAAGGCTGCGGCATAGCTCCTGCACGAATGTTTCGTCGAAGAGATTTCCGCGAAAATCTCGGAGATAGAGCTTGGTCTTGCGCCAGCACTTGTAGCTGGAGCTGTTCCTCGATCATAGCGCATAATCGTTCGCAACACTGAGCGGATGGCGCGTCAAGAAATCTAGCATCAACTCGTTCCACTGCACCGGCCACCGCATGTGACGAGCCATGCCCCGGAGACCTGCCACCGTCCCGATTTGGCCATCGGCCATCTGATCTGTGCCGCATGAATCGTCGCAGGAAGATACTCGTAGTCCCGACGAGTCAAGGATGACATCTTCGATGCTGCCGCCGAGCGCCCGCACAAGGGCCGCAAACCTGCTGCCGTTCGGACAAATTCCTCCGATGTCGCAATCGTTCCGCACGTGCATCAGCGGGACTCGCGAATTGAATACCCGCGCCTGGCCGTCACCCGCCGGTTCGGCCGCCACGGGAGTCTGCGTACACACGTCGAAAAGCGCGGAGAACGGGTCGGGGGCGGAATAGACGACCGCAGCTGCCACCCATGGCCGATTCAACGCGTATAGCAACGCCATCGCCGCGCCGTTGGACCAACCCATGACATAGATTCGCTGACGATCGACTTCGCGCTTGGCGATCATTTCGTCGACGAAATGATCGATAGAAGCTGCATCCGCATTTTCATCGTAGGTCACGCCCCCTTCGGCGACCGCTCCTGCAGGACTCAACTGGCGGTACCAGTTGTCCCACCCGAGCCCCTTCGAATCGTAACCAGGATAGAGATGCGTCGTATAGCGGCCTTGTGGGGCGAGCAGGATGAACCCCGGATGCCCTTCCCTCAGGACTCCTTTGTCGATCAGCCTGACCAAGCCGGTAAGATTGACAGAGTAGGCGCCGATTTCCGACGGATGAAGGAAGATGACCATCGGCAGCGGTTGTCGTTTGCCAGCGTACGGAGGTTCATAGAGACAGGCGTAGCGCGCGTCTCCGTTTCCGTCGGCCCACGGACCTAACAGCGTACCGCCGAGGCACAGAGAGTTGCGCGCGGTCACAGCCTTGGCGAACCAACCTCGGGCGACCTGCGCCGGAGGGTCGCCGAACGGACTACATTTGGTGCCGGCGAATGCATTGAGACTCACCAACATTGCCACCATCAACGCGATGCTAGTGGCGAAATGGTTGAGTTGGCATCGCGCGATGAGCACGAGCTTGGTCAGCGACTCAAACACCGTGTTCCAATATCACACCTCGGGGCGTCGTTACAGGAGAAGCTCGTGTGCCGGCCTGCTCCCGGCGACTGAGCAGCATACGCATATGGTCCTCTCGCCCTGCACGCCGCAACAGAGTAGATGGTCTGTTGGTGCGACGGTGAAACCGGTTCGCTCAGCGGCTTTCGCGCTTGATGGAACCCACTATCCCGCCGACATAATACGAGTGGATGCGAAGTGAGAGCGATCTGCATCGATGAGAGCCGCAACCTGCAACTAAAGGACGTTGCCTCTCCCTCCGCGCCACCGCAGGGATACGTGACTGTCAGGATCTCCGCCGCAGCTATCAATCACGGAGACAAGACGTTCCTGAAGGTTCCCGACGCGGCAGGCGGAGCGCGCGGCACGCGACGTGAAGGCGTTTGGGGCTCTTCGGGAGCGGGTACCGTGACCCAAGTTGGAGACGACGTGCCAGCGCGTTACCTGGGCAGGAAGGTCGCGATCTATCGGTCTTTGCAGCCGGACTGCCCGTTTCTCGGGCTCTGGTGTGAAACAGCCCAGCTTCCGTATCTCGCATGTTTGCCGCTTCCAGACCACGTTGAAGCGCGAGACTACAGTGGATCACTCGTCAATGTTGTGACCGCTTATTCCTTTCTAGAACAGGCGGAAGCGGAGGGGCATCGCGGCATCGTGGTGACCGCTGGTGGTTCGGCCACCGGACGCGCGATGGCAGCTCTTGCTCGCCGACGCGGCACGCCGACAGTCATCATCGTTCGCAGCGCGGCATCGAAAGCAGAGATGCTTCGGAATGGGATGCCACATGTTCTGGCAAGCGATGACTCAGACTTCATTCACGAACTCGAACATTCGGCACGTGACCTTGGTACAACTGCCGTGTTCGACGGCGTCGGAGGTACCCTCATCAGTCAAATGCTCGGAGCCTTGCCACCCCGGTCCAGCATCTTCTTTTACGGGTTTCTGTCGGGCGCCGAGAAAGTGACCTTTCACTCGTCCGTGTTCATGATGAAAGGTGCGACGATGAAGAGATTCAGCAACTTCGATAGTCCAACAGTTCGTGACGAGAAGCGCCTCGTCAACATGATGGCGGATCTTGAAGGCTGCATCGAAGACCCATGGTTCAGGACGCATGTGGGTCAAGACTTCGATCTCTCGGAGTTTCAGGCGGCGATGAAATATGATGCGACGAGTGGTCGGAGAGCTATCTTCGTACTCACGAAATAGAATGCGGGCTGAAGAGATCGAGATTCCTCCGCCGATTTTCTGACAAGAGGCAGATGACCCATTCTATGCCAACTGGGAGAGCGTAGCGATATCCGTCAACACACGCGATCCATTGCCCGTCTCGGAGCTGGTGAGCGTCAACACGGTGCATTCCATGCGCGTTCCAGCCGAAGAGCCGACCGTGAAGAATCGGACGCCACGAAACACGTCGCTCAAGGTATTCTGCTTCAGTCAAACGGACGATTTCAAAAGCCCAGATCCGCTCCCACAACGCGGATAGTCGTCCTGAGCGAAACGAAAGAGCGTCCGGAGTGTTCGATGATCCGGCCGCCAGGTCTCGCGATATGTCTATTTGATTTCACAATCGGACTCTTCGGATGCTCGATCCAAGGACCTTTTAGGTGCTCACTCCGATTAAGTCGAAGGCGATCGGGCCTTATCTCGATTCGACGATGGTCGCGCGTCTCTTCGAGGAAAACCCAATCTAACCATCGGTCGTCGTGGGCTTCTCGATACGATCAGGACCGCGCTCCGCGCTTGCCCGGGCGATTGTCGTGTCTGGCTGTGCCTTCTCAAAACCTAATCCGGACTCGGACGTAGCCTCCCAACCCTGGGTTGAAGGCGGTCCTTAGCTACCTGATCGCTCCGTTGGTCCTGTGTAACCGACTCAAGTCGCTTCTGATCTCAGCGGATGAAGCTTTGAGAAGGGCAGTTCTCGCGCGCCATCTTGCGAATCAGTAGCCGAAGTTCGGCGGGGTATCGGATGCCGGCCAGCCGCGTACTTCCAACGCCAGAAGAAACAGAAGCCCTTGCGGTGCCAACCGACCAAGGTCTTAAGCCTCACAACCATCAAAGCAACTCGCCAATTGAACCAGCGGCTGAGCAGCACGAGGGTGAGGCGCGTCGGATTGTCAGCAAGTCGGGGCTTGATCTTGCGTTCCTGATAGAAGGCGAGCTGCTTGCGCAGAAACAAATTCTCGGCCGCGAGCGAAGTTCTGGAACGTATGCCGAGGCATAGAAAGTGGTGTCGTTACGAAAAACTTAAACCCGAACGTATTGATGATGCAGCCCACCTAGTATCGGAATCGAGATAATCGTGCCGAACGTCCGACGGCGGCGGAAAAGTGGGGCGCTTTTGCATAAGGATAAGTGAGTTCGGACGGAGTTGTAGTACGAGGCATAAGCCACCAGGATGTGGCGCAAGTCTTTCTCACCGAACACCACCAGGTGATCGAGGCATTCACGAATTGAGCCGATCAATCGCTCGACGTGCCCGTTTTGCCCCGGCGAGCATGGCGCAGTTGGGTGATCGCGGATTCCCATCGTTCGGATGCGTCTGGTGTATGCCGGACCGAATGCACCATACCGGTCCCGGAGCAAATGCCGCGGTGCTTCGTCCCAGGGGAATGCTTCAGTGACCTGACCGGCGATCCATTCAGCGGTCGGATTGGTCGTTACGGCGACGCGGATCAGCCGCCTTCGCAAGTGGCCGAGAATCACTAGACCATACAGCAGCTTGAACGAAATGGTCCGCACCACGAATAAGTCGATGGACGCGATGCCCGCCGCTTGGTTGCGCAGGAATGACTTCCAGTTCTGTGAGGTCGGTCGACCGCGTTGGCCCATGTACTTGGCAACCGTTGATTGAGCGACCTCGATCCCGAGCATCAACAACTCGCCGTGGATCCGTGGTGCGCCCCAAAGTGGGTTCTCGCGGCTCATTCGTCGAATCAGGTCCCGGACCTCGCTATCAATCTTTGGCCGACCACCGCGCCACCCGGACTTCCAGTGCCAATAGGCGAGGAAGCCGCGCCGGTGCCAGCGAATCACCGTTTCCGGCTTGACCACGGTGATCGCGTTAAGAAGCGCTGGAAAGAGACGATACAGCCAAACCAGGATCAATCGATCGATATTTCGCAGCCTGGAGGGAGACTTGCGGCCTAGAATCAGTACCTGCCGACTCAGAACCAGAATTTCGGCCTGCAACCTCGCCTGGGAGCGCAGCCGAGATGGGACGATAAGCAGAAGTTTGGTCAGGAACTCGAGCATCGCGCGTTCCAGTAGCACACGCGGAGTGTCTCGTCACGCCGGATTGGATTTTCGGTAACGACAACTGCTACGAAAGAGACGAGCCGCAGCCCTACATACCATTCGCCGAGATCATCGAAAATAATCTGGCGCAGGCGGCGATCTCGAAGACTACCGTGGGCAAATGGGCCCCTACGCGGCAGAATTGGCTCAGTTCGCGCCGATTCTGCGGCGAATCTTCCCCGATCTTCCAAAAGCGCTGGAACTGCCTGCGGCGCAACAGCAAGCGCGGTTATCTTTTCTAAAGCGTGGCGGAGTCGATGGCGCGGGCGGCTCGAATACGGCCCTGCATATTCCGCGGTGTCGAAGCCTTCGGTGAACCAGTGGTAGATGCAGGCGAGCATCGCGCACTCCTCGTCGCGGCGATTGGTGTCGCGTAGCAGCCGCGCGAGGCTCGTCGCCGCGCGCAGCTCCCATGACTTCGCGTTCTGCCTGCGCGAAATTTCGATCGCGGTGCGGAACGATTCCTCGGCTCGCATGACATTCGAGGCGTCCTGCACCCGTAACAATTCTCCCTTCAGCCGATGGACCTCCGCCTCATGTATCCGCGCCCCACCTCTCTCGATCACACCGAACGCCTCGTCGATGCTGCGAAGACCTTCGTCGAACTGCTTCATCTGGCCGAGGGCCGTTGCGAAGAGTGCCAGGTAATAATACGACCAGTTGGCGGAGCCGGAGGCTCTGTACTCTTGCAGGGGGTCCCGCATTCGCGCGACGCCGTGCGCGAGGTTGCCCGAGGATGCCTCCACCCATCCGAGGAAAAACTGCCCTTTCAAGCCGCGAATGATGTCTAGCTCGCTCAACCCAACCGATGTTCGGATGGGGTTACGGCGTCTTCGAGTATCAGCCCGCCTCCGATAAGTTCAGGCTAGGCAACTCAACGGGCAAGCGACCCCAGGGGAACGACACCAAGTGCGGGTTCGCGTGCCACACGGCAGTGAAGGCAAAAGATTGCATTTTCACGGATTACGGGCACAGGTGAAGCGGTGGTATCCAACCCGCGACATCGATCAAGGAAGCCGGAGTACCTCAGGGTGAGCTGAATGCAGCACATGTGGTGTCGAGTGCGATCCGAGAATCCTTGAACCTAGTAGGCGCTGCAGTCGATGCCGATTGATCAGTTACTAGGCGGTGCGGGTGGAATCGGCAGCGTGATGTCGGTCGCCATCTTCCATCCCGCGGGCGTCCTGATCCATTCGAGGATCATCAAGAACGGTTTCGGCACCGGCTTCTGAGCCGCGTAGGCCACCGTGATTCGCACCGGGACATAGGTCTCGGCGACGTCGTGCGTCAGGCCGACAACGGTCCCTGGTAGAGGTCGTGGAAATGCTCTGTGACGACGTCGGTGCCCCAGAAACCAGCCCAATCGCTTTCGGCCGCCGTCTTTGTCTTCGCGACGAACAGCGTCGACCGAGAATCCCATACCATTCGCCTCACGGCTTTGAGAGTCGCGACTCATTCGAGACCGCGGAGATGAAAAGTCTCATTCACGGCCTCCAGGTAGAAGCCGTTCTCGTTGCATTCTATGACATTGATACAACATGGGCTTTGCCTGAGATGCCAGTAGCGCTCGAGTGGAAGCCCCAGAACATGCAAGAGAAGGACTCGATTCACGCTGTCATGTCCGATAATCGCGACGGTTCGGTCCTTGGTGGTGACGAGGATCGATTCGAGCCATCTGGTCACTCGCTTGTGCACGGCCTCTAGGGTCTCAGCGCCTGGAATTCGAGCTTTCTGCGGCGCCGTGCGCCACGTCCTCATCAAATCGGGCCACTGAGCCTCGACCTCGGCAAATAGTCGTCCCTGCCAATCGCCGTAATCGATGTCACGCAGCTCGGAGATCACTACGGGACGAAGGCCCATCGGTTCTCCAATGATCTGTCCGGTCTTGAGACAGCGTACGAGTGGGCTAGAGTAGATTGCTTCAAGCTTCCAGCTCTCAACAATGCGATCCCGCGTGGCGCTCGCTTGCTTGAGACCGATTTCGGTCAAGTGAAGCTCCGTGAGGCCTCGAAATCGTTCCGGCGAGATTCCTTCCACGTATCCATGGCGGATGAGAATAAGTGTTGTCACTGCTATAGCCTCTACTGAATGCGTGGAATCCGACCACTTTGCCTCGTTCCGCCAGTAGGTGCGATGTTAAGATTCGTGGTCAAAGCAAGAAAGATCATAGCACCCACACGTTGTGATGTAAGAGATTTGCTCTAGTCTCCGGTCGAGTGGAAAGATCAACGGAATTTCCTCAATCAGTAAAGAAAAGGAGGTCGGCAGGCCGGTCCCCAAAATCGGCGAGTTCCGTAGCCATCGGAATTTATACACTACAACGCGATATGCGAACGTGACCTGTCTAGCGCCCGCGCCCTTCCCGTACGAGGACGACAATCCCGGTGGCCAGACTTTCAAATAATCAGCGAGCTTCATTGACCCAATCTCGCAGAGCCCTTTGGCGACTATCGGTACCGCGGGCCCCGATTTTCTCTATCGCGCGATTGGGACTTTGATAGGGGGGAAAGTTGGCGCGCGGACGGTGTTATCGATCCCCCCGGAGGGTAGGTCCCACGGTTGGAGCCGCCCGCGCGCCGGAGTTGCCAACTCCACAGTCGCGGGGCGAGAAAGGTAGGTCAAACGATGGCGAGACGTTTATCCACCGATCGATAAGCTGCGAGCGGGTCTTCTTGGATCGGAAAATCAGTGCCTGCAAGCCGGCGACTAAAGTTGCTAGCTTGTCGGATTCAGACGATTCAGCGAAACCAAGTTGACGTCAAACAGGCTTTGGGCTTTCGTTAAAAAAAGACGCGCCCAACTTTCGCGACTCTCTGACTGTCGGCAGGATTGTCGCGGTTCCGATTGTTGGTGGGCTGCGTCATCGATACGTTCGGGTTTAGGTTGCGACTAGAGACAGCCCGTTTACGAAGGAGGGTGTTGTATCGAATTCGTCTTTCCATTGGTCACTCGAAAATTAGCATCACGTTCGATTGCATTTGCTTGGTGGCGTCCATGCCGCACGCGTATTTCAGTGAGAGTGTATCGCCGGTGTTGACGGTCCAAAAGGTGCCGAAAGGAATCAGGAGATTCCTGAAATTATCATTCGCACTCGTCGGATTGGCGTAGTGATCCCACTCGATACGACCCATCATCATGCCGTTGGCCGCGTAGAGCCTCGAATGGGCATCGACCACCGCCCCACCTGCCAGACCGGCCCAAATCTCACCGGCCACCACCTTGATGGGCGCATCTGAATTGGTCCACGTCAGCACCTTGTCCTTCATGGCCGCATCACTAGCGGCGCACTGGATAACCAGCCCGGAGCCGAAAGGAAACATGCTGCTGAGTTGTCCAACCTGCGTCGCTTTGGGCATGCGGGTGGTGACTGGTGGCAAAAATGCAGGCTCATACGGTGCCGATGGCGATCGGGTCGGTTGCATGGCGCAGCCCGCAAGCAACAGGGCGAGCAAGTAGGCGAGGATTGTTTTATTCATCAGACCTCTCCAACTCCCGATCACGGCATAACTACGTAGAGTCATTCGGCAAGATGCTATCTGTAGTAAGTCCGAAGCGAGCAGATTTTGGCGTCGTGTTCAAGGGATTGTTGCATGAACATCCTACCAGCAGGACTTTAACGGGTCCCGGTTTTTGAGCTGCTACGGTAGTGTCGCCCTAATGGGGCGGAAGAGTTGTATTACTCCGTCGATTCGGATGCGGAAGGCATAGTCTCTTGGTGGCGCACCCTCTGTCTAGCGTAATATCAAACACGCCGGAATCTTCTTGTCTCCTTCGACGACCAGTTCCGATATCACGGCGCCGGCTGATGCCTTCAGAAGCGGCGGCTCAACCTACTAACTTTGATATGCGACCTGCTCAATAAGCAGGAAAGCAAAAGCCAATTCTTCATACGTTCCTCTTGCCCAATGGGTTTTTCCTGCGATCGAATGGGGTGCCTTCTTGATTCTCTGTCAGCTGTGCGCCGAACCGGAGGAGCGGCCGCGTAATGCGGCCCCGCATGGGTTCAGTTTCGGATGAATGCCAGGAGGTCCGGATATCACGTCGGCATGAGTGGTCATGAGGCCGTGGGGAAAGCCGGGGTAAATCTTAAGCGTGCTATGCTTGAGCAGTTTTGCCTGCAGCGCCGATGCGTTTTTTGTACGGTACGACCTGGTCGTCGTCGCCTTGCATCACGAGGGTCGGTACCGTGATCGCTTTCAGATCGTCCGTTTGGTCTGTCTCAGAAAAAGTCTTGATGCCTTCGTAGTGGGCGAGTGCGCTACCCATCATCCCTTGACGCCACCAATCAATTCTGGATGATTCCCTGCGAGCTCTTCGTGCCCGATCTGTTGAAGCCGTAAAACGGACCTGAAGGAACATCGAGAAAGAACTGTGCCCAGTTGTCAGCCAGCGCCTTGCGGAAGCCGTCGAACACTTCGATCGGAGTACCGCCCGGATTCTTCTCGGTCTTGAGCATGAGAGGGGGAACGTAGGCGAGATGCACGGCCTTGGCTACGCGGCCCTGAGGCTCGCCGTACTTCACAACATAGCGTGCTACCTCGCCGCCACCCGTCGAATGTCCAATGTGGATCGCATTCCTCAGGTCGAGATGCTCGGCCACTGCCGAAGCGTCGGATGCGTAATGGTCCATGTCGTGACCGGTGTGCACTTGCGAGGAGCGGCCATGGCCGCGCCTGTCATGTGCGACGACGCGGAATCCTTGCGAAAGAAAGTACATCATCTGGTTATCCCAGTCATCTGCGCTTAGCGGCCACCCGTGATGAAACACAATTGGCTGTGCATCCTTCGGGCCCCAGTCTTTGTAAAAATCTGTGTTCCGTCTTTCGTCGTGATCGTTGCCATTCTCCGTTCTCCTTCGTTCTGGTTGTCAGATTCAAATCAAAACTAGAAGTTTAAACGGGAATTTCCATTCTGAATCCCGACTCATGCTCCCACCAACGCCAGACGGTTTGCAAACACAGAGAGCAAAAACTGGTTTTGGGTCCGAGGGGCTTCCCACCGCGCTGGCGCGAAATGCCGCTTCTTCACCAGTAACACCACAAGGAGTCGTTCTCGATGAAAGCTGTTCTCTCCGAGGACCAAAGTCGGCAAGAGATGACAGGAAGGGACAAAACCACACTTTCAGGGTTTCTTTGACGGAATCTCAAGCGCACGGCCCAGCTCTTGCTCGGCGTCGCCCTCGGACATACCTATGGCCTCCTCGTATTCCTGTTCGGTAATTCCATATTTCTGAAGCTCGGCCTGGCGATCGGCGGTGTTCATGTGGACGACCTTGTTAAGAAAAATAGTCGTGACCACGTGAGCGAGTTCGATTCTCTGGTGGCGGTCAACATGAAGGCGCGTATCATCGCTCCTCATGCATTGCGCAAGGTCGAAAACGCAGGGTACTCCCGGGTTTTGACACATCGCGCGGCCTAGCTCCCTTTCGTGCTCGCATTCGTCGCGAGTCTCCGCGCAGTACGCGACCTGGTACAGCGTGAGTGGCGGTATCAAACCGAAAGCCAACGGACGCCGGGGCGGCACGAGCAGGCACCAAAGGACGAACGGTGCGACGGGCATGTACGACCGGTTAGCACCAGACCTCTTGGAACGCAAAAGTGCCAGAGCCCAGATCGACCCAGATCGCTCCGCCTCGATCTAAGCTGTTAATCGAGATAGTTGTGGTTGCGCCGGTGTCGCTCGTGCTCGCAACTCTGCAAAAAGATCGCGCCGCCTTCGGCGCTGGCGTCTCTGTTGTACTCCGCTTATGGACGCACATTGCTCGCGAAGATCGCCGTCTTCAGTCTTGTGCTGCCGATTGGCGCCTACAACAGGTACCGCCTGATGCCCGCTATCGGCGTGCCATCCACACAAAGGTCACTCGTACGCAACGTGGGCATCGAGTCACTGATACTGGCGGTTGCCGTGCTTGGTCTGGCTGCGATTCTTGCGAACACGCCGCCGGCGCATGGCCATTTGTGATGCCGCCCGGCATGCAGATGTAGCATTAGATGGGGACCGTGCGAGGTCCGAGATTCTCGCCAATATGAAACCGTACAAGCTCGAAAACCGGGCCCTCAACGTCCTGGCGGGGTCGACGCGATGAAGTGGGGTACCGGCCATGTTCCTCCGGGCTGATCAAGGACCTAGGCGGTGCTCGAAATTTCGAGACAGCGGTCGCTTTTCGGGCAATGCGCCGGACGCTAAGATCGCCTCGAGAAGACGTCACCAGCATTAGGGAGAAGCTCTGATGGCTATATCACTATATTCCGGTTTCGTGCCGGTTTGCCTTCAATTGCTCGGCGGCCTCAAGACCGTACTGCGGAAAGCCGAGGAACACGCCACCGCGCAGAAATGGGACACTGCCACAGTACTCAATCTGCGGCTCTATCCCGACATGTTCACGCTCGAGCGCCAGGTGCGCCAGGTCTGCAATCACGCCCTCGCCGCCGGCCGCGTCGCCGGCA